>CAYMZC010000156.1:0-5478 GCA_964394815.1 uncultured Sandaracinobacter sp. | reverse complement strand
AGATTTCGCGGAGTGACTGGAGTTCAGACGTGTGCTCTTCCGATCTCCGGGCGGCGCAGATCGGCCGCCCGCTGGCGGGAAAGACGGGCACCACCAGCTCGAACAAGGACGGCCTGTTCATCGGCTTCACGCCCGAACTCGTGGCCGGCGTGTGGATCGGGCGCGACGATGCGAAGGCGGTCCGCGGGCTGGCGGGCGGACAGGCGCCTGCACGGCTATTTTCCGCCTTCATGGCCAAGGCCCTCAGCGGTGTCGCCATTTCCGATCTCGAAGACCAGGTCGAGCAGCCGGAATACGGCAGCGAGCCCGACGCCGAGGCCTATGGCATCGTGCCCGGTTCCGAATTGTTCGGAGAGGGCGGGGAGACGCTGGATCCTGGCGCGCTCGATCCCAGTCTGGCGCCCGGCGCCGAGTCGCCCGTCCAGACCGGGGCCCTGCCGGAACCCGAGCCGCTCACCGACCGCTGGCTCGAAGATGCCGTCCGCCAGGAACGTCGCCAGCAGGCCGGTCAGGCGCCGGCGCCATAACCCATCAGGCGCGAGCCATGTTCCCTCAGCCAGGCGCGCGCCGGGCCGTGGGGCGTGCCGAGCAGCTCTGTCGCCAGCGCCCAGAAGCCCGGGCCATGATTGGGGTGAGCCAGATGCGCCACTTCATGGGCGACAAGAGCCGCGCGGATCGTATCGGGCGCCAGGATCAGCCGCCAGCTATAGGCAATTCGTCCGTCGCGGGCGCAGCTTCCCCAGCGGCTGCGATAATCGCCCACGCGCACGCCAGTCACCCGTAGCCCCGCCGATGCCGCCAGCTGGCGGGTCTCCGCCTCAAGCAGCACCAGCGCCTGCCGGGTCAGCCAGCGCCGAACCCGGCCGGCAAACAGGCTGCCTTCCCCCGGAACCAGCAGCCGGCCCCCTTCATGCCGTGCGAGGCGGCCGCTGCCCTGCGCCAGCAGCAGGCTGCCGCCCCGGAAGGGCAGGTCGAGGCCCGGCACGAAAGGCTGGTTCAGCGCCGCGCGCCGTTCCCTTTGCAGACGGATCCACTCCCGGTTGCGGGCGATGAAGGCCTGCGCGTCGGCGCGCGAGGTGCGCGGCGGAAGTGTCACGCGGGCCGTGCCGCTATCGGGGCACAGGCGCAGCACCATGCGCCGGGCGCGCGGGTTCACCCTGATGTCGACGGCAAGGCCATCCTCGTCTTTCAGCAGCGTTCGCAACCTCCGGTGAAACGGTCGAGATAGCGGCGCGTGATCCGCTCGACAGGCATCAGCACGAACACGTCCACCGTGTTGAACTGCCGGTCGATATGGGCGCCGTCACCCACCATCGCGCCGACCCGCAGATAGCCTTTCAGCAGGGGCGGCAGGGCGCGCTGGCTTCCACGCACATCATAGCTGCCGGCGGGCAGACGGTCCATCGGCTCGTGGACGAGGGCGCGTGCCCGCAGGTCCGGGGGTGCCAGATTATGGTGGAACAGATAGCTCAGCTCTGCGGCATGGTCATCGGGGTTCGTGCCATGGAAGGATGCGCAGCCGAACATGTGGCCGATGTCGTGCATGGCCAGATAGCTGGCGATGCCGCGCCACAACAGGCTGATGGTCTGGCTGTCGCGAAAGGCAGGCGCAACGCACGACCGGCCCAGTTCGAGCAGTTGCCCGCCCTGATGCGCCGTGCGGAGCAGGGGGCCAAGATCATATTCGCCGGCTGAATAGAAGCCGCTGTTCGCCATCGCCACGTCTTGCCGCAGCAACCGGTAGGTGCCGACGACTCTTGGCCCTTCCGGCCCCTCATGGTCGATCACCAGCAGATGGTCGCACAGGCTGTCATAGGGGTCGATATCGCGCCCGGCCTCGATGGTTGCCGCATCGGCGCGCGCACCCATTTCGCCATAGAAAATGCCATGGCGCAGTGCCTGCGCCGCGGCGATCTCCTCGTCCGACCGGGCGAGCCGCACGTCGAGTCGGCCCTGCCGGTGAATGTGCGGAGATGTCGCCAGCCGGCGGGCGCAAATGGCGGTGGATGCGGATTCGGTCTGCTGCATGGCGGTCCCGTCCCTCGTTCGAGGCCCCGCGCGGGCCTGTCGACGAGGCCTGTGACATCGAATTATGACAGTCTGTCGGGCATGTTTCCACCCCCGGCAGGCGGCGGGGCGTAGCGCTTCATCAGCAGCCGGAAGAGAAGGATGCCCGGAACCGCCAGAACCGTCGTCAGTATGTAGAAGTTGACGAAGCCCATCACCTCGATAAGCCCGCCCGCCGTGGTGCCCGAAAGGAAGCGCCCCAGGATGGAGGCAAGGGCCGACAGCAGGGCGAACTGGGTGGCGGTGAAGCGCAGGTTGCACAGCCAGGACAGATAAGCGACGACGGCGACGCCACCGACCCCGCTGGAGAAATTCTCGAAGCCGATGGTGACGGCGAGCGCCCAGTCGATCGCGCCCATGGTTGCAAGCCAGGCGAAGCTGAGGTTGGAAACTGCCATCAGCACGAGCGAGAGCATGACGGCGCGCATCATGCCGAGCCGGGCATAGACGGCCCCGCCGACGAAGATGCCGACGAGTGTGGCCACAAGCCCGAAGCCGACGTCATAGACGGCGATCGAATCCTTGGTGAAGCCGAGGTCGGACAGCAGCAGCCTGAGCGAGAGGTTCGCCAATGTATCGCCGATCTTGTGAATGATCACGAACAGCAGCACCAGAACCGCCCCCTGGCGCTTCATGAAATCGGCAAGCGGGGCGATGAAGGCGGTCCGCAGCCGGTGGCCCAGCGGCTGCAGCGCCTCGGCGGCGAGTGCCGCCGTCCGTGCGGCCGGTTCCCCCAGCAGCAGCCCGGCAGCCAGCGCCGGCAGCACGAAAAGGCCTGCCGCCGCATAGGCAAGCCCCCAGCCAGAACGCTCTGCAAGCACCAGGGCGAGGGCGCCCGCGCCTGCGGCGCCTAGCCGCCAGCCATATTGGCTCATCCCCGACCCCGCGCCCAGCTGGTCCTCGCGCAGGCTTTCGATTCGATAGGCGTCGATCACGATATCGAAGCTGGCGCCGAGGAAGGCGACGAAGAGCGCCGCCGCCACCATCTGGCCGATATCGGCCACGGGATCGACGGCCCCCATCCAGGTGAAGCCTGCCGCAAGGCCGATGGCGATCAGCACCAGCCATGCGCGGCGCTGGCCGATAGCGGCCGCCAGCAGCGGCAGCCGCGCCCTGTCTATCACCGGCGCCCACAGGAACTTGAAATTATAGAGCAGGAAGGTGAGCGCGAAGGCCGTGACGGTGGATTTCTGGATGCCCGATTCGGCAAGCCTCGTGGTGAGGGTTGCGGCCAGCATGGCAAAGGGCGCGCCCGAGGCCAGGCCCAGCAGAAGCGCGCCGACGGGACCGCGTTCGAGATAGGGGCGTATGGCCGCGCCCCAGCCGCGGCCCTCTTTGGCGGATGCTGTCATGCGGCTGCTTGTGGCCGGTTTCCGTGCCCAAGGAAACAGGCTTGCGCTGATGGCGATGCCGGGCGCATCATGCCGGTATGAAGGCGTCCTTCGCCAACGCGCAAGGCGCGGCAGTGGCCCGCGCGCCAACCAGCGGCCAGATCCGCCTGGCAGAGCAGTGCCGTGACGGGCCGCCGCCCGATACGTCCATAATCTCGACCGTGCCGGCCAGCGCCTATCTCTGCCCGGATCGCTTCCGCGCCGAAAAGGAAAGGCTGTTCGGGGGCATGCCCCTCCTGATCGGGCCATCCGCCATGCTGCCAGCGCCCGGAACGATGCTGACGCATGACGGCTTCGGGCTCCCCTTGCTTCTGCTGCGGGATCGGGAAGGGCGGCTGCGGGCCTTTCTGAATGCCTGCCGGCACCGGGGCACGCGGCTGGCCGATGCGCCCGAACCGGTGGAGGCGTCGCAGATCCTCTGCCCCTATCATGCATGGGCCTATGGCCTCGATGGCCGGCTGAAGGCCCTGCCACGGCCCGAGACATTTCCCGGCCTCGACAAGGCGGTGATGGGACTGGTCGAGTGTGTTTCGGCAGAAGCCGGCGGGCTCGTCTGGGTTGCGCCCGGCCCTTCGGCGGATGTCGATTTCAGCCTGGCCCGGGGCCTGCTGGCCGAGGATTTCGACGCCCTCGGCCTTGGCGGCATGCATCTCTACGCCCGCCGCACCCACAGGGTCGCTTCCAACTGGAAGCTGGTGATGGATGCCTTCCTTGAAAGCTATCATGTCCAGCGGCTGCACCGGAATTCCATCGCCCGCTTCTTCGAGGACGGGCTTTCGGCCGGAGACAGCATCGGGCCGCACATGCGCTCTGCCGTGGCGCGGCTTGGCGGGCTGTCCGGGGTTGATTTCAGTGACTGGGCAGCTCTGCGCCGCATCGTCACCTATGCCTATCAGCTGCTGCCCGGCGCAATCCTGATTGCCAGCCCCGATTATGTGAACCTGATGGTGCTGATGCCGCAATCGGCCGGGGAAACGCTGGTCGAGGATTTCATGCTCATCCCCCAACCACCCGGAACGCCCGAGGAAGAGGCGCACTGGCGCAAGAGCTGGGCGCTGCTCGACGGCAAGGTGTTCGGCGCGGAGGATTTCATGGCGGCCGAAGCCGGGCAGCGTGGCCTGGAATCGGGCGCCGTGCCAGATCTGCTGCTGGGCGGGCTGGAGCAGGGCATTGCAGGCTTCCACGCACGGATCGAGGCGCTGCTGGCCCGCTGAAGGCCTCAGCTGCTCAGCCAGTCCTTCAGGCGATGATGTCAGGGATCAGCAGGTCGGTGATCTGGGCGATCTCGTCCTTCAGGCGCAGCTTGCGCTTTTTCAGCCGCGCGATCTGGAGGATATCGACCGTTGCCGAACGCGATAGCGCCTCGATCGCGGCATCGAGATCGCGATGCTCCTGCGACAAGGCATGAAGGCGCGCCCTCAGTTCCGCTTCATCCATGGAATGCCGCCTGTTCCTGTTGCCCATCTATGCAATGGCTTGCCGGATGCCCGCCGCCGGGCCGGGCCGACATTGCGCGCCAATGACCATAAGCCATGCCCGCGTCAACATGCAGCCGGCCCGCCGCCGAGTCGGCTTCTGGCCCTTGCCCGGCAGAGATTCGGCCATGGCCCTCATCTTGTGGTGAAGCGCCTGGCACGGCCCCACATATGGCCATGGAAACGGCCGGGCCGGGACCATGGCGAAATTCCTGTTCAGCCCGCTGACAGGGGCACGAATGCATGATTTACTTTCCCCTGCGCCCAGGAATCCGGGCGCTTTCTGGAGAGAAAGGAACCGCCACCATGGCCAGCTCGCATCTCGAAGCCCTCAATTCCCGTCATGCCATGATCGAGGGACAGATCACGACCGAGATGAACCGCCCGGTGCCGGATTCCGTGAAGCTCAGCGAACTGAAAAAGCAGAAGCTGAAGCTGAAGGAGGAAATCCGCCGCATGCAATAGCTGCGGTATCCGGGCTGGCGGCGGATGCGATCCCCCGCCTATTCACGTGTCGAATGCTCCGGAACAAGAATCATGAGGGG
>CAYMZC010000155.1:0-5692 GCA_964394815.1 uncultured Sandaracinobacter sp. | reverse complement strand
GCGCCACGGTCACCATCGCAGACGTACAGCGCGCCATGGGGCAGACCAGCAGCATGACGGCGGACTTCACCCAGCGCGCGGCGAATGGCGGCGTGGCGCAGGGCACCATGATCATGAAGCGGCCAGGCCGCATCCGTTTCGACTATGGCGACAAGGCATCCTTCCTTGTCGTGGCGGACGGACGGACGCTTTCCTTTGTGGATTACCAGGTGGCGCAGGTCTCGCAATGGCCTGTGCGCTCGACGCCGCTCGGCGTGCTGCTCGATCCCGAGGCCGATCTGGCCAGGGTTGCGCGCGTGCTGCCTGCCGACAAGTCCCCGCTTCCGGGGCAGGTGGCCGTTCTGGCGCAGGATCCCAAGCGCCCGGACATCGGCCGCATCACCTTCTTCCTGAAACCGGACGGAGCAGCGCCGGGCGGCATGCGGCTCACGGGCTGG
The DNA here is from genome assembly GCA_964394815.1 of uncultured Sandaracinobacter sp. Lineage (GTDB taxonomy): Bacteria > Pseudomonadota > Alphaproteobacteria > Sphingomonadales > Sphingomonadaceae > Sandaracinobacteroides. Next base: position 5,255 of record CAYMZC010000155.1, on the reverse strand, counting down.
CGTGTCGTTGATGCGCAGAACAATCTCACTGTCGTCGAACTCGCCAATGCGAAGTTCAACGTGCCAGTCGCTGATACGGGCTTCCGTTTCCGCGATCCGCGAAAACGCGCGAGCGTTCCGGGCCGCATGCGTTAAGGCCTGCCACAGGCTCGTGTATGGCGTCATGTTGTGCGGAATTTCGCGGATTTTGCCTGTCTTGCAGCCACTATGGATCGATTCACACCCGAATCCGGCTGCGTCAGGCCGATGAAACGGGCGTTTCCATTTGACAAAATGGCCTTTGAGCATGAAATGGAAACTGTTCAGGAATGAGACAGCCTTATCAGGCTAATTTCCTGAACAGCGAAGTGATCGCCGTCCGGGATTTGCCCCCTGTTACCCGGATGAGACGAAACTTCGTTTTGCGTGACGAACGCATGAACAGGCCCCCGCTCCATGCCCCCGGAGCGGGGGCCGAATTCTTTCGGCGCCATGGCCGGCCATGCCCGGCTTCGCGCCTCGCTCAGACGCCAGTGCAATAACTGCGTGACCTCGGCCCCTTCCTTCGCCTAATCCGCCGCCATGTCTCTTCGTATCGCCAGCTGGAACATCAACAGCGTCCGCGCCCGGCCGCACCTCGTCGAACGCCTGCTCGATGAACAACGTGTCGATATCCTGTGCCTTCAGGAAACCAAGTGCGAGGACAACAGCTTCCCCCTCGCGGCGTTCGGCAGGCTTGGTTTCCCGCACGCCCATCTTGCAGGGCAGCGCATGCACCATGGGGTCGCGATCCTGTCACGAATTCCGGTCGAGCCTGTCGCGCGGGAAGACTGGCAGGCCAATGGCGAGGCGCGGCACATCTCGGTGCGCCTGCCGGGCGGCGTCATCCTCAACAATGTCTATGTGCCGGCCGGCGGAGACATGCCCGACCGCGACGCCAACCCGAAGTTCGGGCAGAAGCTCGATTTCCTCGCCCGCATGACGGACTGGTCAGGCAGCCTCTCCGAGCCCTCCATCCTGCTTGGCGATTTCAACATCGCGCCGCATCCGGAGGATGTCTGGAACCACAAGGCGCTTCTTGATGTCGTGAGCCATACGCCGGTCGAGGTGGAGATCCTGAAAGCGCTTCAGGACAGCCATGGCTGGATGGATATCGGCCGGCATGTCGTGCCGCGCCCCGAACCGCTGTTCACCTGGTGGAGCTATCGCGCGCGGGACTGGGCCGCTTCCAACCGGGGCCGCAGGCTCGACCATGTCTGGTGCTCGCCCGATCTCGCCGGAACGGTCCGCAGCCTTGATACGCTGGTGCCGGCACGCGGGTGGGAACGCCCATCCGACCATGTGCCCCTGATCGCGGAGTTCGACCTGTGACAGCGCCCGATTCCGACCTCGCCATCGCCCGCGCCGTCGACGACCTGCGCCGTGGCGAAATCGTGCGCATTGCCGATGGCGCTGCCGGTCTCGACATCCTGTCGGCCGAACTGGCAACGGTTGAAAGCCTTGCCCGCCTGGAAGCCGAAGGCCGCGCCGACCTGCTGCTGACGCCCGAGCGCGCGGCGACCCTGCATATCATGAACCAGCGCCCGGCCGCCGGTTCGCAAGCCGTGGCCGTGACCCGCATGCCCTGGCTCGATCTTGTGGCAAGCATCAGCACGGCCGATCCGGCGCGCGATCTGGAGCAGCCTTTCAAGGGGCCTTTCCCCACGCGTGACCTTGGCGCGGATGCACGGGCCGCAGCTGCCGGGCTGGCGCTTGCCAAACGCGCGATGCTGCTCCCTGCGCTGTTCGCCCGCCCTGTAGCAGGCGATGCGCCAGACCGGATCATCGCCGATGCCGGGGCCATCCTGTCATGGCGGCGTTCCGAGCGGTTGCGCATTGTCAGCCGGGCACGCCTTCCGCTTGAGGGCGCGGAAAACACCGAAGTTGTCGCCTTCCGGCCGAGCGATGGCGGGCCGGAGCATCTGGCGCTGCTGATCGGTGAGCCAGGGCCGGAGCCGCTGATCCGCCTGCACAGCGCCTGCCTGACGGGCGATGTGCTGGGCAGCCTGAAATGCGATTGCGGCCCGCAGCTTCGTGCCGCAGTAAAGCGCATCGCCGAAACCGGCGGCATCCTTCTCTATCTCCAGCAGGAAGGGCGGGGCATCGGCCTGCTCAACAAGCTGCGTGCCTATCAGCTGCAGGACCAGGGATTTGATACGGTGGATGCCAATCTGCGCCTGGGCTTCGGTGCGGAGGAGCGGGATTTCGACCTTGCCGCCGCCATGCTGCGGATGCTGGGTGTAAGCCGGGTAAAGCTCTTGACGAACAACCCCGCGAAATCGGAAGCGCTGGAAGCCGGCGGCGTTACCGTGGCCGGGCTGGTGCAGCACAGCTTTGGCGAAAATCCGCACAACCTCCAGTATCTCGCCACCAAGCGGGACCGGCAGGGCCACAGGCTCTAGGCAGCGCCCCGGCTTTTCCTCGCGGCCATCAGCCCTTCGGGTCCCGCAGCCCGTGATCGGCAATGCCATTGCGGATGGAATCGAGCGCGCCGGCCGCGATCCGTTTCGTGATCGCGCGGCGCGGCCAGGCCAGAAGGCGTGACAGGGTTGCACCGAAGATGTCACGCGCGGCAATCTTCAGGATTGCGTCCACGCGCTCTTCCACAAGATGGGCAATCGAATCCGGGTTGAAGGGGCGCACCCGCTCGTCACCGGGCCATATGGCCGATGGCTCGACGAGCGAGCGGCGAACGAAGAGCTTGCGCCGTGTCTCGTCCGAGTGCTGTCTGTCCCTGTCTGCATGGGCAAGGGTGGCCATGGCCTCCGCCTGCAACGGAGGGACGATCAGCCGCTCATGCGCGTCTCCGGCTTCGGCTGTCAGCGTCTCGAATCTTGCGCGCGCCTGCCCCATGCGCCCGCTCCACCAATCTTCATCGAACAGCGGGTTGCCTGCAGGCAGGGCGAAATAGTTGCGCAGGAAATTTTCCGCGTTGCGGCGACCAAGCAGGAAATCATGATGGCGGTAGCGTCGGTCGAGGAAACCGGCAAAGCCGCCCATCGCGCCGCTTGCAATCGCCGCCTGGCCCAGCGCCGTATCCCCCAGGGCACCGGGGGCGGGCGCCGCGCGCGCCCTCAGGGGGGAAAGCATGAAGCGGCTGTATTCATCGCTGCTGGCGGCCAGTCCCAGATCGTTGGCGTCATAACGCGCCTGGTTGATCCAGGCGCGGGCCAGACGGGGCAGGGCGCCCGCCAGCCCGAGGCGGCCATTGCCGCCACGGTGGCTCTCCACCCGGCCTTCACGCACCGGGTCGGGCGGGGCGGCAGGAAAGGGATCGATGATGAGCAGCGCCTTGCGGGCAAGGTGGCCGCGGCTTTCCATTCGCCCCAGCGGGCCGGTCAGGATGGAGCGGGCGAACTGGAAGGGCTGGTTGTTCATCGTGCCGCCGTCCACCGTGTCGAAGCTGCCGGCCATGCCGCCCATCACGGTGGAAAAGCCAGCGCTCATCCGCGCCGGTTGCAGCCAGGCATCGGGATTTTCGGGCGCCAGGTCCGTGCGCTGCTTCAGGTCGAACCGATAGGCATCCGGATCCTTCCGCAGCCTGAGCGGCGCGAAGGCGACCGGGAAAGCGCCGCTGCCGACTGCGGAATCGGCAAGCGCCCGCCAGGCGGCGGCCCCGCCGGGGTTGAAGCCGGCGTCAGCCGTGGGCGGTCCCGTGACGGAAAGATAGCCGCCGGGGGCTTCCTCAGGCGGCAGGGCCGGGCTTTGCGCATGCACGAGGAAGCGCAGGGCGTCGGCGTGGCGCATGGTGGCGAAGCGCGCGCCTTCCAGCCCGTCGAACCGGTAGCAGAAGGGCACGCCATCAAGGTTCGCGACACTGAGCGCGACCGGCAGCGGGTCGGCGAGATAGCGCCGGTGCGCGGGAAAGCGTCGCCCTTCCGGCTGCGGGCCGGGCGTATCGAGTGCGCTGGCGGCGGCTTCCGCCAGACGCTTGCTGTTGAGGAGAGAGGGCAGGGTGGCCAGCGTCACGTCTGCGCCGAGATCGTCGGTTTCCAGCATGCCGGCAATGTCCAGCCGGTTCACCCACAGATCGTAGAAGGGGTTGTCGGTGCGGTCGGCATCGGGGCCGGCGATGTTGCCGGGCGTGCCCTTTACCGGCAGGAAGCGGCGCTGCACGGCCAGCGCCAGCAGGGCCGAACAGACGCTACCCGCCGAAGCCCCCGCCACGGCCCGGATGCGGATGGTATGCGGCGGCACCGGCCAGCGGGCGAAATCCGAGCCGAACTGGCGCGCGGCATCTTCCTTGGCCACCTCCCAGTCATCCAGCACCTCGATCAGATAATCGAGTACGCCCGCCGTGTAGGCGCCGGCGGAAATGGCGCCGGCGAGCACCAGGCCGACATCGAAACAGGGCAGGGCGACAGGGCCGTCGGGGCCGTCATAGATGGCGGGTTCCGGGTCTCCGGCTGCCGCCAGGCCGAAGCGCGCGATGTCTGCCGGATAGCCGTCACTGTCCGGGCGGGAGAGATCGACGAAACGGCTCAGCCCGTCGTCCGTGCTCATGGCTCAATGCCCCCTGATCATGGTTAACCCCGTTAACCCTCTTGCGGGAAGGCGACGCCGCGCGCAAGAAAAGCCCATGCTTCAGGCTGATATCGGGTCTTCCACCCTGCATGCCTTCGGGCGCGCCTTTCCTTGCACCCACGGCCGCGCGGGCGCCGTGCCAGCAAACGAAAAACGCGAGGGCGATGGCGCGTCCCCCATCGGCTGCTGGCCGATCCTGGGTGCGCTTCTCCGTCCGGACCGTGTGCCGCTTTCCGCTTTCGGCGGGCAGGCCCTGAAGCTGCCCTGGCGCTGGCTGCGCCCATGGGACGGATGGAGCGACGATGTGCGCGACCCGGCCTACAACCGGCCGGTGTGCCACCCGCACCCCTTTTCGGCCGAACAGCTGTGGCGGGAAGACCATGTGTATGACGTGATTCTGGTGCTTGGCCACAACAGCGGTCCGGTGCAGCCGGGGGCCGGCAGCGCGATCTTCTGGCACCTGTCCCGCCCCGATGGCGGGCCGACGGAAGGCTGCATCGCGATCGAACGCGCGGCGATGCTGGACCTTTTGCCCCGCCTGGAACCGGGCATGGCGCTGGAAATCCGCGCCGGCGCCGCCAAAGCTTGACAAGCCGCCCCCTTAGCCGTCAGTAGCGCCCTTCGTTGCACCCGTAGCTCAGCTGGATAGAGCGTTGCCCTCCGAAGGCAAAGGTCACACGTTCGAATCGTGTCGGGTGCGCCAATTTTCCCCG
>CAYMZC010000154.1:0-5817 GCA_964394815.1 uncultured Sandaracinobacter sp. | reverse complement strand
AGCCGTTTCGGGCCTGCTGGCCAAGCTGGCTGGCGCAAAGCCGGGGGACACGATCTGTGACCCTGCCTGCGGTTCCGGCTCGCTGCTGATCCAGGCCGCGCAGGAAGTGGGATCGGACAACTTCGCCCTGTTCGGGCAGGAAGTGAACGGCGCGACATGGGCGCTGGCCCGTATGAACATGTTTCTGCATTCGAAGGATGCCGCGCGCATCGAATGGTGTGACACGCTCAACAGCCCGGCCCTGGTCGAGGGCGATCATCTGATGAAGTTCGATGTCGTCGTCGCCAACCCGCCGTTCAGCCTCGACAAGTGGGGCGCCGAGCACGCCGACAGCGATCAGTTCAATCGCTACTGGCGCGGCATCCCGCCCAAGTCGAAGGGCGATTACGCCTTCATCACGCACATGATCGAGATCGCCAAGCGGCAGAGCGGGCGTGTTGCGGTGATCGTTCCCCACGGTGTGCTTTTCCGCGGCGGGGCCGAAGGGCGGATCCGGCAGGCCCTGATCGAGGAAAACCTGCTCGATGCCGTGATCGGCCTGCCCGCCAACCTGTTCACGACCACCGGCATTCCGGTTGCCATCCTGATCTTTGACCGATCGCGCGAGCAAGGCGGGGCGAACGAGGCGCGCAAGGACGTGCTGTTCATCGATGCCAGCAAGGAATTCACGCCGGGCAAGACCCAGAACGTGATGAACGAGGCGCATATCGTGAAGGTTCTGGAGACCTACCGCAACCGCACGGAAATCGAGAAATATTCCCACCTCGCCAGCCCTGCGGAGATTAACGAGAACGACTTCAACCTCAACATCCCACGCTATGTCGACACCTTCGAGGCCGAGGAGGAAATCGACGTTGCCGCCCTGCAGCAGGACATCAATCGCATCGAGGCCGAACTGGTTGAAGTGCGGGCAAAGATGGCCGGCTATCTGAAGGAGCTGGGCGTCAATGTCTGAGGGTGATCTGATCCTTTACACCACCGATGACGGTGCCGCGCAGATCCAGCTTCGTGCGGTAGGCGGCACCGTTTGGCTGTCTCTCAACCAGATCGCAGACCTGTTTGGTCGGGACAAATCCGTCATCTCCCGGCACATCAAGGCGATTTTCGAGGATGGTGAACTGGCCATGGATTCAGTTGTTGCACGCCATGCAACGACTGCCTCGGATGGAAAGACGTATCAGGTTGATCACTACAATCTCGATGTCGTCCTTGCCGTCGGTTACCGCGTCCGTTCGCCACGAGCGACCCAGTTCCGCCGATGGGCCACAACGGTCCTGCGGGAATACCTCATCAAGGGCTTCGTCATGGACGATGCCCGGCTGAAGGATTCCGCTTACGACTATTTCGATGAACTGCTGGAACGCATTCGCGATATCCGGGCGTCGGAAGCGCGGTTTTACCAGAAGATCCGCGACATTCTGGCGCTGAGCGAGGATTACGATCCCAAATCAGGCGCCGCGCAGGAATTTTACGCGACGATCCAGAACAAGATGCTGTTCGCGGTTGCCGGGGGCACCGCGGCCGAACTGATCAAGTCGCGCGCCAATCCCGATGCGCCCAACATGGGGCTGACGACCTGGAAGGGCGCTGTCGTGCGCAAAGGCGATGTGACCACCGCCAAGAACTATCTGGGCGAAGCAGAGATCAGGGAACTCAACCTGATCGTCACCATGTTCCTCGACACGGCGGAACTGCGCGCCAGCCGGCGGCAGACGATGCGGCTGGCGGAATGGGAAGGCGTGCTCGATACCTTCATCACGTCCAACGAACTGCCGCTGCTGCGCAATGCCGGCAGTATCTCAGCCAAGAAGGCCGAGCAGATCGCCCATGCGAGCTATGCGGAATTCGAGGGCAAGCGTCGGGAAGCCGAGCGGCTAGCCGCTCAGCAGACCGATGATCTGGCGGAGCTGGAGCGGATCGCGAAGGCCTCCAAGGGCCGGAAGAAGGGGGGCGGCGATGCTTGAGGGGTGGCAGCAATCAGAGTTGGATCCCCATATCGATCTATTGACGGGGCATCCTTTCAAAAGTGCGGAATATTGCTGTGACGAGGACGGAGTCCCTCTGTTGCGAGGAGATAACGTTGTCCAAGGCAGAATCCGGTGGGAGGACGCCAAGCGATGGCCCGCAGGCAAACTCGACGGTCTAGTGCGTTACGAGCTGCGAGAGGGAGATATCGTCATCGCTCTCGACCGAACGTGGGTGAAATCGGGCCTTAAAGCAGCGGTCGTTACCTCAAGTGATGTCCCGAGCTTGCTGGTGCAGCGAGTTGCTCGAATCCGAGCAAAACCGACGCTCGACCAGCGTTATCTGTCTGTTATCGTTCAGTCGCATCGCTTTGTCGAAATGGCACGAACAGCAAAGACCGAAACAGCGGTCCCCCACATAAGCCCTAATGATATTCGTGATTTTGTTATTCACCTCCCACCTCTGCCTGAACAGCGCAAGATCGCCGAAATCCTGCGCACATGGGACTTGGGGCTGGAGAAGCTGGAGGCGCTGCGGGCGGCAAACCTGCGCCGTCGCATCTGGATGCGTTCGCACCTGTTCACCGGCCGGTCTCGATTGCCTGGCTTTTCCGGTGAATGGCGCGAAGTTGCATTGGGCGACGTGTTGACCGAGCACGGGCTGCAAGGCACCGGAGCGGAAGAGGTCTTTTCCGTCTCCGTCCACAAGGGCCTGATCAATCAGATCGAGCATCTGGGCCGGTCCTTCGCCGCTGCGGAAACCGGTCATTACAACCGCGTCCTGCCCGGTGACATCGTCTATACGAAAAGCCCGACGGGCGATTTTCCTCTCGGCATCATCAAGCAGAGCAAGATTTCGCAGGAAGTCATTGTCTCCCCACTCTACGGGGTATTCACGCCCGCAACCCGCGAACTGGGCGTAATCCTTGATGCGTTGTTTGAATCGCCGCTGGCCGTTCGCAACTACCTGCATCCGCTGGTGCAGAAGGGGGCCAAGAACACGATCGCCATCACCAATCGCAGGTTTCTGGAAGGCCGATTGCGCCTGCCGATGGACCCGGCCGAACAAGCGGCCATCGCTGCGGTGGTTGAAGTCTCTCAGGCAGAACTCAACGCCATTGTCTCGGAAATTGATCTCCTCACCCGCCAGAAGCGCGGCCTGATGCAGAAGCTGCTGACGGGCGAATGGCGGGTGAAAGTGGAGGAGGTCGCATGAGCTTCAACGCCGCCGAGAAGTTCCAGTCGCAGATCCCCGCGCTGCAAATGCTGGTGGCACTGGGCTTCCAGCCGCTGAGCCAGGCAGAGGCGCTGCGCCTGCGCGGGCAGCGGCTGCGCAATGTCGTGCTTGACGATATCCTCGTCGAGAACTTGATGCGCATCAACCGCTTCACCCACAAGGGGCGCGAATACCCCTTCGATCTGGAAGATGCGCACGAGGCAATGCGCAAGCTGAAGCCCACGCCGGACCGGATGAAAGGGCTGCGCGGCACCAACCAGGATATCTACGATACGCTGGTGCTCGGCACGACGATCACCAAGACGATCGACGGAGATTCCAAGAGTTATTCGTTCCGCTTCATCGACTGGGATAACCCGACCAACAACGCCTTCCACGTGACGGCCGAATACGCGGTCGAGCGGACGGGCAGCACCCAGACGAAGCGCTGCGACATCGTGGCCTTCGTGAACGGCATCCCGGTGCTGGTGATCGAAAACAAGCGCCCGACGGAGAGCCTGAAGAAGGCCGGTAGCCAGCTGATCGGCTATCAGAACGAAGACCGGATCCCGCAGCTGTTCCACTTCGCCCAGCTGCTCCTGACGACGAACCGGGTTGAAGCGCGCTACGCCACGGTCGGCACGCCGCAGAAGTTCTGGGGAACCTGGCGGGATGAAGAGGACACCGACGAGGGAATCGCGCCTTTCGCCAACCGGGCGCTGACCGCTGCGGAGAAAGACGCGATCTTCACCGGCGATTTCGCCGATGCGCGCCGGTATTTCGAGGCGATGGCCGCCGAAGGGCCGCGCGCCATCTCGCCCCAGGACCGGACGATCTTCGCTCTGTGCCGGCCCGAACGGCTTCTCGATCTCATCCGCCGTTTCACCGTGTTTGACGGGGGCGTGCGCAAGGTCGCGCGCCACCAGCAGTTCTTCGGCATCCGCAAGGCGGTGGAGCGGGTCAAGCAGGTCGATGTCACCGGTGCCCGCAAGGGCGGCGTGATCTGGCACACGCAAGGGTCAGGCAAATCGCTGACGATGGTCATGCTCGGCCGCTCGCTGGCGCTGGACAAGGAAATCCTCAACCCCCGGATCATCATCGTCACCGACCGCGACGACCTCGACAAGCAGATCAAGGACACGTTCCGGTCCTGCGACATGGAGCCGGTGCGCGCGACCACCGGCGCCAACCTGCTGGAGCTGATCGAGCACAAGGCGGGCCTGATCACGACGATCATCAACAAGTTCGACACGGCCTTGCGCAACAGCACCAATGCCGACGACGATGCGAACATCTTCGTCCTGGTCGATGAAAGCCACCGTACCCAGACCGGGAAATACGGCGGGCACAGCCAGTTCGCCACCAAGATGCGGCGCTTGCTGCCCCGTGCCTGCTACCTGGGATTCACCGGCACGCCGCTGCTGAAGAAGGAAAAGAACACCCTCTCGACCTTTGGCGGGCTGATCCACAAATACGCTATCAACGAGGCGGTGGCCGACGAGGCTGTCGTCCCGCTGCTGTACGAAGGCCGGATGGTAGAACAGCAGATCTCGGGCAGCGTCATCGACAAGTGGTTCGAGAAGATCAGCGAAGGCCTGACCGACCAGCAGAAGGCCGATCTCAAACAGAAGTTCTCCCGCATGGATGCGCTGGCGAAGACCGGCCAGGCGATCCGGGCGAAGGCGTTCGACATCTCGGAGCACTACCGCCAGCACTGGCAGGGCACCGGGTTCAAGGCCCAGCTGGTCGCGCCGTCCAAGGCCGCAGCCATCCGTTTCAAGGAGATGCTGGACGAGATCGGCCACGTCACCAGCGAAATCATCATGTCGCCGCCCAACGACAACGAGGGCAACGAGGAGGTCGACAAGGAATCCAAGGATCTGGTCCGCAAATTCTGGGACCAGATGATGGCGAGGTACAAGACCGAGGACGAGTATAACCGGCAGATCATCGATGCATTCAAAGGCTCCGGTGACCCTGAAATCCTGATCGTGGTCTCGAAGCTCCTGACCGGCTTCGACGCACCCCGGAACACCGTCCTCTATGTGTGCAAGTCCCTGAAGGAGCACAACCTCCTGCAGGCCATCGCCCGCGTGAACCGCCTGTATGAAGATGACGGCGTCGAGAAGCAGTTCGGCTTCATCATCGACTATGAAGGCCTGCTGGGGGAACTCGACAGCGCGCTGACCACCTACAGTGCGTTCGAGGGCTACGATGCCGCTGATCTTGTCGGGACCGTCCACGATGTCCGGGAAGAAATCCGCAAGCTGCCGCAGCTGCATGACCAGCTCTGGGACCTCTTCAAGTCCGTCCGCAACAAGAAGGACATGGAGGAATTCGAGCAGCTGCTTGGCGATGAAGCCATCCGGCATGATTTCTATGAACGGCTGAAGGCCTTCAGCCGCTGCCTGCACATCTCGATGTCGTCCGACAAGTTCCTCGATGTGTTCGACGAGGCCAAGGTCGAGACGATGAAGCGCGACTGGAAGCGGTTCTCCGAACTCAAGCGTTCGGTCCAGTTGCGCTACCAGGAAATCGTCGACATCAAGGAGTTCGAGCCCAAGATCCAGAGTAAGCATGCGGCGAGGGCCGTCTGGCGCGGATGTCGTTTGACGGGTTACCGGATGTCCTTATGGA
>CAYMZC010000153.1:0-5826 GCA_964394815.1 uncultured Sandaracinobacter sp. | reverse complement strand
TGACGAACGCTTCGCCCAGGCAGCCGATGGCCATGCCCGGCTGGTTGCGGCTGGCATGGAGGCCATCGGCTTCGACCATTTCGCAAGGCCCGACGACCCGCTGGCTATCGCCGCGCGCGAAGGCCGGCTGCGGCGGAACTTCCAGGGCTTCACCGACGACCCCGCCGATGTGCTGCTAGGTGTCGGGGCAACGGCGATCAGCTGTCTGCCCGGTGTCATTGTCCAGAATGAAAAGAACAATGGGCGCTACCAGATGCGCGTGCTGAGCGGGCAGCCGGCTGCGACGCTTGGAGTCATGCGCAGCCCGGAAGACAGCGAACGCGGCCTCGTGATCGAGGACATATTGTGCGGCCGCCCGGCCGACCTCTCCCAGTTGCCGGCGGACAGCTTTGCGGAATTGCGGCTGAAGCCCTTCATCACCGCTGGCCTGTGCGATCTCGAAGGCAGCGTGCTTCGCCTTGCAGACAAGGCGGTGCCCTATGCCCGCGCCATCGCCGCCTGCTTCGACAGCTATCGTGCCGGTGGTCCCAGCCGGTTCAGCAACGCAGTCTGATCTTGGGGCACAGCGCCGCAGGCGCTAGCGTGCGGCCATGATCATGCCGGATCTTCTCCAGTCCCTTGCCCTCGCGCTGGCGATCGGGCTTCTCGTTGGCCTGGAACGTGGCTGGACGGCCCGGGCAGAGCCGGCTGGCCACAGAGTCGCCGGCTTTCGCACCTTCGGGCTTCTCGGACTGCTAGGCGGTCTGGCGGTGCAATTGCCGCTGGCACTTGGCGTCGTCATCCTGGGCGGCGCGGCGCTGGCGCTTCTGGCGGGCTATGTGCTTTCCAGCAACGCGCGCGAACACAGCGCGACGAGCGCCATAGCCGGGCTTCTCACCATGGGGCTTGGCGCGCTTGCCGGGTCGGGCCAGGCAACCGGCGCGCTGGCGGCGGCTGCCGTGATGGTGCTGCTGCTGGCGATGCGGCCACGCCTTCACGAAGTCATCCGGGGTATCAGCCCGGCCGAACTGGAGGCCGCCAGCCGATTCGCCATCATTTCGCTCGTCATCCTGCCGCTTGTTCCGTCGGGGCATGTCGGCCCCTATGATGCCTGGAACCCGCGGCAGCTGTGGTTTCTTGTCGTGCTGGTCTCGGGCCTCAGTTTTGCTGGCTATGTCATCAGCCGCCGGGTCGATCCGGGGCGCGGCCTGCTGGCGGCAGCCGCAGCGGGCGGGCTTGTCTCGTCCACGGCGGTCACGGCGTCCTATGCCAGGCGGCTCCCAGCCGCCGGAGAGGCCGAACCCGCGCTGGTGGCAGGCATCGGGCTTGCTTCCGCCGTGATGACCATGCGCTACCTCTTGCTCGCCACGCTGCTGATGCCGCAGGCCCTGGCAACGCTTGCCCCGGTCCTTCTGGCTGCCGGGGCCATATTGCTGATCCCTGTCCTGCCCGCCTTGCGCAAGGGCGCCGGCAATGGCGGCGGGCAGGTGGATCTGGGCAATCCGCTCGATCTGAAGGCCGCGTTCGTCCTTGTCGCGCTGGTTGCCGGGCTGGCGGTTCTGTCGCGCTGGGCCTCCGCCATGTTCGGCGACATGGGGGTGGGCCTCATCGCCACGCTTACCGGTTTTGCCGATGTCGATGCCGCGCTCATCACCATCACCGCCTTGCCGAAGAATGCGCTGGCCCCCGGCATGGCCGGCCTGCTTCTGGCGCTTCCGGTCCTTGCCAACAATCTCCTGAAAGCGTTGCTCGCCCTCGTGCTCGGTGGCTGGAAGCGCGGATTTCCGGCCGCTTGGCCGCTTCTGGCAAGCGTCGGCGCCGGGCTGCTGCTGCTGATCCTCCTGCAGACGGCGCGAGTGGCGGGCTGAAAGCAGCCGCAAAGCCTTGCCTTCGCTCGCCGCACGGGCCAAGCCTGCTGACTGATGAGCAGCGACGCGGACACCGAAATCAACCGTCCGGCTGTGGCCGACAACCGGCTCCAGCAGAGCTTTCTGCGCGCCATCGAGGCAGCCCTCGAACAGCAGGATGACGGCGAAGTCCGCGCGCTGGTGAAACCGCTTCACCCCGCCGACATCGCCGATCTCTTCGAACAGCTCGGCTCGGACCGCCGCGCCGAACTTGCCGTCGCCCTTGGCCCCGATCTCACGGCCGATGTGCTGACGGAAATGAACGACTGGGTGCGCGACGAGGTGGTGGGCGAACTGGCGCCATCGCAGGTCGCCGAAGCCGTTTCCGAGATGGATACGGACGATGCCGTCGCCCTGATCGAGGAGCTTGCACCCGCCGACAAGGAAGCGGTGCTCGACGAGCTTTCCGCCGACGACCGCGTCGCGATCGAGACGGCGCTGTCCTATCCGGAGGAATCGGCCGGCCGCCTGATGCAGCGCGAGCTCGTCGCCGTGCCCGAGCATTTCACCATCGGCGACGTGATCGACTATCTGCGCTCCGACGGGAACGAGGTGACCGACTTCTGGGAGATTTTCATCGTGTCGCCGGATCATCGCCCCGTCGGCACGATGCGGCTATCCTGGGTGCTCACCACGCCGCGCTGGCTGCCGGTATCGGATGTGATGCAGCGGGAACAGACGCTGATCCCGGTGGACATGGACCAGGAGGAAGTCGCCCTCAGGTTCCAGAAATATGCGCTGATTTCGGCCGCCGTGGTCGATTCCGCCGGCCGTCTCGCCGGAGTCATCACCGCCGACGACATCGTCCACATCATCGCCGAAGAAGCCGGCGAGGACATATTGAAGCTGTCGGGCGCCGGCGACGGCGACATCTTCGAGCCGGTGGCGGACAGCTACAAGGCGCGCATCCGCTGGCTGGTTGCCAATCTGGGCACCGCCATCCTGTCATCCAGCATCATCGCGGCTTTTGGCGCGACGATCGAGAAAATGGTGGTGCTGGCCGCTCTTTCGCCGATCGTCGCTTCCATCGGCGGCAACACCGGCAACCAGACCATGGCCGTCATCGTCCGCGCGCTCGCCACCGGCCAGATGACCGATGCCAACACTGGACGCACGGTGCGGCGCGAAACGCTTATCGCGCTTCTGAACGGGCTTACCATGGCCGTCTTTCTCGGCCTTGGTGTCGGCCTCATCTTTTCGGATGCTCTTCTTGGCGCGGTGATTGCAACGGCAATTCTCTTCAACATCATGGTCGCCGGGCTTGCCGGCGTAATGGTGCCGCTCGGCCTCAGGCGCATGGGGGTGGACCCGGCCGTCGCCTCATCGGTCTTCGTCACCATGGTCACGGATTCGATGGGCTTCCTCCTCTTCCTAGGGCTGGCCACGCTGTCGGGCCTTGTCGGCTGAGGAGCGCCGCATGGCACGGACCGGCCTGACCCGCGTCGCCTTTGGCTGCAGTGCCATGGAAGACATCGCCAGACGCCAGGCCCTTTTCACGCATGAGGGGCCTGACGGGCCTTATGTGAGGCTTACGTCACGCCGTATCCCGCGGCGCGATCTGTCGGGCGGCTCCATCTTCTGGATCATTCGCCACACGCTCGTGGCGCGCCAGCCCATCCTTGGCGTGGAGGAGGAAACGGATGCGGACGGCGCCTTCGCCATCATCAGGCTGGCGCGCGGCCCAATCCCGGTCGTGCCGCGCGTCTGCCGCGCGCACCAGGGCTGGCGCTATCTGTCAGAGGCCGACTGGCCGGAGGACCGGGCGGCCGGAGACAGCCTGCCGCCGCACCTTGCAGCGGAACTGGCCGGCCTCTCCCTTCTCTGATGCAAGCAGGAAAAGGAGCGGCACGCACGGAAAAGGGCGGCCGGCATTGCTGCCAGCCGCCCCTTCAATTCCGGTGGAACTGTTCCGGTGCTGTCCGAACCTGTCAGGCGGCCTTCAGCACGCTTTCGATTTCGCGCTGGGCTGCCGGTTCGTCGATGTTCTTCATCGCCGCCACTTCACGGGCCAGGCGGCTGATCGCCGCTTCGAAGATCTGACGCTCGGAATAGCTCTGCTCGGGCTGGTCCTCGGCACGGTGAAGATCACGCACGACCTCTGCAATGCAGACGAGATCGCCAGAGTTGATCTTGGCTTCATATTCCTGCGCGCGACGCGACCACATGATCCGCTTGACGCGCGGCTTGCCTTTCAGGGTCAGCAATGCATCCTTCAGCGTGGCTTCGCTGGAAAGCTTCCGCATACCCACAGTCTCGGCCTTGTCAGTGGGAACCTTGAGGGTCATGCGCTCCTTGTCGAAACGGAGGACATAGAGCTCGAGCCTGGTGCCTGCGATCTCGCTGGACTGGATTTCGATCACGCGGCCGACGCCGTGCTTGGGATACACGACATTGTCACCCACCTGGAAGCTGAGCGCGTTGGTTGCCATGGCCTGGACTGGTCCTTTCTGAGAAGGCAAGAACCGGCTGCACCCCGCCCCTGCAAAAGGGGCAGGTCATGCCCTGCCAGCCTTCACGTGGTTCACGCCGGGGGGTGGCGGATCACTTCGGCAGACATGGCAGTTGAGTAGCAAGACCGGTCTCGCACGACATCATCTGTTCAGGGCGGTGACCCGGCGAGACCCAGGGAAACACCACCTGTTGGCGACATCTGGGCAGGAAAGCGGTTGCGGTTTCAGGCAAAATCCGCCGAACCTGCTCCAGATGGATATTGTATAGCATGAAAATGCCATAAACTCCACCCTGTCGCGCCACTCATGGCGCCCCGGGGGCCATGAAAAGACAGATTGCTGCAAGGAACCGAGGCCCCGCCGCACTGAAAAGCCAGCCTGCACGGGCCAGCTTACCCCAGATCAGACTTCATCAGCCAGACTTTACCGGCCACACTTCACCGCCCGGACCGGGGCCGCCATGATCAGACCCCTAGGCACCGGGCCGGCAGCCAGCCGAACCCATGATGCAGAACATGGCCGGGAAGGCTGGCGGCAGCCCCGTCATGCCCATCAGGCACGGCGCCTGCCGCCCACAGGGTCCTGCCTCCTACCCGAACGGACCGCTCACCCGATCATGATCGCCGGGCAGGCAGAGTCCTCAGATATCGTCTTCCGGATCAGGGCCGGCCATCAGCGCATCGGAAACGCCTGCCGCATTGGCCCGGATCGCCGCTTCGATGCGGGCCGTCATCTCCGGGTTTTCCAGCAGGAACTTCTTCGCATTCTCGCGCCCCTGCCCGATCCGCGTGCTGTCATAGGAGAACCAGGCACCCGACTTGTCCACCAGCCCGGCCTTCACGCCAAGGTCGAGGATCTCGCCAACCTTGGAAATGCCGCTGCCATACATGATGTCGAACTCGACCTGGCGGAACGGCGGAGCCACCTTGTTCTTCACCACCTTCACGCGCGTGGTGTTGCCGATGATGTCGTCACGATCCTTGATCTGGCCGGTACGGCGGATGTCGAGACGGACGGATGCATAGAATTTCAGTGCGTTCCCGCCCGTCGTCGTTTCCGGGTTGCCGTACATCACGCCGATCTTCATCCGCACCTGGTTGATGAAGATGACAATGCACCGGCTGCGCGAAATGGAGCCGGTCAGCTTGCGCAGCGCCTGGCTCATCAGGCGGGCCTGCAGGCCGACATGGCTGTCGCCCATCTCGCCCTCGATTTCGGCACGCGGCACCAGGGCCGCAACCGAATCGACCACCAGAATGTCGATCGCGTTGGAGCGCACGAGCGTGTCGGTGATCTCCAGCGCCTGCTCGCCCGTGTCGGGCTGGGAAACGATGAGGTTGTCGGTATCCACGCCGAGCTTGCGGGCGTAGATCGGATCGAGCGCATGCTCGGCATCGACAAAGGCTGCAATGCCGCCGGCCTTTTGCGCCTCGGCAATGACATGCAGGGCAAGCGTTGTAGATCGGAAGAGCGTCGTGTAGGGAAAGAGT
>CAYMZC010000152.1:0-5835 GCA_964394815.1 uncultured Sandaracinobacter sp. | reverse complement strand
ATGACCTGCGGGTCGTCCAGCACTTCCGCGCGGCTGTTCACGCGGCAGCCCACGGCGCCGGCGGCGGTGAAGCCCTGCATCAGTTCGTCACGGGTCCGTTTTGCCACTTCGCCTGCAATGGCCGCCATCAGGGCGTCGCGTTTTGCGAAGCGGCCGGGCTGGGTCTCGAAATCGGGGTCCGCAAGGCTCTCGGGGTGGCCAAGCGCTTCGCGCATGGCGAGGAATTCGCTGTCCTGCAGGCTGGCGAGGCTGACGCGCCCGTCCTTCGCCTCCCACAGGCGGCCCATGCTGCCATATTCGGGGAAGGGGTCGGCCGGTTCGACGAAGGCATGGTTGTACATCCCCTCGGGGAAATTGAAGGCGATGGCGGAATCGAGCATCGACACGTCGATCCGCTGCCCCTTGCCGCTGCGTTCGCGCGCAAACAGGGCAGCGGTGATGGCCTGTGCCGCCGTCAGGGCGGTTACCTTGTCGCAGATAAGGGTCTGGACAAGGCCGGGCCTGCCTTCGGCATCGGCCTGGGTGGCGGCAATGCCCGAGGCTGCCTGCGCTACCGGATCATAGGCGCGGATGTTGCTGTAGGGGCCATCGGGGCCGAAGCCGGTGATCGAGCACCAGATGAGGCGTGGGTTCCATTCCGAACAGCGCTCGAAGCCGAGGCCAAGACGCTCCATCGTGCCGGGGCGGAAATTCTCCACCAGCACATCGGCCCAGCGCACAAGATCCTCGAAGCGGCGGTGATGGGCGGGGTTCTTCAGGTCGAGCGTCTCGCCGCGCTTGCCACGGTTCACGCTGATGAAGATGGCCGACATGTTGCCCTTGCGCACGCCGAAGCTGCGCACCGGGTCACCGGCCGGGCTTTCCAGCTTGATGCATTCGGCCCCCTGGTCGACCAGCCATGCGGCCGCCATCGGGCCGGATACGATCTGGCTCATGTCGAGCACGCGGATTCCGGCCATCGGGCCCATGCAGATATCCCTCCCTTGCTGTCCTCAGGTCTTGCCAGCAGAGCGGGCCGGCTGCCACCTGCCCATCCGGGCAGGCGGCCCCGCTGCGCTCAGGCGCTGATGTCGCGGCCGCGCGTCTCGGGCAGGAAGAAGAGGGTGACGACAAAGGCCATGGCCACCACGCCCACCGTGTACCACAGGCCGGCGAAGGGGTCGCCCGTGTTCACCACGATCAGCTGCTGGATGAAGGGCAGGAAGCCGCCGAAATAGCCCGTGCCGATGTGATAGGGCACCGACATGGAGGTGTAGCGGACTCGGGCCGGGAACATTTCCACGAGAATGGCGGCCACCTGCCCGTAGGTCATGGCCGAAAGCGCCACCATGGCGAAGACGGCAAGGATGATCTTCCAGCGCTGCTTTTCGGCCGGGTCGGCCTTTTCCGGATAGCCTGCGACCTTCAGCGCATCGAGATAGGCCTTTTCGTCAAAGCCTTCGATGCGGGCATTGCCCACCACCAGCGCAACTTCGTCCGCCTCGACCTTGGAATAGGCGATGCCGCGCTTCGTCAGCAGGCCGAGCGCAAGCGCGCAGGGTTCCGTCTGCTTGCGGGCGAAGACATTGAAATCACAGGCAGGCAGCTCGATCGTGACAGGGTTTTGCGCCGTGGCGCGCCCCAGTGCCGGGTTCGCGCCATCGGCCATCATGTGGAACAGCGGGAAGAGCAGCAGCATCGAAAGCGCATAGCCCGCCAGCAGCAGTTTCTTGCGGCCGATCCTGTCGGACAGCATGCCGAAGCCGACGTAAAGCGGGGCTGCCACCAGCGCGCCGGCGGCCAGGTAGATGAGGGCCTCGCGCTCCCCGACGCCGGCTGTGCCGGTAAGGAAATAGAGGGTGCCGAACTGGCTGGTGTAATAGATGACGGTGAGCCCGGCGGCCACACCGAACAGGGCGACGAGCACGCGGCCGATATTGCCCCGGTCGGAGAAGGCCTCGACGATGGGGTTCTTCGCGGTCGTGCCGGCGGCCTTCATCGCCTGGAAGACCGGGCTCTCCGACAATTGCATGCGGATGTAGATGGAGATGGCCAGCATCAGCAGGCTGAGAAGGAAGGGAACGCGCCAGCCCCAGGCTTCGAACGCCTCTTCCGTCATCAGGCCACGTGTGGCCAGCACCACGACAAGGCACAGGAGAAAGCCGCCGACGACCGAGATCTGGATCCAGCTGGTATATTCGCCGCGTCGGTTTTTCGGGGCATGTTCGCCGACATAGATGGCGGCGCCGCCATATTCCCCGCCCAGCGCCAGCCCCTGCAGAAGCCTGAGCAGCACCAGAAGGGCCGGCGCCCAGAGGCCGGCGCTTTCATAGGTTGGCAGCAGGCCGATGGCGGCCGTTGCCCCGCCCATCAGGGTGATGGTGACAAGGAATGTGTATTTGCGGCCTATGCGGTCGCCATAATGGCCGAACAGCATGGCGCCCAGCGGCCGGACACCGAAGCCGGCGCCGAAGGTGGCAAGGCTGGCGAGGGTCGCCGCAGTCGGATTGTCAATGGGGAAGAAGAGCTTGCCGATCAGCGCGGCGAGGATTCCATAGAGGAAGAAATCATACCATTCGAAGACAGTGCCGAGCGATGACGCGGTGATGACAAGCCGGTCCCGCCGGATTTCCAGCGGCTGGTCGGTTTCGGTGCCTGTGGCCATGATCGCTCCCTGTACCCTTTTTTCGCCCTCTAGAAGGCGCGGGAGCAGGGAGCAAGCAGGGGCCGCTGAAGGCTGGCCGTTACCGGCCGAGCATCTGCCAGATCGTGGTGCCCAGCGCGCCGAACAGCAGCACGGCCGTGGCGAGGATGGCGATGACAAAGCCGGTTTCCCGCTTTTCGGCGGCCCGGGCATAGCCCTTCACATAGATCACACGCCCGATCGACCAGACCAGCCCCAGCGCGCCGGCCCACAGGTCGGAGACGATGAGGGCGAACAGCCAAAGCGACGGCAGGAACAGCGGCAGCTGCTCCAGCGTATTCTGGTGGGCGCGCCAGATGCGGTTGAAGGCATCCGGCCCGCTGGTGTCCGGATAATTGACGCCATGGGCCTTGCGCGCCTTGCCCACGACGGCGCCGGTCCAGACATAGACGAACAGGGCAAGGGCGGTCGCCAGGACGGCAAAGGGGTAGGGGAAGGAGTCCATCAGGCAGCTTTCACAGAGGCAAGGCTTTCCCGCGCGGCAATGAAGCGGCGCACGATCTCCTCGACATCGGCCAGCGTATGCGCCGCCGAGAGCGAACAGCGCAGAAGGAAGATGCCGGCCGGCGTGGCGGGCGGACGGCTCATGTTGCAGTAGATGCCATGCTCCAGCAGCTGGTGCCACATGGCGACCGTGCTGACCTGATCGGGCAGAAGCACGGCGATGATGGCGGATTCCGGTGTTCCGGTCGCCATCTGGAAGCCGGCATCCTTCAGCCCGGCATGCAGCCTGCGCGAGACGGCCCAGAGATTGTCGCGCTTTTCGCGTGCCGTCATCAGCTTGCGGATGGAGGCTTCGGCGGTTGCGGCAACGGCTGGCGGCAGCGATGCCGTGAAGCGATAGGGGTTGCACACCAGCCGCAGGATCTCGAACTTGGGATGGTTGGAAACGGCGAAGCCGCCCACCGTGCCCACCGACTTCGAAAAGGTGCCGACGACGAAATCGACGTCATCCTCGAGGTCCAGTTCCTCATAGACGCCGCGGCCATGCTTGCCGAAGAAGCCCATGGCATGGGCTTCGTCCACCAGCGTCATGGCGCCATGCTTCTTCGCGACCGCCACCAGTTCCCGCAGCGGGGCGACATCGCCCAGCATGGAATAGACGCCCTCGAGGATGACCAGCTTGCCGGCCCCTTCCGGCAGGCGGCCCAGCCGTTTGTCGAGATCCTCGACATTGTTGTGGCGGAAGCGCACGACCTCGGCATTGCCCAGCTTGCAGCCATCATAGATGGATGCGTGGCTGTCGGCATCGAGGATGATGTAGTCACCCTTGCCTGCAAGCGTGGAGACCATGCCCAGATTGGCCTGGTAGCCGGTCGAAAAGACAATCGCCGAACGGGTGCCGTAGAAATCCTTCAGCGCCTGTTCCACGGCGATGTGCGGCGCGAAGGTGCCGTTCAGCACCCGGCTGCCGGTGGAGCCTGCCCCGAACTCTTCCAGCGCCTTCTTGCCGGCTGCGATCACGTCCGGGTCGAAGGTCATGCCCATGTAGTTGTAGGTGCCGACGAGGATCGTCTCGCGCCCGTTGATGATGGCGCGCGTGGGGGACAGCACCTTTTCCATCACCACGCCGAAAGGGTCGTTCACGCCCGTGGCCAGCAGGCCCTGATGCTCGGCGATATAGGCGTCGAACTTGGAGAGAAGATCGGTCATGGCCTCAGCCCTTCAGCTTCACGACGGCGTCGGCAAGCTGGCCGATCCTTTCGAGATCGGGAAGAATGTTGAGCGGCATGTTGATGTCCCACTCGTCCTCGATGTTCGCGACGAGGTCCATCACCGTCAGCGAATCCAGTTCCAGATCGTCGGCGAAGCTGGTGTCTTCGGTCAGCGCGATGCCCTTGCGGTTGAAGGGGGCGATCAGGTCCAGCAGGCGGGAAAGGGTTTCGGCACGGTCCATCATGGGCTCCATATGCAAGGTCGGGGCCGCGCTTGTCACGCGAATGTGGCAATATGCAGACGGGTTTGGTTACAGGATCGGCGAGGGCCGGCTCAAACCGGCCAGGATCGGCTAGGGCCGGCCTTCGAGCAGCCCTTTGGCGCGATACCAGCCGGCCGTCAGGGCCATGCCCTCGGCAAGACCGGTCGCAGGGTGCCAGATGTCGAGTGCGCGCAGGGCACTGCTGTCGGCGGTCCAGTCCGGGTGGGCGAAATAGCCGGCGCGGTCGAAGCTCAGCTTCGGCTGCCGGCCCAGCATGCGGCTGACGCCCGTGTCGAGCGCGGCGCCCAGCCGGATGAGGCCGCCCGGAAGTTCCACGGGCCTTGCATTCACGCCCAGCGCCCGCGCCATGGCCCTCGCGATGTCAGGCTGGGCATGGCCGCCGGCGCCATCGTCGATCTCGTAGCTTTGCCCGGCGCTGGAAGCGGTTCCGGCCAGATCCTCGGCAAGCGCCACCAGGGCTTCGGCAAGGTCGGGGCCGAAGATCATGGAAGCACGGGCACGGGCCGGTATCGGCACGAACCCCGTGCGCGCTGCCCGGAAGAGGGCAAGGAATTCCATGTCGCCCGGGCCATAGACGGCTGGCGGCCGGACGATCGCCACAGGCCCGCCGGCGCCGCGCGCCACATGCTCGGACTGCAGCTTCGATGCGCCATAGGCGCTGAGGCGCGGCTCCCGCGCGGAAAGGGACGAGACATGGACGAAAGGGCGATCCCCGCTTGCCGCCCTGAGACTGGCCGTGCCCTGTACATTGCCGGCAAGGAAGCCGGCGCGGTCGGGCGCATTGGTGACGCCGGCGATGTGGATCACCGCATCAGCGCCCCGTGTCAGGCGGTTGAGCGCGTCCTGATCGGCAAGATCGCCCGCCACCCATTCCACGCCATCGCGCGGGGGTTGCGCCCTGCGGGCAAGGGCCTTCACGCGATGGCCGCGGGCAACGGCCTGTTCCAGTGTGTGGCCGCCGACGAATCCGGTTCCGCCGGTGATTGCAAGGGTAAGCGCCATGGAACCCATGTAAGCGCCATGCTAGCCAGTTTCCATGCGCCAGATTCCCCGCCTTTTCGTCGATCAGCCGCTTGCGCCGGGTGCGTCCCTCACGCTCGAGGGGGGGCAGGCCCATTATCTGGGCACGGTGCTGCGGCTTGGCCCCGGCGCCGAAGTGCGCTTGCTCGATGACGCGACCGGCGAATGGGCGCCGACCAACCTCGATGTGCGC
>CAYMZC010000151.1:0-5905 GCA_964394815.1 uncultured Sandaracinobacter sp. | reverse complement strand
TTGTCGGCCTTGCGGCTGATCTTGTCGATCTCGTCGATGTAGACGATGCCGCGCTGGGCGCGCTCGACATTATAGTCGCTCGCCTGCAGCAGCTTCAGGATGATGTTCTCGACATCCTCGCCCACATAGCCGGCTTCGGTCAGGGTGGTGGCGTCGGCCATGGTGAAGGGCACGTCGAGAATGCGGGCAAGAGTCTGGGCAAGCAGCGTCTTTCCGCAGCCGGTCGGCCCGACGAGCAGGATGTTCGACTTGGCGAGTTCAACCTCCGCGCCCTTCCCGCCATGGGAGAGGCGCTTGTAATGGTTGTGAACCGCGACGGAGAGAACGCGCTTGGCCTGGGACTGGCCGATCACATAATCGTCGAGCACCTTCATGATCTCGCGCGGGGTGGGCACGCCGTCCCGCGTCTTGACCAGGGCGTTCTTCGTTTCCTCGCGGATGATGTCGTTGCAAAGCTCGACACATTCATCACAGATGAAGACGGTAGGCCCTGCGATCAGCTTCTTCACCTCATGCTGGCTCTTTCCGCAGAAGGAGCAGTAGAGGATGCTTTTGCTGTCGCCGCTGGAAACTTTGCTCATGATCTCTCTTCCGGTCGCGCGCCATCGTGGCGCTGACACCCTGGCAGGTTAGCGCAGTTTCGCCCTATCGCAAGAGCGAAAGCGGGAAAGACGTGCGTCGCTGGCAGGCAGCGTCTCAAGCGGCTTTCTGGTCGCCGTCGGCCGGCACGGGGCGCTTTTCCATCACTTCGTCCACCAGGCCGAATGCCTTGGCTTCCTCGGCGGACATGAACTTGTCGCGTTCCATCGCATTCTCGATCACCTCGAGCGGCTGGCCCGTGAACTTCGCGTAGAGCTGGTTCATGTGGGCGCGGATGCGGATGATTTCGCGTGCCTGGATCTCGATGTCGGTTGCCTGACCCTGCGCCCCGCCCGAAGGCTGGTGCACCATGATCCGCGCATTGGCGAGCGAAACCCGCATGCCCGGCTCTCCGGCGGCAAGCAGGAAGCTGCCCATGGAAGCGGCCTGGCCGATGCAGACTGTTCCGACCTTGGGGCGGATATACTGCATGGTGTCGAAGATCGCCATGCCCGAGGTGATCACCCCGCCCGGCGAATTGATGTACATATAGATGTCTTTCCTGGGGTTTTCCGCCTCCAGGAAAAGAAGCTGGGCCACGATCAGCGATGCCATTCCATCCTCAATCGGGCCATTCACGAAGATGATCCGTTCGCGCAGCAGCCGCGAGAAGATGTCGAATGAACGCTCACCGCGGCTCGACTGCTCGATGACGATCGGCACAAGACCCGCAAGGGGGCTGGCAAGGCTGCTGGCAAGGGAGCCTGCAGCAGGCGCCTCCCCTCCGGCAGAAGCGGGATTGATGGCTGCGCCGAGCGCGGCGGCGGGGTTCAAGAGGAACTGGTCACGGTCCATGATAGCGTAAGTCGGGCCTTGCCGGGCCTTCGTCAAGCCCCGCGCGTCTGTCGCGGCGCCACTATCTGTGAATAGCTCCGAAGCGGAGGCAGTTCCGGCCATGCCCGGCACGCGCCTTGCTAGGCATTTGCCATGTTCGATCGTCTGCATCGCATGTCGGCAATGTCCGCACCGGCGCCGGGAAGAGCTTCCGTCCTGTCCGCGCTGGAGGCTGCGGCAAAACGCACCGGGGTGGATTTCGGCGCCCTTTACCATGTCGCGCGTCTCGAATCCGGGCTCAATCCGGCGGCACGGGCAAAAACATCCTCCGCGACCGGCCTGTTCCAGTTCATCGAATCCACCTGGCTCGAAACCCTGCGCCGCCATGGCGCGCGCCATGGCATAGCGCCTGCAAGCCGTGCCGATGCACTGTCGCTGCGGACCGATCCGGGCATCGCCAGCCTGATGGCCGCCGAGCATATGGCGGAAAATGGCGAGGCGCTGGCGCGCGGTCTTGGCCGGCAGGCGACCACCACGGAACTCTATCTCGCCCATTTCCTCGGCGTTGGTGGCGCTCTTGGCTTTCTTTCCGCCCTGCGCACCACGCCGGACCGTTCGGCGGCAGGCCTGTTGGCACAAGCAGCCCGCGCCAACCGCGCCATCTTTTACGCGCCCGACGGCACGGCGCGCAGTCTCGAGCAGGTGCATGATCTTTTCGCCCGCAAGCTGGGCGGAACGGATGTGCCGGCACTATCGGCCAGTGCCGGCAAGGCTGTGCCGCCCGTCCTGTCCAGCCCCGGTCCTGACGAAGCGCAGATCCGGGACAGCAGGGCGCGTCTGGCCGCGCGTGCGGCCTATCTTCTTCTCGCGGACCTGGGGGTCTGAATAATGGAGCGCGCGGCGCAACTGAAAGCCGGTCTGTCCAGGTTCAGGGCCGGGTCCGCCCGCTTCTCGGCTTCGGCCCTGCTGCCTGTCGCGATCCTGGCGGTTGTCCTGCTGATGGTGGTGCCGGTTCCGGCGATCCTTCTCGACATTTTCTTTGTTTCCAACATCCTGCTTTCGCTGGTGATGCTGATGGTCGTGCTGCAGGCGCGTCGGCCGCTTGATTTCTCGACCTTTCCCACCGTCCTGCTGTTCGCCACGCTTTTCCGCCTTGCGCTCAATGTTGCCTCAACGCGGGTGGTTCTGGTTTCCGGCCATGAGGGAACGGACGCGGCCGGCCAGGTCATCGAGGCATTCGGCAAGGCGCTCATCGGCGGCAATTTCGTCGTCGGCCTCATCGTCTTCTCCATCCTGATGATCATCAACATGGCGGTGATCGCAAAGGGGGCTGGCCGGGTTTCGGAAGTCTCGGCGCGGTTCACCCTCGATGCCCTGCCGGGCAAGCAGATGGCGATCGATGCCGACCTGAATGCCGGAATGCTGACCCCGGAAGAGGCCCGCGCCCGCCGGCAGGATGTCGCAACCGAAGCCGACTTCTACGGATCGATGGATGGCGCCTCGAAGTTCGTGAAGGGCGATGCCGTCGCGGGCCTGCTCATCCTCGCCATCAACATCCTGGGCGGCCTCATCATCGGCATGACCAGCCATGGCCTCGGCCTCGGTGAGGCAGCCGATCTCTACCTCCTTCTCTCGGTGGGCGATGCACTGGTTGCGCAGATCCCTGCGCTGCTGCTTTCGATCGCGGCGGCCGTCCTCGTCACCCGCACAACGGAGGACAAGGGCCTCGACCAGCAGCTTCGCCAGCAGTTCGCCGGCCCGGCGGCCTGGTGGCCGGCGGCCGCAATCCTGGGCGTGCTGTCGCTTGCGCCTTCCATGCCCATGGCGGTGCTGCTTCCGGCTGCGGCCGTGGCGGGCCTTGTGGGCTGGAAGCTTTCCCGTCCGGCAACCGCCGGCACAGCCTCTCCTGCCACGGTGGCCGAGCCAGCCGACCCGCCGCTCGACTGGGCCGAGATCGGCGAGGCGGCGGCAATCAACCTCGACATCGGTTACGGGCTGATCGCCCTCGTCGAGGGGGCTTCGCCGCTGATGCCGCGCATCACGGCGATCAGGCGGCAGATTTCGAAGGAACTGGGATTCGTCGTGCCCATGGTGCGCGTGCGGGACGATCTCGCCCTGCCGCCCCATGCCTATCGCATCGGCATCTGCGGCGAGGCGGCCGGCATGGGCGAGGCCTGGCCGGCCGACCTGCTGGCGCTGGAAGCGGACAGCGTGACATCCACGATACCAGGCCGTGAAACGCGCGATCCGGTCTTCGGGCTCAACGCCCGGTGGATCATGCCCGAGCAGGAAGCGGACGCAGTTGCGGCCGGCTATACCGTGGTTGACCCGGCAACCGTGATCGGCACCCACCTTCACAAGCTTGTGAAGGACCGCGCGCCGCTGCTCTTCGGGCAGGACGAGGCGCATGCGCTGCTGGAGACGCTGGGCACGCGGCTGCCGCAACTGGCACAGAGCATCGGCCCCAAGGCCGTGCCGCTGGCGACCACGGCGTCCATGTGCCAGGCGCTTCTCGGGGAAGGCCTTTCCCTGCGCGAGTTTCCGCGCATCGCGGCCGCCTATGCGCAGGTTCTGCCGCGAAGCCAGGATCCGGTCGAACTGGCCGAACTGGTGCGCGAGAAGATCGGCGGGCTGATCGTGGCCACCCTGCTGCCAGATGGCGGAACGCTGCGGCTCCTGGCGCTCGCGCCACGCCTTGAAGCGCTTCTCGCTGCCGCGTGGCGGGCTTCCCCGCAGGCGGCCTTCCCGTTCGAGCCGGGCCTTGCCGCCCGCGTGGCAGAAGCCGTGAAGGAGGCCGCCGCGATACATCGCGCCGATGGCGGCGCCCTGGCGCTGGTGAGCCAGCCCGGCCCCCGCCACGCCATCAGCCGGCTTCTGAAGGGAATCGCCCTGCCCGTTCTTTCCTTCACCGAACTGCCCGACAGCTGCGCCCTGGAGATCGTTTCCGTCATCGGGGACGAGATCGCCGGCGCGCCATCATCCGATCCGGAGGGATACTGACATGGATGCACGCCTCGGCCTGAACCAGGGCCTCTACACCCCGGCAGCACTGGCCCGGGCAGACCCTGAGCGTCTGATACGCAACCACCTGGGTCTGGTCAGGAAACTGGCCTGGCACACGCATGGCCGCGTCTCGACAGCGCTGGACGTGGAGGAGCTTGTGCAGATCGGCATGGTCGCGCTGATCGAGGCCGCACGCAGCTTCGAGGATCGTGGCCACGCCGCCTTCGCCACCTATGCCACGATGCGCGTTCGCGGCGCCATGATCGATGCACTGCGCAAGCAGGCCACCATGTGCCGTTCGGCCCTGCGCAAGCGCCGTTCCCTCAATGCCGCGCGCGAGGCGCTTTCCGGGCTGCTTGGCCGGGCACCGACCGAGCCGGAACTTGCAGCCCACATGGAAATCCCCCTCACCGAGCTTCAGGACATCATCTCGGCCACCCGCGGGCTGCGCTATGAATCCATCGACGAGGTCTATTCCGATCACAGCATCTGGTTTGCCGATGACGATCCGGATGCCTTCGAAGTCCTCCACTCGGGCGACATGCGGCGGGCGCTTGCGGGCGCCATCAGCCAGTTGCCCGAGCGCGAGGCGATGGTGCTGCAGCTTTATTTCGTCGAGGAACTGAACCTTGAGGAGATCGGCCAGACCCTCGGCGTCGGCGCCGCCCGGGTCTGCCAGATCAAGAAGGTCGCGCTCGACAAGCTGCGCGGCCTGCTGGGCAGATGGAACGAAGACTGATCCCCCGCCAACCCACCACCCGACCTTTCCGCAAGACTGACGCCCATGGCCCCCTGCCATGGGCGCTTTTTTTGGCCCCGGGCCAGCCGCCATAAACCTGACCACAGAATCCGCGCCACAAAATCCCGTCCAGCGGGAGGACGCACGCAAAAAAGGGGCGGACCATCTGGCCCGCCCCTTCCTGCTGAAGCGCGATGAACGCCGGCGCGTCAGCGCAGCAGGGACAGCACGCCCTGCTTGCTCTGGTTGGCCTGGGCAAGCATCGCCTGGGCTGCCTGCGAGAGGATCTGCCCGCGCGCCAGTTCGGTCGTCTCGGCCGCGAAATCCGCATCCTGGATCCGCGAGCGCGAGGCGACCATGTTGGTGTTCGAGCTCGTCAGGTTGTTGATCGTCGCTTCCAGACGGTTCTGCACCGCACCCAGCTCGGCCCGGTTGATCGAGATGGACTTCAGCGCCTCGTCGATGGAGGCAAGCGCGGCCGTCGCGCCATCCTGTGTCGCGATATCGATGTCCTTCACCTTCAGGCCACCGAGGTCTGCGCCATAGCGGTTTTCCTCGAACCCGAGCGCGGCGAAGTTCGAACTGGCCCCGAAGCCCTGGCTGCCGGCCCTGACTTCGATCGCCCGCGAGCTGGACAGGGTGACCTGCGCATAGGCCGTCTGCACATTCTCGGCCGCGATGCTGGTCGGGTCGGTCACGCCAAGCGCGGTATAGGAGATCGGAAGAGTACACGTCTGAACTCCAGTCACT
>CAYMZC010000150.1:0-6093 GCA_964394815.1 uncultured Sandaracinobacter sp. | reverse complement strand
GCAGCGGAATCGGACCGCGAATGATTGCACCCGTACGGCGCGCCGTGTCGGCGAAGCGGACAATTCTTCCCTTCTCCGCCGTCCCCTACGCCCCTTCCAGAAATGTCAGCTCCGAGCCGGCCAGGGCCACCGCTTCGCCCTCCTGAAAAGGCGTGACAGTGTAAGAAGGCAGGCCGGGGGATGGCCGGGCTTGTGATGTCAGCTTGTGCGGCTCAGGGTGATCGCCTCGCGCGCCATCACCACATCCACCTCGATCTGCACCTTCAGGCTCTCCAGCCCGTCGAACCAGAGTTCGGGCCGCAGAAAGGCGATCAGTTCGACAGCGACTTCCTGTCCGTAGAGGTCGCCTGACCAGTCGAGGATCCAGGTTTCCATCAGTTCGCGCGGCGGATCGAACATCGGCCTGATGCCAAGGCTCGCCACACCGGAATGGCGGCTGCCGTCGGGCAGCTGCACGCGCACGGCATAGACGCCGTATCGCGGCCGCATGTAAGGCCCAAGTTCCTGGTTTATCGTGGGAACGCCGATGGTCCGGCCTTTTTTCTCACCATGGATGACCGGCATGCGGATGGTGAATGGGCGGCTGAGAAGACGGGTGGCTTCAGCCATGTCCCCGGCGGCGAGCGCCTCACGGATTCTGGTGGATGAAATCACCGCCCCGGCACCTGCTGCATCGGTGACAGGCGACAGCGCCTCGGCGGTAAAGCCGAGGCGGCGGCCCATTTCGGCAAGGCTGGCCGTGTTGCCCGATCGGCCCTTGCCAAAGGTGAAATCCTCGCCAGTCACGACGTGGAAGGGGGCAAGGCGTCCGGCCAGCCAGTCCTGCCCGAAGGCTTCGGCGCTCAGGCTCGCGAAGCCCGCGTCGAAGGGAATGACGACAGCCGCATCAACCCCCAGCTCGGCGAAGAGATCCAGTCGCTGGTCGATCCGCGTCAGGGCAAATGGCGGCGTATCGGGCCGGAAGTGGCGCGATGGATGGGGATCAAAGGTTGCCACGAGCGCAGGGCGTCCGGCCGCGCGCGCCGCCTTCACGGCAGCCCCGATGACAGCCTGGTGGCCACAGTGAACACCATCGAAATTGCCGAGCGCGACGGCCCCGCCCTTCAGTGCCTCGGGCACCTGGCAATCGCCGGAAATCCGTATCATGGCGCGCTCGTTAGCGGCTTCGCGCCATCAGGACCAGTGGCGGCATCACGCCGCACGAAAGTGATGAAGGCATGGGCGGGAAAACCCCCCTCCGCTGCATGGGTCTCGCGCGCAACCTCAGCCCATGCCGCCGGATCAGGCTCCGGAAAGACGGTATCCCCTTCCGGGCGGACATGAATTCTCGTCAGTTCGATGCGTGTCGCCACCGGCATCACGAGGCCGTAGATTTCGGCGCCGCCGATCACCATGATCTCGGGCGCGCGGGCACGTGGGTCGAGCCCCGCCGCCGCGATCGCCTCGGCGAGATTCCGGACAACGGTCACGCCATCGGCCGTCCAGTCGCCGCTTCGGGTCAGCACGATATTGTGGCGGCCCGGCAGGGGCTTGCCGATGGACTCGAATGTCTTGCGGCCCATGATGACGGGCTTGCCCACTGTCATCCGGCGAAAGCGCCTGAGATCGGCGGGCAGATGCCAGGGCATGGCGCCATCGCGCCCGATCACGCCATTGTCGGCGGCAGCCACGACCAGCACGACTTGCGGGCGCATGCGAGCCTCAGGCCTTTCGCGAATCGAACAGGATGCGGGCCAGCCGCGCGAAGAAGCAGATCCACAACAGCCCCAGAACGGCGGATGCGGCCGCCATCACGGTTTCGAACATCCAGCGGCCGACACCCCAGCCTTCGGTCGGCTGCTCGGTTGCGATGGTTGAGATGACGCCGATTGCAGCGCCGATGCCCGATATGCCGATGGTGATGAGTAGAAAGCCAAGGGCCAGCATGCTCATCATGCCGAGGATGCGCAGGGAATTGCCCGATGTCAGGCGCCAGCTTTCCTTCAGGGCAAGCACCGGATCGGGCTGGACGGATGCAAGTATCGGCATGGCCAGAATCAGCCGCGAAACCAGCCAGATGCCGGGCAGGATGAAGAGAAGGAAGCCGAAGCCGAAGGCGATTGCCTGCATCAGCGATGCAGCGAATGCCGGCAGCAGGAGTAGGGCCGAACGGCGCAGCAGTTGCCCAAGGGTGAAGCCCGCCGTGCCATCATTGAAAGAGACAAAGCTGATGGTGAGCTGGCCGAGGAAGGAAGCCAGCAGCACCGGCAGGAAGACGAGAAAGTCGCCGGCAAGGCGATCCCCGCGGAAAAGTTCGCCCGGTGTGGC
Organism: uncultured Sandaracinobacter sp.; assembly: GCA_964394815.1. Lineage (GTDB taxonomy): Bacteria > Pseudomonadota > Alphaproteobacteria > Sphingomonadales > Sphingomonadaceae > Sandaracinobacteroides. The sequence continues at coordinate 3,786 of CAYMZC010000150.1, read as the reverse complement.
ATCCCCCAGTCGCCAGCCAAAGATCAGCTGAGGCAGGAACATGAAGGCCGCCGCCACGGGCACGAGTATCTCGGCGTGGCGGCGGGCCGTGGCAAGGGTCTCCTGCCAGATCCGGGCGAATGCGGGCTGGTCCAAGAGTCAGGGCCGCCCGGTCGGAAAAATGCGCAAGATCAGCTGCCCGAACCGATGCCGGAATCGGCCATCAGCGCCTGCAGTTCACCGGCCTCGAACATTTCCATCATGATGTCCGAACCGCCCACGAACTCCCCCTTCACATAGAGCTGAGGAATGGTGGGCCAGTCGGCATAGTCCTTGATGCCCTGGCGGATGTCCTGGTCCTGCAGCACGTCGACGCTGTGGAAAGGCACGTCCAGATGCTCGAGAATGGCGATTGCGCGGCTTGAAAAGCCGCATTGCGGGAAAAGCGGCGTGCCCTTCATGAACAGCACGACGTCGTGGCTCTTCACGATCCCGCCGATACGATCCCTTGTCGATTCCATGCCATTCATCCTTTGTGGTGAAGCCCGGCTCGCGGCGCGGCCTTTCAGCGCCCGGACGCGCCGGGCGGGGTTGCCGTGGTAAGTTGCAGGGCGTGCAGCACGCCCCCCATGCGGCCGCCAAGGGCCGCATAGACGATCTGGTGCTGCTTCACGCGCGACAGGCCCTGAAAGCTTGCCGAAGTCACATGCGCTGCCCAGTGGTCGTCATCCCCGGCAAGGTCGGTCAGCCGCACCTCGGCATCGGGAATCGCGGCCTTGATGGCGGTTTCGATTTCGCTTGCCGTCATCGGCATCGGGTCAGCCTTCGGATTCGATCTGATGCCGCGCCTGATCCGTCATCTTCGACAGCATCTCGCGGATTTCGATCTCGCTCACCTCGATCCCGCGCATCAGCAGGTCTCCGATGAGCTTGCGGACGACATCGGCATCGCCGGCTTCCTCGAAATCGGCCTGGATGACGGATTTCGCATAGGCTTCGGCCTCGACATCGGTCAGGCCCAGCTTCTGGGCGGCCCAGAGCCCGGCAAGCCTGTTGCGGCGGGCCGTGACACGGAACGCCTTGTCGGCATCATGCGCGAAGCGCGCCTCGAAAGCCTTTTCCCGATCTTCGAACGTGCTCATGCTGGCCCTTCCCGACGCAATTCATTCCCCAGCCCGCAATCCGGGCTATAGTGTGCCTGCGCGAGATAGGCCGCGACGACGGCGGATTCAACCAGCGCTTTCATGTGGCAGGCGCCGTCGGCCCATGCCTGCCCCATGCCTGCCCCATGCCGGCGCCGGGATCAGCCGATGCGCGGCGGGCCGGGCTTCGTCGCCAGTTGCGCCGCCAGTTCCTCAAGTGCGGCGCGCAGCCTTTCATCGCCGACATCGCCGAGGTTGGAAACAGGGCTGGCGCCACTGGCGGGCGCGGCTTGAGGCGTCGCCGCCTCCCGCACGGCCGGGCGCGGCACATCCCCCTGAACCAGCCTGATGCGCGCCACGGCATTGTGGCCGATGATGCGGTTCGCCCGCTCCATGATCTGCGGGGCAACCTGCTGCAGCTGGAGGGAAAACGGACCCTCGACCCTGATGGTGAGCGTGCCGCCGCTTTTTTCGCCGCGCGGCATGCGCAGCGATTCGGGGACGGACCAGCGGGCATAGACCGGCCCCACCACATCCCTCCAGCGGCCCAGCAGCGCGCTGTGCAGGAAACCGAACTTGCGGAAGGCCGTGCCGCCCACCTGCGGCAGAAGCGAGCCGACATCGCGCACCCCGCCACGGCGCGGCGCATCGGCTTCGGGCCGGGGCGGACGCGGCCTGACCGAAGCAGGCTTGCCGCCAGCAGCGGCTGGCGATGCCCCGGAACCGGGTGGACCCTTGGATGTGGGAGGCTTCGCCATAGGCCGGGGATGTGCCAGAGAGACCCCATGCCCGTCGACAGTATTTCTCGCCCGCTGCTCGACTGGTACGATCATTCCGCAAGGGCGCTGCCATGGCGCAGCCCGCCGGGAAGCGCACCACCCAACCCCTATCATGTCTGGCTGTCGGAAATCATGCTCCAGCAGACGACGGTTGCGGCAGCGGCGCCCTATTTCCAGCGCTTCCTTGACCGCTGGCCCAGCATCGAGGCGCTGGCAGCCGCTGACGACGAGGAGGTGATGCGCGCCTGGGCAGGCCTTGGCTATTATGCCCGCGCACGAAACCTGCTTGCGGCTGCCCGGATCGTCGCTGCGCGAGGCGGTTTCCCGCAAACGGAATCGGCTCTTCGCGCCCTGCCGGGGATTGGCGCCTATACGGCCGCGGCCATCGCCGCCATTGCCTTCGGCGAGCCCGCCACCGTCATCGACGCCAATATCGAGCGGGTGGCGAGCCGGCTGTTCACGATTCACACCCCCCTGCCCGCCGCCAGGACCGCCATCGCCGAGGCGCTTTCAGCCTATGTGCCTGCTGAACGGCCGGGCGACTTCGCGCAGGCGATGATGGACCTCGGCGCGAGCATCTGCACGCCCCGCGCGCCTCGCTGCCTCGCCTGCCCCCTGCGGAAAGCCTGCACCGCCCATGCCTGCGGCACGCCCGAGGCCTTTCCGGTCAAGCCACCTAAAAAGCCGCGTCCGCTGAAGCTGGGCACGGCCTGGTGGATCGAACATGACGGCAGCATCGCCCTTGTCCGCCGGCCGCCGCGCGGGCTGCTGGGCGGCATGCCGGCGCTTCCCGGCACCGGCTGGGCAGAAACGGAAGACGACAGCCTGCCCTTCGGTGGGCAGTGGCACAGGCTCGATACGCGCGTCCGCCATGTCTTCACCCATTTCGAACTGCGGCTTACCCTGGCCGCCACCAGTGTCGCGGAAAGGCTGCCGGAGCTTGCGGGCCAGCAATTGCGCTGGGTTCCACGCAGTCGGATTCTGGATGAAGGTCTGCCAACCCTTTATGCACGCGCCGTCCGACTGGTTCTCGAGTCCCCTCAACCGCAGATGAAACCGGAGATGCCATGACCAAAGCCCAGACCCAGGGGTTCACCGGAAACCCGCTCGACCGGGCCGATCATCTCCGTCGGGATGCGGCGGCCCTTCAGGCTGCCCGGCTGCACCCTGCCGCGCGCTTCCTGATCCTCGATGATCTGAAGCCGCTGATGACGGAGGATGGCACCGATCTCTACTGGGCGCGCCGCAGCGATTCACCCGAAGGCACGACCATTTTTCTTGGTCTCGATGAAGAGGGCGCGCCCCGCTTTGCCGTCGATGGCAAGCCCTTCGACGACCTGCCCGCCCGCGCCACCGATGCGCGCATGGCGGGCTCCGTCCTTGCCGATGGCCGCGCCGGAATCATCGCCCAGGCCCGCTCCATCCTCGACTGGCATCGCCGCCATGGCCATTGCGCCAATTGCGGCGCCCCCACGCGAATCGAGAAGGCCGGCTACAGCCGCCAGTGCGAGGCCTGCGGCACCGAACATTTCCCCCGCGTCGATCCCGTGGTCATCATGCTGGCCGAAAAGGATGGCATGGCCCTCGTCGGCCGTGGCCCGCAATTCCCGGCCGGCTTCTTTTCCGCGCTGGCCGGCTTCGTGGAGCCGGGCGAATCACTCGAGGAAGCCGTGGCCCGGGAACTGCACGAGGAAGCCGGAATCCGGGTGAGCGATGTGCGCTATGTCGCGAGCCAGCCATGGCCCTTCCCGGCCAGCCTGATGATGGGCGCGTTCGCCAGCGCGCAGGGCTTCGAACTGAGGCTCGATGAAAGTGAAATCGCCGAGGCCCGCTAGATCGGAAGAGCGTCGTGTAGGGAAAGAGTGTACGTCCTGGTGGAGGTGTCG
>CAYMZC010000149.1:0-6097 GCA_964394815.1 uncultured Sandaracinobacter sp. | reverse complement strand
GGGCCTCAACGCGATGTTATGATGCAGCAACTCGGCCTCGACCATCGCGCGGACATGGAGAGGCTGGCGATGGCCGCCTGACCATCAGGGTTCAGGCCGTCAGGGTTCAGGCTGGCAGGGATCAGGCAGGCAGGCCCTGGCGCCGGCCAGTTGGCGCTTGCTTGCCCATTCGGGCTTGTGGGCGCATGCTCTAACCGACTGGCACAATCGTCGTCGCCAGCCGCTCGACTTCGTCGCGATCATGGCTGACATAAAGGATGGGCAGGGTCAGTTCGTCCCGGAGACGCTCGATCACGTTCATGATCTCTTCGCGCCGCGCCCGGTCCAGCGATGCCAGCGGTTCGTCCATCAGCAGGAAGCGTGGACCGGACAGCAGCGCCCGGCCAATCGCGACGCGCTGCGCCTCGCCGCCCGAAAGCGTGCGCGGCCAGCGGTCGAGCAGATGGGCGATCCCAAGAAACCGGGTGGCTTCATCAAGATTCATCCAGCGATCTTCAGCCGGAGCCAGATGCCAGCCATAAAGCAGGTTGTCGCGCACCCGCTTGTGTGGAAACAGCCGGCCATCCTGAAAGACATAGCCTGCGCGGCGATGGCGGGCGGGCAGGTTGACGCCGGAAGACCTGTCGAACAAAATGGTGTGGCCAACGGCAATGCGGCCCGTGTCTGGCCGCAGCAGCCCTGCCACCATGTTGAGGATGGAGGTCTTGCCAGCGCCCGACGGGCCGAACAGCGCGGTCAGGCCATGTGTGCCGGAAAAGGCGGCCTTGATGGTCCGGTCGCCAAGGCGGCATTCGACCCTGACATCAAAGGACATGTCCGCCCTTTCCGTGTCCGGCGCGGCGGGTGAGCACTTCCGATGCCACCAGCGCAGCCAGCGACAGGGCAACGGCGATCAGCGACAGGCGGGCAACCGCCACCTCGCTGCCGGGCACCTGCAAGGCGCTGTAGATGGCAATCGGAAGGGTGCGCGTCTCGCCCGGTATGTTCGAGACGAACGTGATAGTTGCGCCGAATTCGCCGAGCGAGCGGGCGAAGCCAAGCACCGCGCCCGCCAACAGGCCGGGCAGCGCCAGCGGCAGGGTGATCGTGGCGAATATATGCGCGCGCGAAGCCCCCAGCGTCTCGGCTGCCTGTTCGAGCCTGTGGTCCACCGCTTCGATCGACAGGCGCATCGCCCGCACCATCAGCGGCAAGGCCATGACCGCCGCAGCCAGGGCAGCGCCTGTCCAGCGGAACATGAAACTGATGCCCATGATCTCGGAAAACCAGCGCCCTGCCGGGCCATTGTTGCCGAAGGCGAGCAGCAGCAGCCAGCCCATGACCACCGGTGGAAGCACGAGCGGGAGATGAACCAGTGCATCGAGCAGGATACGCCCCGGAAACCGCCCGCGCGCCAGCAGCCAGGCAAGCCCGAACGCCACCGGCAGGCAAGCCGTCACTGCCACTGCGCTCACTTTGAGCGACAGGGCGATGACCTCCCATTCCTCTGGATTGAGCGCCATATCCTTCCCGTCTCAGCGCGCTGCAAAGCCGTGCCGGGCAAAGATCGCCCTGCCTTCGCGCGAGACGAGGAACCGGCGAAAGGCTTCCGCGTCCGGATTGGTGGACGTGCGCAAAGCGGCGATGGGATAGGTGATCGCAGGGTGCGCGTTGACCGGGAAGACGCCCACTATACGGACCCGCGCGGACGCGCGCGCATCGGTTGCATAGACGATACCGAAGGGCGCTTCCTTGCGTTCCACCAGCGCAAGTGCTGCACGGACATTTTCGGCGCGGGCAATCTTTCCGGACACGGATGCCCATACACCCAGGCTGCTCAACGCCGCGCGCCCGTATCTGCCTGCCGGCACATTGTCAGGGTCAGCCATTGCGAGGCGCCCGTTGCCAAGCGCACCGGCAAGCGGGAAGCCGCGCCCGATGGCCAGCCGGGCGTTGCTGCCAGTGGGGGCAACAAGCACGAGCCGGTTGGAAAGGAAGGATACACGGCTGTTCGCCCGGATCAGTCCCTTGCGTGCAACATGATCCATCCATTCCTCATCGGCCGGGATGAACAGGTCCGCTGGCGCTCCCGCCTCGATCTGCCGCGCCAGTGCCGAGGATCCTGCAAAGGAGATGACGGGGCGTGGATGGCCCTTGCCGGCCCAGCTGCTGGCCGCGTCGGTCAGGGCTTCCTGCAAGCTTGCAGCGGCGAGCAGCATGGGCCCTCGCTGCTGCCGCGCCTGGGCAGGCGCCAGAACCGGCAAGGCTGCGATGAGGAAGACGGACAGGATGCGGAGCAGCGACACGGGCGATCATCCAATTGGCTATGTCGCGTGGTATATAGGACGGAATTCGACCGGCCAAGCTCAAACGCGGGCTTTCTGGCTTGCCTTCGGCTCATCCCGCATTGCCTGTGCGAGTGCTGCCCGATCGGGGCATGATGCGGCCACATCGAGGGAGGTCTGCAGGCTTCGATAGTGGGAGAGGATCTTTTCTCCCATCCCGGTCAAGCGGGCGCCGCCGCCATGGGCGCTGCCGGGGGCCGTCGCAACCAGCGGTTCCTTCCAGCAACGGTTCATGGTGTCGACCAGCAGCCAGGCGCGCCTGTAGCTCATTCCCATCGCCCGACCTGCGCCCGAGATCGAGCCGCAGGCCCTGATGGCATCGAGCAGGTCCGCCTTGCCGGGCCCCATTGCGATCTGATCGCCGCAATACAGGCGGATGGTGAGTTTGAGTGACATCCCTGTTGGCATCGGCAATGGGTATTGCGGCCCGGTCCGGGTCGCAAGCCGAACAACGCCTGCTGCGGGCCATGGATGACGGCGCACAGCGGGCTGCGGATATCCGCCGGAATTCTGTATCGTGGCATGCTTCCCTGAAATGTGACAGCCCGATGGCTCTAGATAGCTTTCCGGGCGGAGGAACCTGTGTATCAACGACAGGCGAGAACAATGCTCTGGGGAGGGTTATGCACTACGCGGAATTGGCGAAGGCGTGCGAGGAGCTGACGGGCCCCGGTGGCGCGTTCGAGATCATCACCATCGAGGTCAATGGCATCGCCGTGCGCGCCTATCGCCATGCGATGCCCGATGTGCGGGCGCTATGGCAATCGACCCGGCAATTCGCCGACAACAGCTACCTCGTCTATCGCGACGAACGGCTGACCTATGCCGAAGCCCACGCCCGTGTTGACGCCATCGCGGCATGGCTGGCGGCACAGGGCGTAAAGCCGGGCGACCGGGTGGCGATCGCCATGCGCAACTATCCCGAATGGCTGCTGATCTACTGGGCCTGCGTCTCCACAGGGATAGCCGTTGTCGGCATGAACGCCTGGTGGACAGCCGAGGAAATGGCCTATGGGCTTGGCGATGCGGCGCCCAAGGTCCTGTTCCTCGATGCCGAGCGGCTCGACCGCTACAAGCAAATCGCCGAGCCGCCGGCTGGCATGGCGCTCGTCGGTGTGCGGTTGCGCGGGCCCGAGCCGGGGGTGACGCCGTTCGCCGATGTCATCGCGCACGGCGGCGCCATGCCGGAGGTGGAAATTGATCCCGATGCCGATGCCTGCATTTTCTACACGTCAGGCACCACCGGTTTTCCCAAGGGCGCGCAACTGACCCATCGCGGGTGCATCACCAATCTGTACAACATGCTCTATGCCGGCGCTTCGACGGCGCTGGCGGTGCAGCGGGCCACCGGCGTGGAGCCACCCGCCGCGCCGCCGGTGCCGGTGTCCCTGCTGACGACGCCGCTGTTCCACGTGACCGCCAACAACTGCGGCGCCTATGCGACGACTGCGGCCGGCGGCACCATCGTGCTGATGTACCGCTGGGACGCCGGCGAAGCGCTGCGCATCATCGCGCAGGAACGGGTGACATCCATTGGCGGCGTGCCGGTGATGGCGCGCGAGCTGATCAACCACCCGGATTTCGCCACCACCGATGTGTCGAGCCTGATGGCGCTTTCGGGCGGCGGTGCCCAGGTGCCGCCCGATCTCGTTCACAAGATCGAAGACAAGGTGGTCAGTGCCCGGCCGAGCACCGGCTATGGCATGACCGAAACCAGCGGCATCATCACGTCCGTCTCCGGAGATTTCTTTGTCGACAAGCCGGACAGCGCCGGCCCCGCCATGCCCAGCTACGAGGTCAAATGCGTCGATGACGACGGCAACACCGTGCCGCCGGGCGAAGTCGGCGAACTGTGGGTCAAGGGCGCTGCCGTCATCAAGGGCTATATCAACCGCCCTGAGGCGACCGAGGCCGCGATCACGGATGGCTGGCTGCACACCGGCGACATCGCCCGCATCGACGAGGATGGCTTCATCTTCATCGTTGATCGCAAGAAGGACATGGTGCTGCGTGGCGGCGAGAATGTCTATTGCGCCGAGGTCGAAGCAGCCATCTACCGCCATCCCGCGATCGCGGAATGCTGCGTGTTCGGCGTGCCCGATCACCGGCTTGGCGAGGACGTCGGCGTGGCTGTCATGCTGAAACCCGGCGAAAATCTCGATGAGGCCGGGCTGCGAAGCTTCTGCGAAGGCCATATCGCCGCCTACAAGGTTCCGCGCCACATCTGGTTCATGACGGAACCACTGCCGCGCAACGCCAGCGGCAAGTTCCTGAGGCGCGAACTGCGCGAACGGTTAAGCAATGACCTGACGGCGGCGTGACAGGCCTGCCGGTCGCTGCGGTCTCAAAGGAATTGCAAGTCTGACGCTAACCGCCCTCCCCCTGGCAAGGGGAGGGCAGAGCGCTGTCAGTCTGATCGCAACTTGTCTCCGATAAGTGGAGTTCGCCCCCGGCCTGTCGTCGGTTCAGGTCATGAGCGACTGCCACCCGGCCAGGGCGGCTGAGCGGGCGGTCTTGCAGGTCTGCCTGTCGATGAGGTGGCGATCGAGGTTGAAGTGGTTGTGGACGATGGCGTGGACCGAGGCGAACTTCTGCAGTGACGTCATCTGCCGGAACCGGTTCCACCAGGCCGCGCTGTTTCCTAGCAGTTGTCGAGCCCGAGCTCGAACAGCAGATCCTCGACGGTGCGAAGGCTCAGTGGGAAGCGCACGTAGATCATCACCACAAGGCGGATCACCTCAGGCGATGCGTTGAAATGGGGGAACAGGCTGGCTGCTTTCTGGGTCTGGGCATCGACCCGCCCCGCGCGATCATGGGCATGGCGCCCGCAGGTGCGTTTGATTTGACAGTACCCGATCTTGAACGCGTGAGGGACTAGGTGAGGTACGACAGCCGCGAGATTTTCTGAAATCTTAATATTCTCAAGGCATGGTAGCCACGAGATGGCGGAGCGGGAGTCCGTATAACTGGCTTCCGGCGGCTTCCGTGAAGTGCCGCAAGTCCTTGTTTACAAGCCATTGTTTATACTTCCCTTTACCGGACTGTTCCGTTATATTCCGGCTCAATCCGCGTCAATGTGGGGGATATGGTGGGGGAAGTCCTTCCGGGGGATAGGCTGGGGGATGCGATGGCAACAAGGGGCATTCGGAAGCCGGAAAAGGCGTTGACCGCTCGCTTTGTGGAAACCGTGACCGACCCGGGAAAGTATTTTGACGGGCAGGGCCTGTTCCTGCGCGTGCAACCGAACGGCGCGAAGCAATGGGTGCAGCGCATCACCATTCGCGGCAAGCGCTGTGAACTCGGGCTGGGAAGCCCGCCTGCAATCCCGCTGGCAACCGCTCGCAAGCTGGCGCTGGAAAACCGGGGCAAGGCGATGATGGGCGGCGACCCGGTGCAGGAACGGCGCGACGCCCGTGCGGGGCTGACCTTTGAAGCGGCCGTGGAACGGTATCTGGCCGCGAAGCTGGATGAATTCCGGAACGACAAGCATCGGCAGCAATGGCGCTCGACCCTCGACACATACGCTAGCCCGGTGCTGGGGCCGAAGCTGGTGGCGGAAATCACGCTGCAAGACGTGCTGCGCGCGCTGGAACCAATCTGGCAAACCAGGACGGAAACCGCTTCCCGCCTTCGCGGGCGCATCGAAGCCGTGCTGTCATGGGCAACCGTGGCGGGGCATCGCACGGGGGACAACCCAGCCCGCTGGAAAGGGAACCTGTCGGAAATCCTGCCGAAGCCCGGCAAGGTGGCGAAGGCCGACAATCAACCGGCGC
>CAYMZC010000148.1:0-6105 GCA_964394815.1 uncultured Sandaracinobacter sp. | reverse complement strand
CCTGCGCCGGGGCAAGATCGTCAAGCCACAGATCCCCATCCGAGGGAAAGGCGGTGAAAAGGGCGCGCTGTCTGGCCCATTCGGCAGGAAGGATTCGGTTCATGCCGCCCTCAATAGACATGGCCGGCCGCAAGTTCCATGGCCGCGCGGCCAGCCCGCCTTGCGCCGGCCCCCCGTTTACGCCTGCCCTTCTTGCACCGGGCCCTTGAACCCCTGCGCCACGAGATAGGTTTCCGAAGATTCCTTGCGGCTTGCCGGCGGCTTGGCATGGCGCACCGTTTCAAAGCGTCGCTTCAGTTCGGCAACCAGCTGCCCTTCCGCCCCGCCGCCGAGCACCTTGGCGACGAAAGTGCCGCCCGGCCGCAGCACGCGCGTGGCGAAATCGGCCGCCGCCTCCACCAGCGCCATGGTGCGGATATGATCCGTCTGCGGATGGCCCACCGTGTTCGCCGCCATGTCCGACATCACAAGGTCGGCCGGCCCGCCCAGCAGGTCGACAAGCCTGTCGTCCATGCCTTCGGCCAGGAAATCGCCCTGCACGAACTCCAGCCCGGGAATCGGCTCCACCGGCAGCAGGTCGATCCCGACGATTCGGGCCTTCGGCCGGCGCTTCAGCAGCACCTGCGACCAGGATCCCGGCGCCGCCCCCAGGTCGACAACGCGCTCCACGCCCTGAAACAGGCCGAACCGCTCATCCAACTCGATCAGCTTGTAGGCTGCGCGCGCGCGCCACCCCTCCAGCTGCGCGCGCTTCACATAGGGGTCGTTCAGCTGACGCTCCAGCCAGCGCGCAGAACTCACGGAACGCCCGCGCCGGTTCCTCAGGCGGGTGCGCCCGCCCAGCGAACGCCCGCCGGTGCCGCCGCGCGTCGGGCCGCTCATCGGGCTTGCCCGGGCTGTGCGCCGGGTCGCCGGGCGCCGCCGGCGGTGCGGATGCTGTCTTCGCGTGCGATCATGCTGCGCAATATTCCTTCGCGTATGCCCCGGTCCGCCACCCGCAGCTGCGGCGCGGCGCCAAGGTCGATGAGGGCTTCGAGGATGGCCGCACCCGCGACAACCAGGTCGGCGCGATCGCTGCCGACACCGGGAATGGCGGCCCGCTCGTCCGGCGACCGGGCTGCAAGCGAATGGCTCAGCGCCACGAGATCGGCGGTCGCGGCAAAGGATCCATCGACCCGCCGGCGGTCATATTGGGGCAGGCCCATGTTCAGGCTGGCAAGGGTCGTGACCGTGCCGGATGCGCCCAGAAGGTGCACTTCTCCGCGCAACAGGCGGCGCAAAGGCTCAAGATGCTGCGCCACCCGCCCCTTCATGCGGGCATAGCTTGCCATGCGCGCAGCCTCGCTGCCGCTGTCGGCAGGCTCGGTCTCGCCCAGCGAAACCACGCCCCAGGGCACGCTCACCCAGGCTGTCAAGCCGATGATGGGCGGCCGCCCGCGCCGCCCCTGCCGCCGTTCGAGAAGCACGACCTCCGTCGATCCGCCACCGATGTCGAAGACAAGCGTGCGGTGCGCGTCCGGATCGATCAGGGTCTGGCACCCCAGAACGGCAAGGCGCGCCTCCTCGGCCGGGGTAATGACATCGAGCGCAAGCCCGGTTTCATCATAGACGCGGCGGATGAAATCCGGCCCGTTTTCGGCGCGGCGGCAGGCTTCGGTGGCAACGCTCCTGACTTGCGTCACACCGCGCCGGGCCAGTTTGTCGGCACAGACGGAAAGGGCCGTGACGGCACGGTCCATCGCTTCGTCGGAAAGCCGGCCGGATTGCATCAGCCCCTCGCCAAGCCGGACAATCCGCGAAAAGGCGTCGATCACCTGGAAATCGCTGGCGCAGTCGCCGCGCGCGGTGCGTCGCGCGATCAGCAGGCGGCAATTGTTTGTGCCAAGGTCAAGCGCCGCCATTGGCCCGCGGCGAATGGGGGCGGGCGCGGCGGAAAAATCCGCTGCCGCCATCGCTGGCAAAGACCCGGCCAGCGCCCGCCCGGCGCCGCCAGCATCGGCAGCCGCGCCCGGGCAATCAGCCCCGCCGGCCTTCGCAGACACGTCCGTCGGTGCGCCGCCTCCCGGCGGCGAAGGCGCTTCAGCGCCCGGGCCGGACCCGGTCCGGCCTCTGCTGTCCCCCTCCAGCGCCGGGGGGGCCATGGCATCCTGCATCATTCTGGTCCCGCTTCGCCCGCCCGGAATTGCCGGAGCGTGCACTTGAAACAAAGCTAGCATCTGCCGGCATATTCTCAAGTGCGCTTTGCCGCCGGGTGCGCGAAGTGGGGCATTGCATAGAGGCTTGACGGGCTGTATAGCCCGCCCTCTCCAGGGCCTGGGCCTCCGGTCAAACGGGGACGTAGCTCAGATGGGAGAGCGCAGCAATCGCACTGCTGAGGTCAGGGGTTCGATCCCCCTCGTCTCCACCAGGCCCCCTCTCCGGATCATCCAACACAAAAGCGGGCATCAATCCCCGATGTGCGGCTCCAGTTCCTGGGGGATGCGCTTCGCCCCCTTGATTCGCACCCGCTTCCACCGCGCATGCGCGCCCGAAACCAGCTCAACGTCGCGCCGCGCCACGCCAAAGGCCGCAGCAAGGTGATCGAGCATGCGCGCGGTCGCCTTTCCGTCCTCGGGCGGGGCTGCGACATCGATGCGCACAAGCCCGTCCGCCACCCCGCGGATCCGGTCGGCGCGCGCGCCGGGCCGCGCCTTCACCTCCAGCAGGATCCACGCCCCCTCGCGGCGGATGGCCTCACCGCTCATCAGGCGGGCGTCCGTGGCCGCAGCAGCGTCTCCTGCGCCACGCTTGCCACCAGAGCGCCATCGGCAGCATGGATCTGGCTGCGCACCAGCCCGCGCCCGGCCTGCGCCGATGGGCTTTCGCAGCTGAACAGCAGCCATTCGTCCGTGCGCGCGGGGCGGTGAAACCACATCGCATGGTCAAGGCTCGCCATGAACAGGCCCGGATGCGGCATCGGCAGCGTATGCGGAATGGCCGCCGTGCCGGAAAAGAACAGGTCCGACATATAGGCCAGCAGGCAGGCATGCTCGGGCGGTGTCGCGCCGGCGGCAGAAGGCACGCGCATCCAGTAGGTGCGGCGCGGCGCGCGGGTGGGATCATGCAGGAAGTCCCGCCAGTCGATGGGCTTCACCTCGATCGGCCGGTTCTCGCGCGCCCAGCGTTCGCGCACCAGCGGCGGCAGCCGGTCGCCGAGGCTGGCGGCAAGTTCGCCCAGCGTCTTCAGCATCTCCGGGCCGGGAACGTCCTGCGGCATGGCATCCTGGTGGTCATAGCCCGGTTCCGGGGCGTGAAAGCCGCATTCCATGTGAAAGATCGGCTCGCCTTCCTGAATGGCGACGACCCGGCGCGTGGAAAAACGGCCGCCGTCGCGGGTCCGGTCCACCTGGTAGACAACGGGCGCATGGGCGCGCCCGGCGCGCAGGAAATAGCCGTGCATGGAATGAACGGCGCGCGGCAGCATGCCATCCGGCCCGTCGGCCATGCTGTGGGTGGCAGCGGTCAGCGCCTGCGCCAGCACCTGTCCGCCGAAAAGCGCGTTGTTCGGGTTTTCCTGGTTCAGCCGGTTGCGGAAAAGGTCCCGCTCCAGCCGCTCGAGCGCCAGAAGCCGGGGGGCATTCTGCCCGTCCCACTGCCCGATCAGCTGTTCGCCTGTCTGTCCACCCGCCATGCCCGCACCTTTCCATTCATGTCGCCCGCCACGCCCTAACCCTCAAAACTGCGATTGTCGCCAGCGGGATCGGGCCGGTAAGGCTGTTGCATGGCCCATGCCGCATCCCGCCCCGGCCCTCAGGCCCGCTGTCACGCGGGTTCGCAGGCTTCATGCCGGCCGGGGGCGGATGGCTCAAGCCCGGCAGCCACGCCGCCACTCCATCGAAAGGCAACAGCATGACCAGACCCGACCTCACCGGCACCGTGCCGGCGGCAACCGTGATCATCGCGCGGGATGGCGTGCGCGGCCTCGAGGTGCTCGCGATCGAGCGGGCGAAGGGCATGGGCTTCGCCGGCGGCGCCGTCGCCTTCCCCGGCGGCAAGGTGGATGCAAGCGACGTGCCCGAAGGGCCGGCCTTTTCCGGCTTCGATGTGCTCGACGTCGTCGACGCGACAGCCCGCATTTCCGCCGCACGCGAGGCCTTCGAGGAAGCCGGCATCCTCCTCTCGCGCGGGGAAGAGGTGGAGCGCGAAGTGCGCGCGAAGCTCCGCCCCGCGTCCGACCGGCATGAGATCGCCTTTTCCGATCTTCTGCTTTCCATCGGCCATGTGCTCAGCGCCGATGTGCTGAAGCCCTTCGCCCGCTGGGTGCCGCCGCTCGATCTGCACAAGCGCTTCGACACGCATTTCTTCCTCGCCCGCCTTCCCGAAGGCGAAACCATGCTGGCCGATGGCCATGAGGCCGTCCACGCCCGTTGGGTAAAGCCGTCGACGCTGATCGACGAAGCCGTCGCCGGTCGCATCAGCCTGCTTTTCCCCACCCGCTGCAACATCGCGCGCCTCGCCCAGTTCGACAGCGTCGACAGCCTGATGGCCGATGCCACGCCGCCACCCTTCATCCAGCCGGCTGTGGTCGAGGAAGGCTTCATCTCCATCCCCGAAGGGCTGGGCTACCCCTATACGCGCGAGCCGATCGCAAACATGCGCCGCGCCTGAGGGGGCAGCCGCTCAGTCAGTATCGGGGCAGTCAATATCAGGTCAGTCAGCGTCGGGCTGAACTTCGGGCCGGGCCCTGGCAAAGGCAGGGATGGGGGCGCAGGCCGCCTCGATTTCAAGGATGCGCGGAAAGGCCGAAAGCGCCACCCCGAAACGCCGCGCATTGAACAGCTGCGGCACGATCAGGATATCGGCAAGGGTCGGCTCCGCCCCGAAGGCGAAAGGCCCGGCTTCCCGCGCGGCAAGCGCCTCGCAGGCGGAAAGCCCCTGCACGATGGTCTGCCGCGCCCAGTCCCGCGCGGCATCGGCGCCGGCCAGCGCCTCCACCCGCTTCAGCACGCCCAGGTTCTGCACCGGGTGCGTATCGGCTGCAATCACCAGCGCCATCGCCCGGATGCGCGCCCGCAGCAGCGGATCGGCCGGCAGGAAGGCCGGCTCCGGCACTGTTTCCTCCAGCCATTCGAGGATGGCGAGCGACTGGGTGAGAAGCGTCCCGTCCGGCAGCTCCAGCGCCGGCACCATGGCTTGCGGGTTGCGCGCCCGCCAGGCGGCATCGCCTTGCGCGCCGGTGCGCAGGTCGATCGAAAGCCTCTCGTAAGACAGCCCCTTCCAGTTCAGCCCGATCCGCACGCGCCAGGCAGCGCCCGAGCGGAAATAGCCATGCAGGCGAAGGGGGCCGTTCATGCCAGCCCCGCCGCCCTGCCTGCCGCCTGTGCGCGCATCAGTTCCTTATGGCCGGCTTCAGCTGATAGCGCCCGTCCCGGTAATCGGTGAACAGCTGCCGCACGGCCGGGTGGCTCACGGGGCCGCTGCTGCTGTCAGGCAGCAGGTTCTGCTGGCTCACATAGGCGACATAGCTCGACTCCTCATTCTCGGCGAGGAGGTGGTAATAGGGCTGGTTCTTCGCCGGCCGGAGATTTTCCGGAATGGCGAGCCACCATTCCTCGGTGTTGGCGAATTCCGGATCCACATCGAAGATGACGCCACGGAAGGGAAAGACCCTGTGGCGGACGACATCGCCGATGGTGAAGCGGGCTTCGGCAAAGTGCGGCGCGGGCGGACCCATGCCGGCACCAGACCCGCCATCCTCACCCGCACCACGCCCGGCGGCAACGCCCGGCTGCATGGAAGACCCAGATTTGCTGTCCATACGCATCCGTCAGACCATCCTTTCCTCCAAGGATATAGGCAGACAGGCTCATATGGAAAGGGGCGGATGTCGCAGGGGCGGATCCTGGGGGCTTGTGTTTACCCGATGTCAGGGTTATGGCCGCCGACTGCCATTGACCACGGCTGAACAAACTGTTGAACGACAGGGCGCGGAGAGGTGCCAGAGTGGTCGATCGGGGCGGTCTCGAAAACCGTTGTCCGTGCAAGCGGACCGTGGGTTCGAATCCCACCCTCTCCGCCATTTCAACGGGTTAACCGATTGTTTTCAAACGAAAAGCCGGAAAACCT
>CAYMZC010000147.1:0-6123 GCA_964394815.1 uncultured Sandaracinobacter sp. | reverse complement strand
GCAAGCTGGAGAAGCGCTCCATCGACGAGATGAAGCACGCCGAAAAGCTGATCGAGCGCATCCTGTTCCTCAATGGTCTGCCCAATCTGCAGTCGCACAACCCGCTGCGCATCGGCGAGAATGTTCCGGAAATCCTCCAGGCCGATCTTGAACTGGAAATCGAGGCCATCGCCCTGCTGAAGGAAGCCATTCCCCACTGCGAATCTGTGCGGGATTATGTCAGCCGCGATCTCCTGCTTTCCATCCTCTCGGCAGAGGAAGAGCATGTGGACTTCATCGAGACTCAGCAGAAGATGATCAGCGATCAGGGCCTGCAGAATTATCTGCAACTGCAGAGCGAGGCAGCCGGCGGCTGAACAGGCTGCTGAACCGGCAGGGCGGACCGCTCCTTGCCGGATCAGTCCTCGCCGAATTTCCGGGCCACCAGCTCCACAAGGGCCGCCAGAGCCTCTTCGGCCTGCGGCCCTTCCGCCCGGACATCGATGCTGTCGCCATTGGCGGCCGCCAGCATCATCAAGCCCATGATCGACGTGCCAAGCACGTCCGACCCGTCCTTCGAGACAGTGACGGTCGCATCATACTGGCTGGCCAGCGTGACGAACTTTGCGCTGGCCCGCGCATGCAGCCCGCGCTTGTTGCGTATGGGCAGCGTGACCGGGCCGGCGCTCAAGCCGCCTCACCCAGAAGCCGGCTGGCGACCGAGATATATTTCCGCCCCGCTTCCTGCGCGATGTCCACGGCTTCGCCGACACTCTTCACCTTGCGCACGCTGGCGAGCTTGATGAGCATGGGCAGGTTCACCCCGGCGATCACTTCCAGGTTGGGCCGGCCCAGAAGCGAGATGGCAAGGTTCGAAGGCGTGCCGCCGAACATGTCGGTCAGCAGGATCACGCCGGCGCCCTTGTCCACTTCGGCGGCGGCGCTGGCGATTTCGGCCCGCTTCACCTCCATGTCGTCATTGGCTTCGATGCAGACCGAAAGGCACTGCGCCTGCGGGCCGACGACATGCTCCATCGCCGCGACGAATTCCTGCGCGAGGCGGCCATGCGTCACCAGAACCAAGCCGATCATTCCAAACCCTTCTCCATTTCCGGCACGGGTGCGTCGTCCTGCGGGCCATTGGCGCGATCACGGTGAACCACCATGTTCGGCCAGCCGGCCCCGGCGAGCGCCTCGCCCATCGCCTCGGCGGTGGCAACCGATCTGTGCCGCCCGCCGGTGCAGCCGAAAGCCACCATCAGATAGGCCCGGCCTTCTCGCGCATAGCCGGGCATCAGCCGGGTTAGAAGCCCAAGAATGGCGTCGAAGGCCGGCCTGTGGGCCGGGTCGCTCTCGACATGGGCGCGGACGGCCGGATCAAGGCCCGTGAGCGGCCGAAGCGCGGGCACCCAGTGCGGGTTCTTCAGGAAGCGCATGTCGAAGACGAGGTCGGCATCGCGCGGAATGCCGCGGGCGTAGCCGAAGCTCATCAGCGTCAGGGTGAAGCCCCGGCCGCCTGGCCTTGCAAAGCGGGTCTGGATGGCGCGGCGCAGGTCGTTGCTGCTGAAATCGGTGGTGTCGATCACCACGTCGGCCTCGCGGCGCAGGCCCTCCAGAAGCTCGCGTTCCAGCGCAATGCCGTCGCTCACGGGACGGTCGGCAGCCAGCGGATGGCGGCGGCGCGTTTCCGAAAAGCGCTTGATGAGCGCATGGCCGGCGCAGTCGAGATAGAGCAGCCTTATGGGGCGATCCGGCGTTGCGTGGCCGCGAATGGCGCCCTGCACAAGCTCGGTGGAAAAGGCCCGCGTGCGTACGTCGATGCCGATCGCAAGCCGGTGCCCGCCCGATGCTGTCAGCAAGGTGGGCAGAAGGTAGAGCGGCAGGTTGTCGACGGCTTCATAGCCCTGGTCTTCCAGGGCTTTCAGGGCCGTCGACTTGCCCGCACCGGAAAGCCCGGTGACGATCAGGACATGCGCGCCCAGTTCATCGGTGGCATCGGCCTGCGCGCCGTCAACGGGGTGATCGGCAGGGGGGTGATCGGCAGGGGAGTGATCGGCAGGCGGGCTGGCCCGCGCGCTGGCCTTTGGGGATTCGCTAGTCATGGCCCATGGCTAGCCCATTTCGGGCTGCAAGGGCCACAGCCAGTTCCACGCGGATGGCGGCCGATGCATCAAAGGGGCGCAAGGCAAGAAGCGGCAGCGCCACGCCGTTCACGTCGCGCGTTACCGGATCGGGCAGGCGCTCTGGCTCCATGCCCAGATCGATGAGAAGGCATGCCGGCACATGGTCGAGGAACGGCATGCGCACGAGGCCGATGCCGCGCACCTCGATCAGCCCGGCTATGGTGGGCGGCGGCGAAAGCCACAATCTGCCGCCTTCAGCCGTGGCGATCACCCTGTCATCCGAAACCAGAACGCCGCCGCGATCGATGAGCCGCAGGGCAAGGTCCGACTTGCCGGCGCCCGGCCGGCCCGTCAGCAGCACCCCCCTGCCCCCGATGGCGACCGCCGTTGCATGCAGCGTGCCCGACATCAGAGCGGCGGAAGCGTCACGACAAAGGCCGCGCCCGGCCTGCCGTCCGCCCTGTCCTCGACCCGGATGGCGCCATCAAGCGCCTCCGTGATGGCGCGCGCTATGGAGAGGCCGAGCCCGCTGTGCTGGCCATAATCCTCATGGCCGGGGCGCTCGGAATAGAAGCGGTCGAAGATGGAATCCCGCACTTCGGGCGGCACGCCCGGCCCTTCATCCTCCACCCGCAGTTCGATCGCTTCCGGCAGGCTGTGGACCATGACTGACAGAACCCCGCCCTCGGGCGAAAAGCTGAGGGCATTGTCCAGCAGGTTGTTCACCACCTGCGCAAGGCGGTCAGGGTCCGCCGCCACCATCGCCACGCCGGGCGGCGGCACGCGCACATCGATCCGCACGCCGCCCCGCAGCGGGCCGGCGGCCGTCTGTGCAGCGACAATTCCGGATACCAGCCGCCCCAGATCGACCGGCTGGAGCCGCGTGCGCGACAGCTCGGCATCCACGCGCGAAGCGGCCGAAATGTCGGTGATTAGCCGGTCTATGCGGCGCACATCCTCGTCGATCAGGCCGAAGAGCTGGGCGCGGGCGGCCTCGTCCCTCACGCTGCCAAGCGCTTCCACCGCGCTCCGCAGGCTTGCCAGCGGGTTCTTCAGCTCATGGGCGACATCGGCCGCGAACGCCTCGGTGGCATCGATGCGGTGGCGCAGGGTCGTGGTCATGTCGGCAAGCGCGCGGGCAAGGCCGCCGATCTCGTCGCGCCTGTGGGGCAGGCGCGGCACGACGACATGCCTGTCCCGCCCGAGCCGGACCCGGTGCGCGGCCAGCGCCAGCTGACGCAACGGAATCACCACGGTGCGGGCCAGATAGAGGCTGAACAATAGTGTGAGGCCAAGCACGAAGAGAAAGACGAGGAATGTCGCCATGCGCTCGCGCCGCACGAGGTCGATGACATCGGGCGTATCGACGGCCAGGAGCACGACAGGATGCGGCACGGTATCGCCTGCCATGACCGGCACGGCCGCGTGCAGCACCACCAGCCGGTCGCGGTTCTGGCGCGCCTGCATGACCGGGCGGCCCTCGCGTGCGGCGGTCTCCACTTCCGGCCAGTCGCTGCGGTTGCCCGCGCCCGGCTCATCCAGCAGAGGAAATTCCTTCTGGCCGGTCAGGAAATCGACCACGCGGTCTATCAGGATCGCGCTTTCCCGGCGGAAGCCCTCGGTCGTCGGGTCGACAAGCTCGAACCGCGTGACGGCGGGGTTGTCCCAGTTGTCGGCGCGCTCGTTCCCATCGGCATCGTAAAGACGGATGCGCGTGCCACGCGCGCTGGAGATGCCGAGGATCACATCGTCCCCGGAATCGATGCCCTGAGCTTGCAGGAACTGGGCGATGATCTCGCCCTGCCCCATCAGTTCCTGCCCGCGTGTTTCCAGCATGCGGGCGCGGAAGCTCTCGATGTAGAAAAGCGCACCTGCGAGCGCCAGCAGGGCCACGAGATTGACGACAAGGATGCGCGTTACCAGCGAGGACCAGCCGGAGAAACGCGGCGTGCCCCGCCTGCCCCGCGCCATCGACGCCCCATGGCCATGCGCAGCAGCGACTGTCACGCCCCGATCCTCAAACTACGGTCCTCAAGCCACCATCCTCAAGCCCCGGTTCTCACGGCCTGCCCTCACGGCCTAATCCTCCTGGTCGAACCTGTAGCCGACACCATAGAGGGTTTCGATCGCCTTGAAATCCGGATCGACCGACCGGAACTTCTTTCGCAACCGCTTTATGTGGCTGTCGATGGTGCGGTCATCGACATAATTGTCGTCGGCATAGGCCACGTCCATCAGCTGGTCGCGTGATTTCACAAAACCCGGCCGCTGGGCGAGCGCATCGAGGATGAGGAATTCCGTGACCGTCAGCGCCACATCGCGCCCGCCCCAGCGCACGCGGTGGCGGGCCGGGTCCATCTCCAGCTTGCCGCGCACGATGGGTTCCGCCTGGGCCAGGCCTTCCCCTGCCCCATTGCGGCGGTTGGCGGTGCGCCGCAGCACTGCGCGGATCCGCTCGATCAGCAGGCGCTGGCTGAAGGGCTTGCCGATGTAATCGTCGGCGCCCATCGCAAGGCCGAGGGCTTCGTCGATCTCCGTGTCCTTGGATGTCAGGAAGATGACCGGCAGGTCGGATTTCTCGCGCAGGCGGCGAAGCATTTCCATGCCGTCCATGCGCGGCATCTTGATGTCCACGACGGCAAGGTCGGGCGGATTCTCCAGAAGCGCCTTCAGCCCCGCCGCGCCATCGGCATAGACGCGCGTCGTGAAGCCTTCGGCCTGAAGCGCGAGGCTCACCGAGGTGAGAATGTTCCTGTCGTCATCGACGAGGGCGATTGTGTTGCTCATGTCGGTTGCTTGGTCATCCCGGCACATGTTGCGGACCGGGTGGCGGCCCATGGCTCATGCGTTGCCCGTATAGCTGCTAACGCCGCATGTACCAAAGCTTCATGTTTACCGCGCTTCACATGTGGCCCTTCGTCCGTTACTGAGCGGCTGACTTTGAATGGCGGCGGATGCTCCGTATTCGCCGCGCGAAAGCCGTGGGCGCCCAAAAACCGGCCCGGCGGACTTTGTGAAGGGAGTGAACGTGGCGACTTCAGGACGCATCGGGCTCGAGGCCCAGGGCATCAAGACCAAAGCCAGTGTCAACTGGAACCTCGGCACCGCGCCGCTCATCGAGATGGCCGTCCAGCGCGGCGAGGGCCTGCTGTCGAAAGATGGCGCCTTTGTCGTGGAAACGGGCAGGCACACTGGCCGTTCCGCCAACGACAAGTTCACCGTGAAGGACGCCGAAACCGAGTCGACCGTCTGGTGGGGCAAGTCCAACAAGCCGATGGACCCGGCCCACTTCGCTGCCCTCAAGGAAGATTTCCTGAAGGCCGTGGCCGAGAAGGAAACGCTTTTCGCCCAGGATCTCTTCGGCGGCTCGCAGGCCGAGAACCGGGTGAATGTGCGCGTCATCACCGAATTCGCCTGGCACTCCCTCTTCATCCGCACCCTGCTGGTCCGCCCGACGGCTGCCGAGCTTGAAGCGTTCACGCCCGAATACACCATCATCGACCTGCCCAGCTTCAAGGCCGATCCGGCCCGCCATGGCTGCCGCTCGGAAACGGTGGTCGCGGTCAACTTCACTGAAAAGCTGATCCTCATCGGCGGCACCGCCTATGCCGGCGAGATGAAGAAGTCGGTCTTCGGCATCCTCAACTATCTGCTGCCCACCAAGGGCGTGATGCCGATGCACTGCTCGGCCAACATCGGTCCCGCCGGCGATACCGCCGTCTTCTTCGGCCTTTCGGGCACCGGCAAGACGACCCTTTCGGCAGACGCCAGCCGCACGCTGATCGGCGACGACGAGCATGGCTGGTCGGATACCGCCGTCTTCAACTTCGAAGGTGGCTGCTACGCCAAGATGATCCGTCTCTCGCCCACGGCGGAACCGGAAATCTTCGCCACCACCAAGCGCTTCGGCACGGTGCTTGAAAATGTCGTGATCGACCCCGCCACCCGCGAAATCGACCTGGACGACAACAGCCTCGCCGAGAACAGCCGCGGTTCCTATCCGATCGACTTCATTCCGAAT
>CAYMZC010000146.1:0-6137 GCA_964394815.1 uncultured Sandaracinobacter sp. | reverse complement strand
GGATGATCCGTTGCCGAAGGATGAGCCACGCCCCGCGACCGCGCGTCAGGGCGAAGTGGATGCTGCCGAAGAAGCGGCCACCCCGGCCAGCGAAGCGGCTCCTGCTCCTGCTCCTGAGGTCGGGAAGGCTGCCGAAGTGGCAAAGCCGGAAGCAGCCATGCCCAAGGAACCGGAGACGGAAGCGCCTATGGCTGAAAAGCCGGCCGAGCCTGCCACGCCAGAGCCGGAGGCCGTGACCGGAACACCCGTCGCGAAGACGGAAGAGCCCGCCAAGGCCGCTCCGACCGCCCAGGCCGGGCAGAAGCCGGATGCCGGCAAGCCCGTGGCAAAGCCCGCGCCGGCCCCGAAGGCACAGCCGGCTGCAAAGCCTGCGCCGCAAAAGCCTGAACTGACGGCCTTGCAGAAGGCCCTTTCCAACCCGCGTCTCACCCCGCGCGAGCGCTCGCAACTGCTGATGCGCCTTGCCGAGGAAGAGCGGCTGCAACTCGCCGAGGAAGCCCGCATCCGCGAGGTGCGCGAGCGCGCCGAGCGCGAGGAGGCCGAACGTCGGCGCCTTGAGGAAAAGGCCCGCGCCGAAGCCGAGGAGGCCGCACGCGCCGCCGAGGAAGCAAGGCGTGCAGCCGAAGCTCCGCCCAAGCCGGCCGTCGTCGAGGAAGAAGACACAGCGCGCAGTGGCCCTGCCGGCCGCCTGACCCGGCGCACGCCCGAACCGCCGGCCAAGCCCAGCCGCCCGCGCGTGGATGAGCGCCGCCCCGGCAAGCTCACCATCACGCGTGCGCTCGGCGGCGACGACGGCTTCCGTGGCCGTTCGCTTGCCTCCATGCGCCGTGCGTCGGAAAAGCAGAAGCGTTCCGCTCATGGCGGCGGCAACACGGCCCAGCCCCGCACCCAGCGCGAAGTGCAGGTGCCCGAGGTTATCACCGTGCAGGAGCTTGCGAACCGCATGGCCGAACGCGGCGCCGACCTCGTGAAGGCGCTGTTCAAGATGGGCATGCCCACCACGATCAACGCTTCGATCGATCAGGATACGGCCGAACTTCTCGTCACCGAATTCGGGCACATCATCAAGCGCGTGTCCGACGCTGACGTCGAACTCGGCATCGAGGGCGAAGCCGACCGCCCCGAGGACATGAAGCCGCGCCCGCCGGTCGTGACGATCATGGGCCATGTCGATCATGGCAAGACCTCCCTGCTCGACGCGCTGCGCGGCACCGATGTCGTGGCGGGTGAAGCCGGTGGCATCACCCAGCACATCGGCGCCTATCAGGTGACCCTGAAGTCCGGGGAGAAGATCAGCTTCCTCGATACGCCCGGCCACGAGGCCTTCACCGAAATGCGCGCCCGCGGCGCCAACGCGACAGACATTGTCGTGCTGGTGGTTGCCGGTGACGACGGCATCAAGCCGCAGACCATCGAGGCGATCAACCATGTGAAGGCGGCCAATGTGCCGATGATCGTGGCCATCAACAAGATGGACAAGCCCGGCTCGGATGCCAATCGCGTCCGCACGGACCTCCTCCAGCACGATGTGCAGGTCGAGGCCATGGGCGGCGAAGTCCAGGATGTGGAAGTCTCGGCACTGAAGCGCACCGGCCTCGAGGAGCTGGCTGAAAAGATCCTGCTGCAGGCAGAGCTTCTCGATCTGCAGGCCAACCCGGACCGGATGGCCGAGGCAACGGTCGTGGAAGCCAAGCTCGACAAGGGCCGCGGCCCGCTCGCCACGGTTCTCATCCGGCGCGGGACGCTCCGCACCGGCGACATCTTCGTCGTCGGCACCGAATGGGGCAAGGTGCGCGCGCTGGTGAACGACAAGGGCCAGACGATCAAGGAAGCACCGCCTTCCCTGCCCGTCGAGGTGCTCGGCCTTTCAGGCGTGCCGCAGGCCGGCGATACGCTGAGCGTCGTTGAAAACGAGGCCCGGGCCCGCGAGATCGCGGACTATCGCCAGCAGGTCGCCCTTACCAAGCGCACCGCGGCCCAGCCGGCGAGCCTGGAATCCATGTTCTCGGCCATGGCCGAGAAGAAGGCGATGGAATTCCCCGTTGTCGTCAAGGCCGATGTCCATGGCTCAACCGAGGCGATCGTCTCGGCGCTCAACAAGCTGTCGACCGACGAGATTCGCGTGCGCGTGCTGCATTCGGGCGTTGGCGCGATCACCGAATCCGATGTCACGCTGGCACGGGCTTCGGGCGCCCTCATCATCGGCTTCAACGTGCGCGCCAACGCCAAGGCACGGGAAGCCGCGCATCAGGCCGGCGTACCGCTGAAATATTATGACATCATCTACGACCTGCTCGACGAAGTGAAGGCCGGGATGGCTGGCAAGCTCGGGCCGGAATATTTCGAGAATGTGGTGGGCCGCGCGGATATCCGCGAAGTCTTCCAGGCCGGCAAGTTCGGCAAGGCTGCCGGCTGCCTCGTCACCGAGGGCTATATCAAGCGCAACCTCAAGGCGCGCGTGCTGCGTGACGATGTCATCGTCTACAATGGCTCGATCGCGTCGCTGCGGCGCTTCAAGGATGATGTCACCCAGGTCGAGAAGGGCTATGAGTGCGGCATCGGGCTGGAAAACTTCCAGGACATCCAGGTCGGTGACGTGATCGAGACCTTCGAGGTCGAGGAGCGTCTGCGCAGCCTGTGAAGCACAAGCCAGACAGAGAGGGACGCTCGGTCCGGACCCTGAAGGTGGGCGAAGCCATGCGCCACGTGCTGGCCGATGTGCTGGCGCGCGGGGATATCCGGGACGATGTGCTGAACCGGCACATCGTCTCCGTCTCCGAAGTGCGGGTATCGCCCGACCTCAGGCACGCGACGGCCTATATCATGCCGGTAGGCGGCTCGCCCGAGGATGAGGCCGCAGTGCTGAAGGCGCTGAACGCCCATGCAAAGCGCCTGAAGGGCGAACTGGCCCGGCGGGTGAACACGAAATATGCCGCCGAAGTCCATTTCCGGGTGGATGAAAGCTTTGCCGAAGCCGCGCGCATCGACGCCCTGCTGCGCGCACCCGCGGTGGCACGCGATCTCGGAGAGAATGCCCCGCCCAGCCTTCTTGACGAAGACGGCGAGATCAGTTGAGCTAGAGCACGCCCGCCGCAGCGTGCATGCAACATGAAAGGGGGCCGGCATCTGCTGCCAGCCCCCTTTCTCTTGCCAGCGAAACAGCGGATCAGCGTGTCGGAACAGGCTTTTCGCCACTGTAGTCGTAGAAGCCGCGCCCGTTCTTCCGGCCATACCAGCCGGCTTCGACATATTTGGTAAGAAGCGGCGCCGGGCGGTATTTCGGATCACCCGTGCTTTCCTGCATCACCAGCATGATGGCGTGCAGCGTATCAAGGCCCACGAAATCGGCGAGTGTGAGCGGCCCCATGGGATGGTTTGCGCCAAGCCGCATGCCGGTATCGATGTCCTCGACACTGCCCACGCCCTCGCCAAGCGCAAAAATGGCTTCGTTGAGCATCGGGCAGAGAATGCGGTTCACGATGAAGCTCGGGCTGTCCTCCGAAAGGATGGCGATCTTGCCCAGCGTCTCGATATAGGCGCGCGCGGCCGTGCGGCTGGCATCCGATGTCGCAAGGCCCGGAATGATCTCCACCAGCTTCATCACAGGCACGGGGTTGAAGAAGTGCAGGCCCAGAAAGCGGTCGGGGCGATCCGTGCTGGCGCCCAGCATGGTGATGGAAATGGAAGAGGTGTTGCTGGCCAGCAGACAGTCAGGCGAAAGCTTTCCGGCAAGGCCGGAGAAGATCTTCTGCTTCAGGCCGACATTCTCGGTCGCCGCCTCGATCACCATGTCGGCGGTGCCGAAGCCGTCCATGTCGCCAGCGGGCGCTATGCGCGCCAGCAGCGCCTGCGCCTCGTCAGCCGTGAGGTTGCCGCGTGCCACCTGGCGGTCAAGCTGCTTGCCGATGGCGGCCTTTCCGGCGTCCGCGCGCTCCTGGGAAATGTCCGACAGCATGACCCTGTGGCCGGCTGCCGCCGAAACCTGGGCAATGCCCTGCCCCATCATGCCTGCCCCGATGATGCCGATAATCATGATTGCGCCCTCGCGTTGCTGTGACAAGGCGCGTGGTAGCGCCCGCACCCGGCCGGCACAACAGCGCGGCGCCGAGTGCGAACGGGGGGGCTGGCCACTATGGAGCAGGCCGGCCGCGGGAACAGGCAATCAGGCTGAAGCCGGCTGCAAGGCGGGCTTCAGCCAGTGCCTCAGTGACCCTTGCGGTTGGTGCGTCGGCCCATTTCGCGATCAAAGGCTGTCAGCGCCTTGTCGGCAGCGCCATTGGCCGCAAGATCGACTGTGGCCGCGTCATGGCTCACGCTGATGGGGTCATATCCACGCGGGCGGATTTCCAGCACGGCGCGTTTGTCGGTGCCGCCACGCTGGCCGTTGAAGTCCCTGACGTGCAGTTCGACACGGGTGATGTCTTCGGCGATGCGGGCCAGCTTCTGGCGAATGGATGCCTCGACCCGTGCGCGAACATCATCGTCGCCTGTGATGTCGTTGGCGGTGTTAAACTGGAAGTCCATCGTTTCCGGGCCCTTTCATTTGAACAAGGTGGCAGGCCAGCGGCCTTACGATCCGGACAACGCCATCAAGGAAGCTGCCCTTCCCTTTCATATGGCGACTCATGGGCCTTTTTTCGATGGCTTCCCGGCCTTTTATGCGGGGAAAGGCAGAAACAGAAAGGGCAGCCGCTTGTCACGGCTGCCCTGTCTTCATGATGCTGGCATGCAAGGCTGGTCCTGCATGCCATATGCCTCCGCCCAGCCGTCAGGCCGGGGCTGAGATGGCCTGTCAGAGCTTGGACGTCAGCTCGGGCACGACCTGGAAGAGATCGCCCACGAGGCCGAAGTCCGCCACCTGGAAGATGGGGGCTTCCTCGTCCTTGTTGATGGCGACGATGATCTTCGAGTCCTTCATCCCGGCGAGGTGCTGGATGGCGCCCGAGATGCCGACGGCGACATAGAGTTCCGGGGCGACGATCTTGCCGGTCTGGCCGACCTGATAGTCGTTCGGCACATAGCCGGCATCGACCGCAGCGCGCGATGCGCCGACGCCCGCGCCCAGCTTGTCAGCCAGCGGTTCGATCACTTCGGTGAACTTCTCGCCCGAGCCGAGCGCGCGTCCGCCCGAGACGATGATCTTGGCGCTGGTCAGTTCCGGACGAGCCGAAACGGTCAGTTCCGCACCCTTGAAGGTGGAAAGACCGGCATCGCCGGCGCCGCTCACGGCTTCGACGGAAGCGGAACCGCCGGTGGCGGCGGCCTTCTGGAAGGCGGTGCCGCGCACGGTGATCACCTTCTTCGCATCCGCAGTCTTGACGGTCGCGATGGCGTTGCCGGCATAGATCGGACGAGTGAAGGTGTCAGCCGCTTCCACCGACAGGATGTCGGAGATCTGGGCGACATCGATCAGGGCCGCAACGCGCGGGCTGATGTTCTTGCCGCGCGAGGTGGCAGGCGACACGAGCGCGTCATAGTTCGCCATCAGGCCGGCCACGAGCGGGGCGACATTCTCGGCAAGGGCGGCTTCATAGGCGGCATCATCCGCCAGCAGCACCTTGGAGACGCCTTCGATCTTCGCGGCTTCGTCGGCCACGCCCGAGCAGCCCTTGCCGGCCACCAGCACATGCACTTCGCCGCCGGCGAAACCGGCAAGCGCGGTGGCAGCCGATACGGCGGCGAGGGTGGCGTCCTTCAGGCTCTGGTTGTCATGTTCGGAAAGGACCAGGATGCTCACGCGATGGCTCCCGCAGTCTTGAGGTTCTGGATGAGTTCGTCGACCGTCTTCACCTTGATGCCGGCCTGGCGCTTCGGCGGCTCGGTCACCTTCAGGGTGCTGAGGCGGGGCGTGACATCGACGCCATAATCCGCCGGGGTCTTGTTGGCGATCGGCTTCGACTTGGCCTTCATGATGTTCGGAAGCGACGCATAGCGCGGCTCGTTGAGGCGGAGGTCGGTGGTGATGATGGCCGGCATCTTGAGCGCGACCGTCTCGAGGCCGCCGTCCACTTCACGGGTGACGTTCAGCGTTTCGCCCTCGACGTCGACCTTCGAGGCGAAGGTGCCCTGCGCCCAGCCCAGAAGCGCCGCCAGCATCTGGCCGGTCTGGTTGGCGTCGTCGTCGATCGCCTGCTTGC
>CAYMZC010000145.1:0-6156 GCA_964394815.1 uncultured Sandaracinobacter sp. | reverse complement strand
TAGCCGATGAGGCAGGGGGCATGTTCGGCCGGGGCCAGAACCAGCGCCTTCGTCTGGCTGCGGGCCTCGATCGTCTCGCGCAGGGGCGCAGGAACGGACAATCGATGCTTGGCATCGATTCCGTTCACATAGGTCCCTGAAAAATACCCGCGAATGACGCTTCCCCTTTTCCGGGGCCGGTCTTTTCGCGGTCCGTTCCGAAGCGGGGAAAGGGCTTCGGAAACGGGCCGGCGACACGCCAACCCCTGTGGAAAATGGATAGCATGGGCTTTCGTGGGTCTTCAATGGGCTTTTATGGTCCGTTTTGGTCAGCCTGTCGCAATATCATGAAAAGAAACGGCTTTTCGGAACGATGCCGAAAAGCCGAAAAGTGCAAACATCTGTGGAAAACTTTGTGGGTGAAAATGTCGCAACGCAGTCCCACAACTCAGGGCCACAAGTCAGGGCAGCGGATCGGCCATGCGGAAGGCATAGTTTCGCGCCATGCGCACGTCCGTTCGCTCCGCCGAGGTCATCCGCAGGAAAAAACGGCCTTCCCCGTCGGGCACCTGCTGCAGGTCGATGCTCGCGCCGTCGGCAAGACGCACGCGCATCTGGGCAGCGCCGGCCCAGTTCACGCTGCCACCGCCCATGAAATCCCGTGCCGTCAGCCCTTCGAGCAGCCGGCCCAGTTCGACCATGGCGTCCAGATCCAGCGCCACCGGGCCTTCGGGGGTAAGCCGCTCGGCCGAAACGAGGGAGGCAGCCCTGATGTGCGGCGGCTCCAGGCTGGTCCAGGCGGAAGGCCAGACGGGCAGCGCGGGCGCGCGTTCAAGGGCGTGCTGCTCGCCCGAGGGCATGAGCGCCACTGCCCCCGGCCAGAAAGCGGCAGACGCGCGCTCGCGGCCATCGCGGTCGAGCAGGCGCAGTTGCAGCGGATCGCGCGGCGCCGGGGCAGTCGCATCGACGGGGCTTGCCTTCAGGGCGGCAAGCTCGCGCAGCGCGGCCTCGATGCGGGGAGCGTTTCCCGGCGCGTCGGCCGCCGACAGGATGCGCCAGGCGCCGGTATCGGCCGCGCGTTGCAGCACGACCTGCTGCACGCCATGGGCGATCTCGATCCGGGCGATGTCGGCGCCATCCCCGATATCGGGGAACAGGCGGCCCTGCCCCGCGGACTCGCGCAGGAAAAGCGCCCCGAGGGCAAGGAGCGGCGCAAGCAGCAGCGCCAGCACGAATTTCGGTGTCGACATGGGCGCCGTCTAGCGTTCGGGGACCGGCTTGTCAGCAGACGCCGGGGTCAGCAGGGGTCAGCAAAAGGGCGCATCTGGCAGAGCAGCTGGGGAAACAGGCTCAGACCTCGATCCTGCGATCCCCGCTGCGGTTGATCTCGAGCAGGCGGCGGCCATTTTCATCCTTCACCGGGCCCGCCACGGACCCGGCAGGGACCTCCCGTCCGTCGGAATTGCCGATACCCGCGACATCGGAGCTTTCCTGCTGCCGGCCATTCCCCGGTGCGAGGGGCAACCCATCGGGGCCCAGAGGTGCATCAAGGGGGGCATCAAGGGGCGTGGCAGGGGCCGGCTCTGGCGGCAGCACCTGCTTGTCCTTCTTGTCCTTTTCGCTGCCCGGCGCCACGCCCAGCTGGGCCAGGGTCTCACCGGGCGCCTTTTCCTGCGCCGCCTGCCGTGATTCAGCAGAAGGCTCGCCACCGAACAGCAGCGATGCCGCAAGGGTGAAAAGAAATACGGCTCCAAGTCCCGTCAGGCCGGTTCGCACGCGATCCATGCCATCCCATCTAGTCATCGAAGCGGCCCCTGTCGAGGTGCGGGCACTTCAGGTGCCGCCACGTCGTCAACCATTTTGCCACGGTGTCCGCTTCGGAAAGATCGATGACCGCGCGTTCGGGTCAACATCGATTGAAGGTTGGCGGTGATTCTTCTATGCTGAAATCGAAGGTGCGTGGATCGGGAGAATCTGCCCACCGTAGGCTTTGGCGCGAGCCAATGACCGAATTGTGAGGGACAGGCAGTCCTCACCGCACCTTCACCACCAATCCGGATATGGCGGCACTTGAGGACCGGCGGCAAAGCCTGCATAATGGATATGGGTGCGCGACACGGTAGAATCTGCCCGCCGCAGGCTTTGGCGCAAGCCAATGACCGCATTGTGAGGGACCGGCAGTCCTCACCGCGCCCAACCCTCCGCCATCAGCTTGACCTGAGCGCCGGCCAGCATGGCTTGCGACGGCCTCAAAACCGGCAGCCGGCAATGATCCGCGCGGGACGATCGTTTAGACATGACCCCCACATCATGCCCGCCTTTTCAGCCTGCCTTTTTCAGCCCTGCTGGCGCCAGGGCGGCAGCGGCAGGCCGCGCGCCTTCAGCCATTCCGGGTTCCAGATGGTGGAAAGATAGCGGCTGCCATTGTCGCACAATATGGTGACGATGCGCTTGCCCGGCCCGAGGTGGCGGGCCAGCTTTTCCGCGCCCGCAACATTGATGGCGCTGGAAAGGCCGAGGTGCAGGCCGTCGCGCGCCATCAGTTCGTGCAGGATCGGGAAGGCCTCGGCGTCACTCACCCGGAAGGCGACATCGACGGGCGCGCCATCAAGGTTGGCGGTGATGCGGCTCTGGCCGATGCCTTCGGCAACGCTGTTGCCTTCGGCCTTCAGTTCGCCGCTGGTGAAATAGCTGTAGAGGGCAGCGCCGTCCGGGTCGGCAAGGCCGATGGCGACATCCGGCAGCGCCGCCTTGAGGCCGAGGCCGACGCCGGCAACCGTGCCGCCAGTGCCGGCGGCGCAGATGAAACCGTCGAGCCGGCCGTCAAGCGCCTCCAGGATTTCGGGCGCCGTCGTCTTGATATGGGCCAGCCTGTTGGCGACATTGTCGAACTGGTTGGCCCAGATGGCGCCGGGCGTCTCTTCCGCCAGCCGGCGCGACACATGCACATAGTGGCCGGGGTTGGAATAGGGCGCGGCAGGCACCAGCACCAGCTCGGCCCCCAGCGCCCGCAAGGCATCCTTCTTTTCCTGGCTCTGCGTCTCGGGCATCACGATGATGGTGCGATAGCCAAGGCTCGCGCCGATCACGGCAAGCCCGATGCCGGTGTTGCCGGCCGTTCCCTCCACGATCACGCCGCCCGGTTTCAAGGCGCCGCCGGCCTCGGCATCGCGGATGATGTAGAGCGCCGCCCTGTCCTTCACCGAACCGCCCGGGTTCATGAATTCGCACTTGCCCCAGATGTCGCACCCCGTGCGTTCCGAAGGACCCCTCAGGCGGACAAGCGGCGTTTCACCCACCAGGCCGGCGATATCGTCAGACTTGCGTAGCATGGCGCCTGCTTATCACCACGGCCGGCGCTTGCCACCTGCCTTTGTTTGCGCGAACGAGGGGACCATGCCCCGGCGAGTCCCTTTTTCATCCCTTTTCTGCCGCTGGCGGGATGCGCCGCCCTGCGATCACGGGCTTGCCGGGCCAGCATCCGGGCCTCTCACTGCTGCTGTATCCGCAATTGGTTGCGCCCTGCTGCTGGCCGCCTGCCAGCCGGAACCGGCCGAGGAACCGCCGCTGACGATCAGCGTGGTGGATGAGCAGGCCTTCGAATCGATCGTGGCGGATGCCGTGTCGACGGGCCTGACCGCCCGCGACCCGGAAGGCCGTGTGATCCCCGGCCTCGCCCAGAGCTGGCGGGTATCGGACGACGGGCTTTCCATCGTGTTCCGCCTGCGCGACGCACGCTTTGCCGGCGGCGCGCCTGTCAGGGCCGCCGATGTGGTGCAATCGATCGAGCGCGCCCACGCCGGCCATGCCGGGCCACAGGTGAAGGACATGCTGGCCGGCGTGACGGACGTGTCGGCGCCCCTGCCCGATATCGTGGAAATCGCGCTCGGCACGCCGCAACCGGAAATCCTCGAGCTTCTGGCCACGCCCGACCTCGCCATCCGCGCGCGCGGCACCCGGGCGCTTGCCGGCGCCTATGTGCCGGCCCCGCGCCCCGGCCCGGAGGATCCGCAGCTGGCCGAAGGCGAAGTGCATCTGGTGGCCAATGGCGACCATCATGATGCGGCCAGCCTTTCCGTGCGCGGCGTGATCCTGAAGCAGCAGACGCCCGATGTCGCCATTCGCGACTTCAATCGCGGCGCCACGGACATGGTGCTCGGCGGCCGGCTCGACGGCCTTGGCACCGCGCGCGTGACGGCAAAGAGGGAAGCCCTGCGGCTCGACCAGCCACGTGCAGCGCTTCTCCTTCTCGTCAACCAGAAGAGCCCGCCGCTCGATGATCCGCAGGTCCGCACGGCCCTGTCGCTCGCGATCAACCGCACGGCACTCGGGCCGGGGCAGTTCGGAAGCCAGGCCGCTGCCCCGGTCACCGGCCTCACGCCGCCCGGCCTTTCAGGCTATGCCCCCGCGCCGCCGGACTGGGCTGCCCTGCCCTTCGCCGCCCGCCAGCAGGAAGCCCGCCGCCTGCTTGCCGAAGCCGGAATCGAACCGGCGGCGGAGCGCCCGAAGCTGGCGGTGGCGGTCTCGGACTCGCCCGCCGAAGAGCGGCTGATGACGGCGATCGCCGCCGATTTCGCAGCCATCGGCATCGACATGCTGCTCGAACGCCGGCCAGCCGCCGCCCACCGCAAGGCCGTGGACGACGGCGCGTTCAGCCTCGCCCTCGTGCGTGTCGAGACGGCGATCGACAGCCCCCTGCCCTTCCTCCTTCCCAATCGCTGCGGCGCCAACCGCCACGGGGTCTGCCTGCCCGAAGCGGATGCGCTGCTGACAGCAAGCTGGACCGCGCCAAGCCTTTCCGAGAGAATGGCAGCACTCGCGGCGGCAGAACGCCTGTGGGCCGAGGATGGCGCCGCCATCGGCATCGTCCGGCCGCTCGGCTGGTCGCTCGTGAGCGAGCGCATCGCCGGCTTTTCAACCAACCCGAGCGCGGTTCACGCGCTCCGTCACCTCTCCCTCCAGACCAGCAGGAGCCTGATAAGATGACTTCCCCCAATGATATCGTCATCGTTGCCGCACGCCGCACCGCCATGGGCGGCTTCATGGGCGATTTCCGCGACACCACCGCATCCGAACTGGGCGCGGCAGCCCTGAAGGCCACCATCGCTGACGCAAAGCTCGGCTCGGGCGACGTGGAGCAGGTGGTGATGGGCTGCGTGCTGCCCGCCGGCCAGGGCCAGGCGCCGGCGCGCCAGGCGGCGCTGAAAGCCGGGCTCGACCTTTCTACGGCGGCCGTCACCCTCAACAAGATGTGCGGATCGGGCATGAAGGCGGCGATGGACGCGCACGACAGCCTGAAAGCCGGAAGCGTCGACATCATCGCCGCCGGCGGCATGGAAAGCATGACCAACGCGCCCTATCTGCTGCCCAAGGCGCGCGGCGGCTATCGCATGGGCCATGGCCGGGTGATGGACCACATGTTCCTCGACGGCCTCGAGGATGCCTATGAACCGGGCCGCGCCATGGGCACCTTCGCCGAGGAATGCGCCAGCAAGTACCAGTTCACCCGCGAGGCGCAGGATGCCTATGCCCTCGAAAGCCTTTCGCGCAGCAAGGCGGCCATCGAATCCGGCGCCTTCGAGGCGGAAATCGTCGGCGTGACGACGAAGGCAGGCGAAATCCGCATCGACGAGCAGCCCGGCAAGGCCCGCCCCGACAAGATCCCGCAGCTGAAGCCGGCCTTCGTGCCCGGCGGCACGGTGACGGCGGCCAATGCCAGCAGCATCTCGGACGGTGCGGCGGCCCTGGTGATGATGCGGCGCGAAACCGCCGAGGCGCGCGGCCTTTCGCCGCTCGCGACCATCCTTGGCCACAGCACCCACGCGCAGGAACCGGCCTGGTTCACCACCGCGCCGGTCAGCGCCATCGGCAAGCTGATGAAGAAGCTGGACTGGAGCGTTTCCGGCACCGACCTCTTCGAGGTTAACGAAGCCTTCGCCGTCGTCGCCATGGCGGCCATGCAGGAGCTTTCGATCCCGCATGCCAAGGTGAATGTGAACGGCGGCGCGACCGCGCTCGGCCACCCGATCGGCGCATCGGGCGCGCGCATCATCGTCACCCTCATCCACGCCCTGCAGAAGCGCGGCGGCGGCACCGGTGTCGCGTCGCTGTGCATCGGCGGCGGCGAAGCCACCGCCATGGCCATCCGCGTCGGTTGATCGGGGGCTGACCGGAGGG
>CAYMZC010000144.1:0-6257 GCA_964394815.1 uncultured Sandaracinobacter sp. | reverse complement strand
TCCGATCTGGCGTAGATCGGGTCGAGCGCATGTTCGGCATCGACAAAGGCGGCAATGCCGCCGGCCTTTTGCGCCTCGGCAATGACATGCAGGGCAAGCGTTGTCTTGCCGCTGGATTCCGGCCCGTAGATCTCGACCACACGGCCACGCGGCAGGCCGCCGATGCCCAGCGCTATGTCGAGGCCGAGGGAGCCTGTGGAAATGGATTCGATCTCCAGCGTCTCGCGCTGGCCGAGTTTCATCGCCGAGCCCTTGCCGAACGCACGATCGATCTGCGCCAGTGCTGCTTCGAGCGCCTTTTCCCTGTCCATTCCCGTTCCTTGCTTCAGCGGCAGACGCCGCGCGATCGACCCAGAAGCCGAGCGTTACCGCCCGGCCCGCCACGGCACAAGGCCGGAGGCAGTCGCACAGCTCGTACCCTTTTTGTTCCATTGCTGCAAGTGGGCACCCCGGGCCATCGGCCTGGCGTTCAGAACAGATGGCGCCGTCAGCTTGCGGCAGGCGGATTGCACAGCAGTTTCTCGATGCAGCGTCCCAGCGCGTGCAGGCTGAAGGGCTTGGGCAGGAAGGCGACATCAAGGCCCGGCATGGCCGCAAGGGGGGCCTGGCCGGCGTGGCCCGAGGTAAGCAGCACGGGAAGGCCGGGATGCATGGACCGCGCCCGCATGGCCAGCGCCACGCCGTCCATGCCTGTCAGGCGGATGTCGCTCAGCAGCAGGTCAGGCCGTTCCTGCGCCAGCCGGGCAAGGGCCGATTGCGCATCGGCAGACTGGCGAACCCTGTAGCCGCGCCGCTCCAGCGCCCGGCTGACAGACAGGCGAAGCAGCAGGTCATCCTCGCACAGCAGGATCACCTGCCCGGCAGCGCGGACTACGCCTGCAGCAGGCCCCGGAGCACTTCCGGCAAGGCCCGCCGATTCGCCGCTGCCGGCCGCGAGCGGCAGGAACAGGGTGAAGCGCGCGCCGCCGCGCGGGCCGGCATCCTGAAGCAGAAAGCCGCCAGACTGCTTGACGAGGCCGAAACTGGTGGCCAGCCCCAGGCCCTGCCCGTCGGCACGCGTGGTGAAATAGGGGTCGAAGATTCGGTGGGCGATGTCCGGCGCTATGCCCGGCCCCTCATCCGTCACGGAAAGCGCGGCATACCGGGCCGCGGGCATGAAGGCGCGACCGGCGGGCGGAATGCTGCCGGGGTCGATGCGGAACAGGTCGATGCTGATCGTGCCGCCATTGCCCTGCATGGCTTCCCGCGCATTCAGCACGAGATTGGCAAGCACCCGCTCGAGCGCTGCCGGATCGAGGCGGACCGGCAAAGGCCCCCTGCCCGACATGGCAAGCTTCAGGCCCGGCCCGGCCAGGGCCCGCAGCATCGGCAGGAGCGCCTGCGCCATGGCGGCAAGGTCAGCGGAGACAGGCCGCAGCACGTCCTGCCGGGCGAAGGCCAGGACCTGCCCGAGCAGGCGCCCGGCGCGCCCTGCCTGATCGATGATGGCGGCGAGATCGCGGGCATCGGCACTGCCGGGGTCCGCGCGGGCTTCCAGCAGTTCCGTGATGGCGAGGATGCCCGCCAGCATGTTGTTGAGATCATGGGCGAGACCCGCCGCGAACAGCCCCACCGCACCGGTTCTGACATCGGCTGTCCGGCGTGCAGCCGATGCGGCACCGGCGGCGGCTTCGGCGCCGGCACCGGCACCGGCACTGGACGGATCGTCAGCCGTAACGCTCCTCAAGCCATGGATCGCCGATATTGTGATAGCCGCGGACCTCCCAGAAACCGGGTCTGTCAACGGCCAGAAACTCGATACGCTTAATCCACTTGGCGCTTTTCCAGAAATAATAGCGCGGAATGACGAGGCGCGCGGGGGCGCCATGTTCGCGCGTCAGCGGGGCGCCATCATGGCTGTGGGCGATCAGGCAATCCTCTTCGGCGAAATGCCGAAGCTCGACATTGGTGGTATAGCCATCATGACCGTGCAGCACGACATGATCCGCATCGGGCAGCGGCCGCACCAGTTCGATCAGGGTGCGTGTGGAAACGCCCTGCCAGCGGTTGTCATAGCGGCTCCACTGGGTGACGCAGTGAATGTCGGATACATCCTCGAACTGCGGCAGCGCCATGAAGGCATCCCAGTCGAGGGTTGCGGGGTTTTCGACAAGGCCGTCGATCTCCAGCCGCCAGCTTTCCTTCGGCACATGCGGCTGCACGCCCAGATCGAGCACCGGCCAGTTGGTGACGAGCCGCTGGCCGGGGGGCAGGCGATAGGCCTTGTCCGGATCGGGCTTGCCGGTCAGCAGGCGCCCTGCCCGCGCCCATGCCTGTTTTGCGGCGGTCAGCTTTTCGTTGAAATCCGTCACGCGATGATCTCCGTTTGCGGGCGGCCACGACGCCGGCAGCGGCGCTGCCACCTCAGCCTGACCCATATCCGCCAGCCCAGATGCACGCCCATGTAGCCGATCGCCGCGCCGACGGCTGCAAAAAGCAGCAGGCCAACATAGGTCGGCCCTGCCAGAGAGACGACCCATGTCAGGCTGCGCTCCACGGCGCCGGCATCAGGCGCGATGGCCAGGAACGCGTCATCCTTGATCCGCAACACGCTACGGCCGACGATGAAGGCCAGATAATAGACGAAAGGCACCGTCAGCGGGTTGGTGACGAAGGTGGACACCGCCGCGACGGGCAGATTGGCGCGGGCCGCCATGGCGAACAGGGCCGCGAAGGGAGTCTGCGCCACGGGCACGGCAAAGGCCGCGAACAGCCCCAGCGCCACCCCGCGCGCCACGCCACGCCTGTTCAACCGCCAGACGAGCGGGCTGGACAGGCGCGCGGCAAAGGGGCGCAGCAAGCGGCTGCGTTCCAGTTCCTCGCGCGTCGGCAGTTTCAGCCAACCCGTCACAGCCCCAGGAGCCTCCTCAAAGATCCACATGCCCGCTGCAGGGCTTTTGCGGCAAAGTTAAGACAATCAAGATGTGGTCGCGCAGGCGCGCGCGCAAGCCGCGATGCCCCGCGTGGCACTCGTTCCGGCGCTTGTCCGGCGCTGTCAGCCGCGATCGCGCAGCAGGCGGGCCTGTTCGCGCTTCCAGTCCTTCTCTTTCGCGGCCTCGCGCTTGTCGTGCAGCTTCCTGCCCTTGGCGAGCGCCAGTTCCACCTTCGCCCTGCCGCGATCGTTGAAGTAGATCGAAAGCGGCACCAGCGTCATGCCCTGCCGCGCGACAGCGCCGTGCAGCCGCG
The DNA here is from genome assembly GCA_964394815.1 of uncultured Sandaracinobacter sp. GTDB lineage: Bacteria > Pseudomonadota > Alphaproteobacteria > Sphingomonadales > Sphingomonadaceae > Sandaracinobacteroides. The sequence continues at coordinate 3,032 of CAYMZC010000144.1, read as the reverse complement.
CGATCTCGCGCTGGGTGAGCAGCAGCTTGCGCGGGCGCTTCGGCTCGTGATTGAAGCGGTTGCCCTGCGCGAATTCCGGGATGTTGGCGTTGATCAGCCAGATTTCGCCGTCCTTCACCTCGGCATAGCTTTCGGCGATGGTTCCCTCGCCAAAACGAAGGGATTTCACCTCGGTACCAGTCAGGACAATCCCGGCATCATACACATCCTCGATGCCATATTCGTAACGGGCGCGCCGGTTTTCCGCGACGACCTTGACCTTGGTGCCCTGCGGGCGAGGGCGTGCCATCAGGGGGCGATCCCGGCATGGGCAAGGGCGGAATCGACAATTGCGCGCGCGGTCGGCGCGGGCGGCAGAATCGGGAGACGGGTATCGCCCGCCATGCGCCCCATCAGTTCGAGCGCATATTTGGTCGGCCCGGGCGAGGCATCGGAAAACAGCGCCTGGTGCAGCGGCCAGAGCTGATCCTGCAGGGCGAGCGCGGACTGGAAATCCCCCTCGAGCGCGGCGCGGGTCTGGTCGGCCACCAGACGCGGCGCGACATTGGCGGTGACGGAAATGCTGCCGTGGCCGCCATGGGCGATGATGCCCAGCGTCATGTAGTCATTGCCGGACAGGATCAGGAAATCGCGCCCGCACATATGGCGTATCTCGCTGATGCGGTTGATGTCCCCGGTCGATTCCTTGACGCCGATGATGTTCCGGTGCTGCGACAGTTCAGCCATGGTGTCGGTTGCCATGTCGATGCCGGAGCGGCCCGGAATATTGTAGATGATGATGGGCAGCGGGCCATGATCGGCCAGGTGCCGGAAATGGGCGAGCAGCCCGCGCTGTCCCGGCTTGTTGTAATAGGGGCAGACGACAAGGGCGGCATCCGCGCCGGCGCGCGCGGCGCTTTCCATGTGGTGCAGGGCGACCGCCGTATCGTTCGAACCGCAGCCGGCGATCACCGGGACCCGACCGGCTGCCGCCTTCACGGTCTCGGCCACGACATGGTCATGCTCCTCGATCGAAAGCGTCGCCGATTCGCCCGTCGTGCCGCAGGGAACAAGGCCCGATGATCCTTCGGCCACCTGCCATTCGACAAAGGCGCGCAGGGCTTTCTCGTCCACGCGGCCATCGCGGAAGGGCGTGACGAGCGCGGGAATGGAGCCGGTGATGCTGAGCATTGCGAAACCTTCGGGACGGTTGAGGCGAGGCCAGGCGGTGCGATGGCCGGGTTGACCGGCCTTGGCGCGCCACCGCCTTCTGCCCTAGAGAGAATGGCATGACCGCGCAACATCGCCTGATGGCGGCCCTTCCGCTTCCGATCCTTGTCCTGGCCACGCTTGTTGCACCTTTGCCGGCGCTTCAGCCAGCCGCCGCGCAACAGGCGGCAGCCCCCGCTGCACGGCCTGACGGCACGACGGCCGCTTTCGACCCCGTGTCACGGGCATGGCTTGCCCGCCAATTTTCGCTTTATGCAGCCGGTGGAAGTGCCGCCCCCGCCGGGGCGCCCGACGCCTTGGCCGACTCGCTCGCGCGCTGGGAATGGCTGCGCCGCCCGGCTCGCGCCGGGCAGGAGCCGCCGCTGGCAGCGCAGGCCGCCTTCATCACCGCCCATGCCGACTGGCCGGGCGTTTCCGCCATGCGCCGCCGGGCCGAAGCGCAGGCCGTGAAGCCTGAAACCCCGGATGCCGACGCACGCGTCTATTTCCGGGCGCTGCCACCGCAAACGGCGGCCGGGGAAGCGCGCCTTGCCATGCTGTCGACCGGTGCGGAGGCCGTTCGCCTGGCGCGCGCTGCCTGGGTGCGCCCCGGAATTCCACCGGAACTGGAAGCACAGCTTCTTGCGCGCTTCGGCCCCGAATTCACCCGCGCCGATCACGCACGCCGTGCCGATCAGCTCATCTGGTCAGGCCAGACCACGGCTGCCGGGCGGCTTCTGTCGCTTCTCGATGATGAAGCCCGCGCGCTCACTCTGGCACGAATCGCCCTGCGCACAGGCGCTGCCGATGCCGAGGCCCGCGTCGCCTCGGTACCCGCCCGCTACCGGCGCGACGCCGGCCTGACATTCGATCGCGCCCTGTGGCTGGAACGGCGCAACCGCCTGTCCGAAGCCGAGGCCCTGCTCGCGCGCGGCGATATCGAGCCGGGGGTCAGCCGGCCCGAAGCCTGGCTCGAAAAACGGCTGGCCATGGGCCGCGCGGCCATGCGCCGGGGCGACGACCAGACCGCCTGGCGCCTGCTTGCCAACCACAGGGCCTACCCGGCAGGGACCGAGCTTTCTTCGCTGTCGCTTTCCGAGCGCATCGACCTGTCCGATACCGAGTGGCTGGCCGGCTGGATTGCGCTGCGGAGGATCGGGCGGGCGGGCGATGCCGTGCGCCACTTCACCACTTTCAACCAGGCCGTCACCACGCCGATCAGCCAGTCCCGCGGGGATTACTGGCTGGGGCGGGCGGAAAAGGCGCGCGGCAATGGTGCTGCCGCCAATGCCGCCTTCAAGCGCGCCGCGGCCCAGTTCGATTATTTCTATGGCCAGCTCGCCGCCGAGGAACTGGGCGGAACACCGGCCCTGCCCCGCGTGACGCCGCCGGCCATCAGCCAGGCCGAACGCGCACGCTTCGAAGCAACGCCGCTGGCCCGCGCGCTCCTGATGCTGAACGCCATGGAGGACAGGCAGCGCGAATCCCTGTTCGTCCGCGCGCTGGCCAGCAGCGCCGCAACACCGGTGGAAACGCGGATTGCCGCCGAACTGGGGCAGCGGATCGGCCGGCTGGATCTTGGCGTCTGGGCGTGGAAATCGGCGCGTCCGAGCGGCGACTTCGGCAGCTTCGACCTCGCCTACCCGCGGCTTCCCGCCAGCGCCTCGGTACCGGCCGAGCAGTGGATCATCGCCCATGCCATCGCGCGGCAGGAATCGAGCTTCGACCGCACGGCACTGTCCCACGCTGGCGCGCGCGGCCTGATGCAGCTGATGCCCGCTACCGCACAGGATGTCGCCCGCCGCCTCGGGCTTCCCTATGACGTGCAGCGCCTGTTCGATGAC
>CAYMZC010000143.1:0-6288 GCA_964394815.1 uncultured Sandaracinobacter sp. | reverse complement strand
TTGCGGAGCCTGAATCAGATCATGCCTCTCGGATCAATGGGTCCTGAGCCTAGGGGCCGTGGTTGCGGACATCGAACGGGCTCTGGACGGTATCGCGCTGCCGCAAGGCGCCCACATCGAACTCGGTGGCCAGTTCGAAAGCGCCGCTAGCGCGTCTCGCACCCTGCTGGCGCTTGGCCTCATCGTATTGGTCGGCATGTTCCTGCTGCTGCGACAAGCGTTCCGCTCATCGAGCGATGCGGCCCTGGTGATGATCAACCTGCCGTTGGCTCTGGTTGGCGGGGTGGTCGGGCTTTGGTTGACCGGCGGTGTGCTGTCGGTCGCGACCATCGTCGGCTTCATCACCTTGTTCGGCATCGCGACGCGCAACGGCGTGATGATGGTGACCCACATCAAGCATCTGCAAGCCGAGGAAGGCGTTGCCGACCTTCCTGAAGCGGTCAGGCGCGGTGCAGAGGAGCGGCTTGTGCCGATCCTTATGACGGCGATTTCGGCCGGCCTCGCGCTCGTTCCGCTCGCCATCGCCATGGGAGAGCCGGGCAGCGAAATCCAAGCGCCAATGGCCATTGTGATCCTTTGCGGGCTGGCGAGTTCCACTGTGCTCAACATGCTGGTCCTGCCGGCGATCTACCTCAAGGTCACCCGCGACGGCTGGGTTTGTCAATGCCCTCATTCAGGCTGCGGCGGGAGCCGGACGCCGCTGCAGACACCGGTGTGCCCGTCTAGGAGGAAGGTGTAGTTCATGGGGTATCTGCTCATCAAGGCCGCTTTGTCGGGGCTGATCATTGCTATCGTCAGCGAAGTTGCCCGGCGCGCGCCGAACTTCGGAGCGCTGATAGCTTCGCTCCCGTTGATCTCGCTACTCGGCATGATCTGGCTCTGGCGCGACACGCAGGACACGGCACGAATGGCCGATCACGCCTTTGCAACCTTCTGGTACGTCATCCCCAGCTTGCCGATGTTTCTGCTGGTACCCTTCCTACTCCATCGGGGCATGGGGTTCTGGCCGGCGCTCGCAGCTGGCTGCGTGCTCACTATCGCGCTGTACCTGATCATGGTGTGGGCATTGGGCCACTTTGGTTTCAAGCTTTGACCGATCAGCGCCGTCGTGGAGCCAGTCAAGTTACAGAGGCAGCACCGGCCCCTGTAGAGCAGCGCTGGGCTCACCCCACGCGGGGGCATCGAGGTCTTCCGCACCTATGCTGATGCCGGCAAAAGCGGTCTCAAGATAGAAGGCGGGGACGCCTTCAGCCCTGAGGGCCTCGGATCGCCCATGCAGGAAATTGCCAACCCCAGAAAAAGGGACCGACAACTGAAATTAAAAATTTCCAAAATCTGTAATTTTTACATGATTTTAGATAGTATAGGCCACCGTGACCTGCGAACAGCAAGTGTTGCCGTCAGGAAGTTCACCTCGAGAGATCGGCCATTTAAAACCATGCCCTCAAGCCAAGGAGCACCTTCCAACCCGAGGGATCTTCACCACTTGCGCGTGCGATATCGGCCGTTTCGCCCAGCCTAGCTTCGTATTCCAACCCGACATAGGGTGCGAATTCCCGCACCACCTCGTAGCGCAGGCGCAGCCCTGGCTCGACCCTGACCAGACCTGCCCCGATGCCGCGCTCGGGGATATCCTGTGCGGCCAGTTCCAGCTCTATCCGCGGCTGGAGGATCAGCCGTTGCGTGATCTTCTGGTCGTACTCGCTTTCGAGCCGGCCAGTCAGGTCGCCCCGGTCACTGAGGAAAGCGGCAAGGTCGATGTGCCACATGTAGGGGGCGAGGCCCTGGACGCCGAGCACGAGGTGGCTTCGCGTTTCCGGCTCCAGATCGAGTCGCAGGCCGGCCTGCAGGTCGAAGAACGGGCCGATGGCGTGCCCCCACAGCGCCTGAACCTCCGCATCCTCCACGCTGCCCGAGGTTTCGCCCTCGCCTTCGGTCTTGAGCACGAACTTGTCGATATCGCCGCCATGCCAGGCCTGGGCGTCCCACAGCCAGCCTGCCTTGCCGCCACTGGCCGAGATGCGCGCTTCCAGCCGCTCGACCAGGATCACGCCGGTTGTCATGCGGCCGTGCATCCGGCGGTTCTCGTCACGGCTCCCTTGCATGGCCTGAGCGCCCCAGATCGCGTCGGCGGCATGGCGCGGACCTTCCAGTGCGCGGGGCGGTAAGGCGGTTTCCGGCGCGGCGCCGGGTGCCATCTTGTCCACCGGCCCGGTGTGGTCAGCGTGGTTGTTCCTTGGCGGGCATTGATCCGGCGGCAGGTGGCCCATGGCGCAATGGTCCATGGCTTCCGGCTCGGGCGCGGGCTTGGCCACGGGACCGCCATGCGCCGCGTGATCGTGGTGCGTGTGCGCCGAATGGTCCTGCGCTGTCGCGGGCATCGCCAGCGCAAGCGCGAAGGGCGCGAGCAGGGCGGCGCGGATCATGCGCCCTCTCCCGCCGGGAAGGGGCGGACCGTCACCACCTGCATCATGCCCGCGTGCATGTGATAGAGCAGGTGGCAGTGGAAGGCCCAGTCGCCGGGCTCGTTGGCGGTGAGGTCGAAGGTCGCGGTTCCGCCCGGCTGGACGACGAGCGTGTGCTTGAGCGGCTGGTGCCGGTGGTCGGCGCCGTTGACCAGCTCGAAGAAGTGGCCGTGCAGGTGGATCGGGTGGGCCATCATCGTCTGGTTGACCAGCTTCACCCGCACCCGCTCGTCAAAGCCGAAGCGGATCGGGTGGTCAGTGACGGCGGAAAAGGCCTTGCCGTCGAAACTCCACATGTAGCGTTCCATGTTGCCGGTGAGGTGGATTTCCAGCTGACGCTCGATCTTGCGGTCGGGGTTGGCGCGCGCCGCCCTGAGGTCGGTATAGCGCAGCACCCGGTGCCCCACCGCGTCGAGGCCGAGTCCGGGAAAGTCCATCCGGTCGAGCGGCATCGGCGCAACCATGTCGATACCGGGGCCGACCTTCACGTCATCGGGCAGCAGGGAGGTGTCGCGCATGGAATGGTTCATCGCCTGTCCCGCCCCATGCCCGCTGCCGTGGTCGGAATGGTCCATCGATCCCATCCCCATGTCGACCATGGTCAGCGTCGGCACCTCGCGCAGCGGCGGCGGCTGGGCGATATGGCCGGGATGCGAGGTCAGGCTGGCCACGCCCATGCCGCTGCGGTCCATCGCCTCGGCCACGAGGGCATGGCTACCGTCAGGCGGCGTGACGATCACATCATAGGTTTCCGCCGTCCCGATCTGGAATTCGTCGATCGTCACCGGATCCACGTCGATCCCGTCGGCGGCGATCACGGTCATCGGCACGCCCGGAATGCGGACATTGAAGAAGCTCATCGCGCTGCCGTTGATGATCCGCAGCCGCACGCGTTCGCCCGGCCTGAAGGCGATCTGGAGGTTGTCCGCCGGGCCGTGTCCGTTGACCAGGTAGGTATAGGTGGCGCCCGTCACGTCGGAGATGTCGCGCGGGTTCATCCGCATCCGGCCCCACATGCGGCGTTCCGCGCCGGACATCTTGCCTTCGCTCGCGGTCTGCATCTGCTGGTTGAAGTAATGCTCGCCAACCTTGAGCTTGCGCATGATCGCGTGGGGGTGGAGCGGGGTGAATTCGCTCAGCAGCACGACACATTCGCGGTCATGGCGCGGATCGGGCTGGTTGCTCTCGATCACGATCGGGCCGTAATGCCCGGCCTGTTCCTGCAGGCCGGAGTGGCTGTGCCACCAGTAGGTGCCGCTCTGGCGGATCGGGAATTCGTAGGTGAAAGTCTCGCCCGGCCGGATGCCCGGAAAGCTGACGCCCGGCACCCCGTCGAACTGGAACGGCAGGAGCAGCCCGTGCCAGTGGATCGAGGAATCCTCGTCGAGCCGATTGGTAACGTGAAGCCGCACGGTCTGGCCCTCGCGCAGGCGGATCAGCGGCCCCGGCACGGTGCCGTTGATCGCATGGGCATGACCGGAGCGAGCGCCCGTCGTGAAGTGGTGATCGGCGATGGTGAGATGGATGTCCTCGCCCGACAGCTCGCCGAAACCGCGCCGCGCATGGGGGAGCGAGGCCCCTTTCGCCCAGGCGGGCATGGGCAGTGAAGCGGCTGCGGCAAGGCCGACCGTGCTGGTGATGAACCTGCGGCGGGAAGCCGGGAGGCGCAGGTCAGGCGTCGGGCGCATGGCCGGATATCCTTTCGATGATCGGGCAGTTGGGCCGCTCGTCCCCTTCGCACCGGCCGGCAAGGTCGAGCAGGGCGGCGCGCATGGTGGCCAGCGCCTCGACCTTGCGGCCGAGAGATTCGGCCCGCGACAGGGCCGCGCCTTGACGTCGGCGCTGGACCGGGTCTCGTCGCTCCACAGGTCCAGCAGGGCGCGGATCTCCTCAATCGAGAAGCCGAGGTCCCGCGCATTGGCGGCAAAGCGCAAGCGGTGCACATCCGCCTCGGAATAGTCGCGGTAGCCGGAATCCCGCCGCGCGGGCGGCGGGATCAGGCCGATGGCCTCGTAATGGCGGATCATCCGTTCGGAGACCCCACTGGCGCGCGATGCGCTGCCGATGTTCACAGCGTCACCCGGTTGAGGCGCAGGGCATTGCCGACCACGCTGACCGAGGACAGCGCCATGGCGGCCGCGGCAATGATCGGCGAGAGCAGGATGCCGAACGCGGGATAGAGCACGCCTGCCGCAACCGGCACCCCCAGCGCGTTGTAGAAGAAGGCGAAGAACAGGTTCTGCCTGATGTTCGCCATGGTCCTGCGGCTGAGGTTCATGGCCGTGACGATGCCGGTCAGGTCGCTTCGCAGCAAGGTCACGCCCGCGCTTTCGATGGCGACATCGGTTCCCGAACCCATGGCGATGCCAACGTCGGCCGCGGCGAGCGCGGGCGCATCGTTGACGCCGTCACCGGCCATGGCGACGATCCTGCCTTCCGCACGCAGCCGGGCGACGACTTCGCTCTTGCGGTCGGGCAGCACGTCGGCCTCCACTTCGGTGATGCCCAGCCGGCGCGCGACGGCGAGCGCCGTGGTGCGGTTGTCGCCGGTCAACATGACGATGCGGCTCCCCGCCTGCCGCAGCGCCTCCAGCGCCGCCGGCGTGCTGGCCTTGACCGGATCGGCAACCGCGATGACCCCGGCAACCTTGCCATCCACCGCAACGAAGATCGCCGTGGCACCCTCGCCACGCTGATCCTCGGCGGCTGCTTCCATGTCTCCGGTCGCGGCGCCGATTTCCTGCATGAACCGGGCATTGCCCAGCGCGATGAAGCGTCCTTCGACCCGCCCCGTCGTGCCCTTGCCGGTCGGCGCGTCGAAGTCCTGCACCTCGGGGATGGTCATGCCGCGCTCTTCGGCAGCGATGACGATGGCCTTGGCCAGCGGATGTTCCGATGGCCGCTCGACCGCTGCGGCAAGGCGCAGCAGTTCGCCCTCGTCCTGTCCGGGCGCAGGCACGATCCGGGTCAGCGCGGGCTTGCCTTCGGTCAGCGTTCCGGTCTTGTCGACCACCAGCGTGTCGATCCTTTCAAGTCGCTCCAGCGCGGCGGCATCCTTGATCAGCACGCCGAGCGAAGCGCCGCGACCGACACCGACCATGATCGACATCGGCGTCGCCAGTCCAAGCGCGCAGGGGCAGGCAATGATCAGCACGGCGACGGCAGCCACCAGCCCATAGGAAAAGCGCGGCTCCGGCCCCCACAGCGACCATGCGGCAAAGGCAGCGACGGCGATGGCCAGCACAGCAGGCACGAACCAGCCCGAAACCTGGTCGGCCAGTCGCTGGATCGGCGCGCGCGAGCGCTGGGCCTCGGCCACCATCTGGACGATGCGCGCGAGCATGGTGTCGCGGCCGACGGCCCGGGCGCGGATCACCAGGGCGCCGGTCTGGTTGATCGTGCCGCCGATCACCCGGTCGCCCGCCTGCCTGGCGAGCGGCATGGATTCCCCGGTCACCAGCGCCTCGTCGAGCATGGAATGGCCCTGTTCGACCACGCCATCGACCGGAACCTTCTCGCCGGGGCGCACCCGCAGCAGATCGCCGACCACCACCTCGTCGAGCGATACTTCGGCCTCGCCGCCATCGGGAGAAAGCCGCCGCGCCGTCCTGGGGGACAGGCCGAGCAGCGCCCTGATCGCGCCGGAGGTGCGATCGCGGGCACGCAATTCAAGCACCTGCCCCAGCAGGACGAGGACGACGATCACCGCGGCCGCCTCGAAATAGACCGGCACCTGCCCTCCCGGCCCCCTGAAGGCGGCGGGGAACAGTTGCGGCGCCATGAGCGCGACGACGCTGTAGAGCCAGGCGATGCCGGTAGATCG
>CAYMZC010000142.1:0-6362 GCA_964394815.1 uncultured Sandaracinobacter sp. | reverse complement strand
GCCGCGTGCGATACCCGACACGCCCGCCCACATCTTCGCCCAGCAGGCTGGCGATGCGCTCGGCAGCGGCGCGGGCGGCAAGCCGGCGCGGCAGCATGAGGAGGATCCTGCGCCCTTCAAGCCAGGGGCAATCGAGAAGTGCCGGCGCGACAAGGCTGGTCTTGCCGGCGCCCGGCGGCGCGACGAGCACCGCGCAGGGCGATTGCGCAAGAGTTGTGCGCAGGTCATCGAGGATGGCGGCGACCGGAAGCCCGGCCACTGCCGGATCAATAGGCCCGCTGGATGGCAAATTCGACCGTCTCGACAAGGGCTGCACGCGCCGTGCTGGCCGGCAGGCAGGCCAGGCTGTCGATGGCGCGGCTGCCGTAAAGACGCGCGCGCGCCATGGTGTCGGCAATGGCGTCGGTGCCGTGCAGCCGCTGCACCGCTTCCTTCAGCTCCGCCTCGCCATTGGCGCGGCCGGACATGGCCTTGCGCCAGAAACTGCGCGCCGCCTCGTCGCCCCGGGCATAGGCGAGGATGACCGGAAGCGTCACCTTGCCGTCGCGGAAATCATCGCCGCTGTCCTTGCCCATGGTTTCCGCATCGGAGACATAATCGATCGCATCATCGACCAGCTGGAAGGCGATGCCAAGGTTGCGGCCATAGGCTTCCAGGGCGTCCTCGGTGTCGCTGTCGCGCTCGGCTACAACGGCTGCGATCTGGCAGGCGGCGGCAAAGAGGGCGGCCGTCTTTGCCTGGATGATGTGGAGGTAGCGTTCCTCGCTGGTCTCGACCACACGCTGGGCGGTCAGTTGCGCCACCTCCCCCTCGGTGATCACGGAGGCGGCATTGGCCAGCACCTTCAGCGCCTTCAGGCTGCCCGCCTCGACCATCAGCTCGAAGGCACGGGAAAAGAGGAAATCGCCGACCAGCACCGAGGCTTCATTGCCCCAGATGGTGTTGGCAGTGGCGCGGCCACGCCTGAGGTCGGAGCCATCGACCACATCATCATGAAGCAGTGTCGCGGTGTGGATGAACTCGACGGAGGCGGCAAGCTTGTGGTGGCGCTCTCCATCATAGTCGAGGGCGGCCGCACAGCCGAGGGTGAGCATCGGGCGCATGCGCTTTCCGCCCCCTGCGATCAGATGGCCCGCAAGTTCGGGAATCATCGTCACCGGGCTTTGCATCCTGTCGAGGATGACCCGGTTGACGGCATTGAGGCCCGGTGCCACGAGCGACATCAGGGGCTTGAGGCTGGGCTTTTCGGGCCGGAGGGGGCTTAAGGTTGCTGTCATGCTGTGGTTCCCGCTAGGGGTTCCGGCGCAAAAGGGAAAGGGGCTACATGTCGCGCGAGGCACCGACGCCTGAGCAATTGCTGCAATTCCGGCGTTCGATCGACAACATCGACGCGGCGCTGGTGTTCATGCTGGCAGAGCGGTTCAAGATCACGCAGAAGGTGGGCGCCTACAAGGCGGAAGCCGGGCTCCCCGCTGCTGACACGAAGCGCGAGGAAGAGCAGATCGCCCGCCTGCGCAGCCTTGCCGCCGATGCCGAGCTGGACCCGGAATTTTCGGAAAAATTCCTGCGTTTCATCATCGACGAGGTGATCCGCCACCATCAGGCGAAAAGCGAACAACTGCGCGGCTGACAGCCCGAATCAGGGGCCCGCTCAGCCAGGCCGCCTGCTGCCCCGCGGAAGCCGCACCTTCAGCCAGAGTGGCAGATGGTCGGAGGAAACCCGTGATTGCGGGCTTTGATGAACGCCCGCGCCCTCGACCTCCATTTCATTGGACACGAACACGCGATCAAGGCGCGCAACCGGGTTGCCGGCCGGGAAGGTTGGCCCTGTCGGCAGGACCTTGTGGGTACGGGCGAAATCCGCGATGCACCCGGCCGTAACCCGCCATTCATTGAGATCGCCCATCATGATTGTAGGCATCTGCTCGGGCTGGGCCGCGATATGCTCGAGGATCGCATGCGCCTGCCGGCGACGCCACAGGCCGGACAGATCAAGGTGCATGCCGACGATCCGGACAGGAGCGCCAGCGACGGCAAGATCGACCAGCACCGCCCCGCGCGGCTCCAGCACCGGCAGGGTGAGCGTCGCATGGCGGAGGAGTTCCACGCCGTCCCGCATGAGGACGGCATTGCCGTGCCAGCCAATGGCGTTCGGCAGCGCATTCTCGAACGGCACGGCGCGCCAGCCATGCTCCGCCAGAAGCCCGGCGGGAAGCGCTGTGTGGCGCTCACCGAAGCGGCGATCCGCTTCCTGAACCACGGCTATGCTGGCATCGATTTCCGAAAGCACGGTCATGATGCGATCTGGCCGGCGGCGCAGATCGGATCCGACCGCCTTGCGGATGTTGTAGCTTGCCACCGTAACGCAAACGGGCCCCGGCTGGGGCCCGTCGCGCAGAATGTCATCCGTGGTCGTCAGCGCCTGTCGAGCCCCGCAATGGCGGCTTCGGTCAGGCCGGCCAGATCCCCTCTGGAAGACCGTTCGGCCAGAAGAGCCTCGGCAGCCTTCAGCGTGATGTCCGCCGCCCGTGCTCTCAGTTCGGTTTCGGCCGCACGAGCCTCGGCCGCGATGCGGTCATGGGCAAGCTTGCTGCGGCGTGCAATCGCAGCCTCGGCGTCAACGCCGGCCTGCTCGATGATGCGCCGGGCTTCAGCTTCGGCGTTTTCAAGCATGGCACGGGCATTGGCTTCGGCCTCTGCGGCCTCGGCTGCAGCCCGGGCCTTCATGGCTTCGGCTTCGGCCTTGAGGGCGGCGGCTTCGGCCAGATCGGCCTTCACCTTTTCTGCCTGGGCATCGAGCGCCGTGCCGAGAGCACGGAATGCGCCAAGTTTCCAGAGGATCAGCACGAAGGTGAGAAAGGCAACGCCAACCCACGCATAGCTGTCCAGTCCGAGAAACGTCTCGTGTCCGGCGTCATGCCCTGCCTCGGTTGTGGCAATGGCATCCGCACCGTTCATTTCAAGTGTCTCGTCCGACATGTCAGGCAGCAACCTTCTGGACAGCCATGCCAGCTTCGTCATTGGAAACGCTGACACCCGCAACCCTATGAACAAGATCGACGGTTGCCTCGGTCGCCACGACTTCCAGTTCGGCAAGAACTGAAGCGCGCACTTCCGCAAGCCGCTTGGCGGCAGCTTCTGCTTCGGTTTTCAGGCTTGCGTCGACATCAGCAAGCCGGCGAGCCGTGGCGGCAGCCGCTTCGTCCCGGGCCTTGCCGGTTACGGCAAGGGACTGGGAACGGGCGCCGGCAAGCGCCGTCGAACCACCGCTCGTGGCAGCCTCGGCCGCGTCACGCGCGGCCTCGGCTTCCCGAAGGTCGGCAGCAATCCGTTCCTTGCGGTTCTCGACCACCCTCTGCACCTTCGGCAACATGCCGCGCACGATGATGTAGAGAAGCGCAAAGACGAGGATCAACCACAGAAGCTGTGGCAGCGCCTGATTGAAGTCAAACTGGGGCATCGCGGGCCTCCGCTACGTCCGTGAGCCTGGATCAGACCGCGAACAGGAGCAGAAGGGCGACGAGGAAGGCGAAGATGCCGAGCGCTTCGGTAACGGCGAAGCCGAAGATAAGGTTCGGGCGCTGGGCATCGGCGGCAGCCGGGTTGCGCAGTGCGCCAGACAGGAACATGGCGAACAGCAGACCGACGGCGATGGCGGCAAGGCCCATGCCGATCGAGGCGATGCCGGCGCCGAGGAACTTGGCGGCAGTTGCGTCCATGGAGAAGTCCTTCCTTGAAACTCAGTGATGCAGGTTGATGGAATCGTTGAGGTAGATGCAGGTCAGCAGCGCGAACACATAGGCCTGCACCACGGCGACCAGAAGTTCGAGCGCATAGAAAGCAACAGTCAGCGCGAAAGGCACCGGCGCAAGGGCCGCCAGGACGCCGCCGGCAGCGCCGAGGCTGATGACGAACCCGGCGAAGACCTTAAGCAGGATGTGACCCGCCGTCATGTTCGCAAAGAGACGGATGCTGAGCGTGAGCGGCCGCGACAGGAAGGAGATCAGTTCCACGGGAACGATCAGCAGCAGCAGCGGCTTGGCCGTGTTGGCCGGCACGAACAGCGAGAAGAAGTGGAAACCGTGCTTCACCAGCCCGACAAGCACGCAGATCAGGAAGATCAGGGCAGCAAAGGCGAAGGTGACGACGATGTGGCTGGTGACGGTGAAGCTGTAGGGGAAAAGCCCCACAAGATTCGCCACCAGGATGAAGATGAAGAGCGCGAAGATGAAGGGTACGAACGGCCGGCCCTTGGGACCGATGTTCTCGTTCACCATGTCGGTGACGAAGCCCGTTACCCCCTCGAGGGCAGCCTGCCAGCGGCCCGGCACGAGCGCGGCATTGCGGGTGCCAAGCCACATGAAGGCGAGAATGACGCCGAGGGCAACCAGCATGAACAGCGAGGCGTTCGTAAACGCCGCGTCGGCACCGGCAACCGAAAATTCGGCATAGCGCTTGATCGCAAATTGCTCGAGCGGATTGGCCACCGTTGACGCGTCCCTAACCCTGTTCTTCCTGTCGATCCTCGTCGGCAGCCCTACGGACTGCCGCCGCTTCTGCGTTGACCGCCTTCAAGAGGTTCCAGAACCCCGCCCCGATCCCCAGAAGGAGAAACAGGAGCAGCAGCCATGGCCCCGTGCCGAGCCAGCGATCGAGAAAAAACCCGATGCCGGCGCCGACGATGGTGGTCGCGGCGATTTCAAAAGCATGGCGCGTGCCCTGCGCAAGCGCCGTGACAGCGACCTGCCGCGGTTCGGGCCTGTGCCTTGCCTTTGCTGCTTCCAGCCTTGCCTCGAGGCTTTCGAGGCTTTGCTTGTCAGCAGGATCGGGCAAGTCTTTTGACCCTCTAGCGGAAATGGTCTGCCATCGACGACGCTGCGTCATGGGCTTCGCCGGCCATGAAGCCGCCAAAGCGGGGGTTCCGTTAGAGGGGGGCAGCGCAAAGGTCAAGCATGGCGCACCCTGCTCAGGATGCCACCAGCCGCTCGGCCTGCGAAAGATCGACCGATACGAGCTGGCTGACCCCCGGCTCACCCATGGTGACGCCATAGAGCCTGTGCATGGCTGCCATGGTGACGGGGTTGTGGGTGACGATCAGGAAGCGTGTGTCCGTTTCGGCCACCATATGCTTCAGAAGACGGGTGAATCGCTCAACATTGGCATCATCGAGCGGGGCATCCACTTCATCGAGAACGCAGACCGGCGCCGGATTCGTGCGGAACAGGGCGAAGATGAGGGCAATGGCGGTCAGCGCCTGTTCCCCGCCGGACAGCAGCGACAGGGATTGCAGCTTCTTCCCCGGTGGCTGGGCCCGAATCTCGAGGCCTGCTTCCAGCGGATCATCGCTTTCGATCATCTGAAGCTCGGCCGACCCGCCACCGAACAGGGTGGTGAAAAGATCGCGGAAATGCCGGTCAACCTCGGTGAAGGCGGCCATCATCCGCGCCCGCCCTTCCCTGTTCAGCATCCCGATCGAGCCGCGCAGCCTGTTGATCGCGGTTTCAAGCTCGGTGCGCTCTTCCGCCTGTAGGGCAAGCCTTTCCTCGATCTCGGCAAGCTCGATGTCGGCGCGAAGATTGACGATGCCGATTCGCTCGCGCTCTTGCTGCATGCGCTCCAGCCGCGCAGCCAGCCTGTTTGCATCGGCAGCCTCATCTTCCGGGCCGCCGTCGTCTGCGGTTTGCGCATGGCGGTCGAGATTGCCGGGCTGCACGCCGAAGCGCTCGACGGCGGCGCCAACCAGTTCGGCAAGCTTGTCACGCAATTGCGCGCATCGCGCCGAAAGGGTGGCCCGCGCCTCGCGCGCATCGGCAACGGCGGCTTCGGCCGCGCGGGCCTGGGCGTCCAGCCCGGAAAGCGTAAGCTCGGCCACGAGCACGGCTTCGGCCGCAGTGCCGCGCGCCGCCTCGGCGGCTGCAAGATCGCGATCGAGAAGGCCCAGCCGCGCATCGAGCGCGTCCGGCTCCGAGAGGATGGCGGCGCGCTCGGCGGCGATCCGCTCCTTGCGGCGCAGCAGTTCGGCGGCGGCCTCCGATGCGTCCCGGTCACGCTTCTCCCAATCGGCGATCTCGCGCTCTATCCGGGCGATTCGCGCTGCGGTCTCGGCTGCCGTCCGTTCCAGTTCGGCAGCATCGGCGCGCGCTTCGGCAAGGATTGCCCGCGCCCTGTCGGCTGCGCGCCGGGCCTCGCCCGCCCTCTGGGCGGCGGCGCTGCTGTCCGGCAGGGCCAAAACGGCCTCGCTCGCGGATTCGGCCTCGGCAATGGCGCTCGCCCCTTCGGCGTCCAGCCGCTCGATCGAGGCCTCGAGCGCGCTGGCGCGGGCTGCAGCCTGCGCCTCGGCCGCGCGCAGGCCCTGCAGGCGG
>CAYMZC010000141.1:0-6429 GCA_964394815.1 uncultured Sandaracinobacter sp. | reverse complement strand
CCGACAGACATCAAGAAGAAGGTGCCTCATGGCAGTCCCCAAGCGCAAGACTTCGCCTTCCAAGCGTAACATGCGGCGCAGCCACCACGCGCTGACCGCCGTTGTTCCGCAGGAATGCAGCAACTGCGGCGAGCTGAAGCTTCCGCACCACATCTGCCCGTCCTGCGGTTTCTACGACGGCCGCGAAGTGATCGCCCAGGCGGACTGACGCCCGCCTGTGATGCAGGGGGGCGCTTGCGGCGGCGCGGGCATGAAGGCTAGGCAAAGGCCGTGAACAGGTCCGCAAAGCAAAGCACCCCCGTGATCGCCCTGGACGCAATGGGTGGTGACATTGGCCCCCCGGTGGTTATCGCCGGGGCAGAACTTGCGCGTGAGCGCTACCCGGATATCCGCTTCCGCATTTACGGGCAGGAGCAAGTCATCCGTGACGCCCTTGCTTCGGCGCCGCGTGTCGCTGCCGAAGCCGAGATCATCCATGTCGATGGAGTCGTGCTTGGTAGCGACAAGCCGAGCCATGCGATTCGCCGTGCCCGCACGACATCCATGGGTCTTGCCATCGATGCGGTGAAGCAGGGCGATGCACTGGCCTGTGTTTCCGCCGGGAATACCGGGGCGCTGATGGCCATGGCCAAGCTGGCGTTGCGCACCATGGACGGAATCGACCGGCCGGCGCTCGTGGCCCTCATGCCCACGATGAAAAGCGATTCGGTCGTCCTCGATCTTGGCGCCAACACCGAGTGCGATGCCGAGAATCTCGTGCAGTTCGCCGTGATGGGCGCTGCCTTCGCCCGCACCGTCCTGGGGCTGGAGCGCCCCAAGGTCGCCTTCCTCAACATCGGCGAGGAAGAAATGAAGGGCACCGAATCGATTCGAGATGCCGCCCAGCTTCTGCGCACAGCCGCCGTCGAGCTGCCGCTCGATTTCCTCGGCAATGTCGAGGGCAATGGCATTGCGCAGGGCGATACCGATGTCATCGTGACCGACGGTTTTTCCGGAAACATCGCGCTGAAGACCGCCGAGGGCACGGCGCGCCTGGTGACGGGCCTGCTCGCTGACGCCTTCCGCGCATCCTGGCTTTCGAAGCTGGGCTATCTCCTGTCCCGCTCGGCGCTGCGGGCGCTCAAGGATCATATCGATCCCAACAATCACAATGGCGCGGTTTTCCTGGGTCTGAACGGCATCGTGGTGAAAAGCCATGGCGGCGCCAACATCAAGGGATTCGCCAATGCCATCGGAGTCGCACACGACCTGGTGACACAGGACATCCACGCCCGTATCCAGGCCGACATGGCCAATTTCGCCGCCCATCGGCCCGGAGCCCCCGGCTCCACCGCCAACGCAGCCTGAGGTTAGAGATGTCCCGCAGATCCGTCATCGTCGGCACGGGCGGCGCGTTGCCGCCGCGTATCGTTTCCAATGCCGACCTCGCCGAACGTCTCGACACCAGCGACGACTGGATAGTCGAGCGTAGCGGCATAAGCGAACGGCGCATCGCCGAACCGCAGGTTGTCACCTCCGATCTCGCCGTCGAGGCCGCCGAGGCGGCGCTCGCCGCCGCCGGGCTGGGCGCTGACGCCATCGATCTCGTGATCGTGGCCACCGCGACACCCGAAAGCACCTTCCCCGCAACCGCGACGAAGGTGCAGGCGCGCCTCGGCATCACGCGCGGCGCCGCCTTTGACGTGGCAGCGGTATGCACCGGCTTTGTCTATGCGCTCTCGATCGCCGACAGCCTGCTGAAGACTGGCCCCTACAGCCGCGCGCTGGTGATCGGCGCGGAACTTTTCAGCCGCATCCTCGACTGGGAGGACCGAACCACCGCCGTGCTCTTCGGTGACGGAGCGGGCGCCGTGGTCCTCGAAGCGCGGGACGAAGGCGAGCGGGGCATCATTGTCAGCCGCCTGCACGCCGACGGCCGCCATGGCGATCTTCTCTATGTCGATGGCGGGGCGGGAAGCACCGGCACCGTCGGCAAGCTCAGGATGAAGGGGCGCGAGGTGTTTCGCCACGCCGTCCAGAATCTGGCGAACGTGACCGAGGAAGTTCTGGAGGCCGGCGGCGTGACGGCGGCCGACCTCGACTGGCTTGTTCCACACCAGGCCAATGCCCGGATTCTCGAAGCGACGGCGCGCAAGCTCGGCCTCCCGCCCGAGAAGATGGTGGTGACGGTGAACCGCCACGCCAACACCTCGGCCGCATCGGTTCCGCTGGCGCTCGATGCCGCCGTGCGCGATGGCCGGATCCGCCCGGGTGATCTCTGCCTTCTGGAAGCCATGGGCGGCGGCTTCACCTGGGGCGCTGTGCTGCTGCGCTTCTGATCCCTTCGCCATGCCGCAATGCCGGGGGCAGGCAGGATATGCCTTGCCCTGAAGCTGCTTTGTCGGCATGATAAAGCATTGAGCCAAGCCACGCTATTGATTGGCCTCTTTGCGGAAGGATGGGGCGGATGGCCGGATCGCAGACCAAGGCGGGCAAGATGGTGCCCACCCTCACGCGCGCAGACCTCGCGGATGAACTGCATCGCGCGATAGGCCTCTCGCGCGCCGAATCGGCGGAACTGGTCGAGCAGGTGCTCGACACGGTTGCCGAGGCGCTGCTTTCGGGCGGCAATGTGAAGCTTTCCTCCTTCGGCAGCTTCATGCTGCGCCGCAAGGGCCTCAGGGTCGGCCGCAACCCCAAGACGGGCGTCGAGGTTCCCATCCAGCCCCGCACGGTGCTGACCTTCCGCCCGAGCCAGTTGCTGCGGCAGAGGATCAACGACTGATGGCGCGAAGTACGAGTGGCCGGCGCGGAGCCGCTGCTGACACCGAAGAGAAGAACGCACCCGCCGGCACGGCCGAAGCCGTGACTGAAGCCGCGTCCCTGGGCGACGTGGAAGCCGAGGCGGGCGAAGCCGAGGCGGGCGAAAAGCCGGCACGGCGCGGGCGCCGCGCGAAGCCTGCCACCGGAACCGCCATCGACTCGTCCGGCAAGGATCCGGCGGCGTTCCGCACCATCCGCGAAGTCTCCGAGCTTCTGGGGGTGCCGCAGCATGTGCTGCGCTTCTGGGAAACCCGCTTTCCCGAACTGAAGCCCCTGCAGCGCGGCGGCAACCGGCGCTATTATCGCCCTGCAGATGTCGCCTTCGCATCCGCGCTTCACAAGCTGCTTCACCAGGATGGTTTCACGGTGAAGGGGGTCAGGAAGCTCATTACCGAAAATGGCGCTGCGAATCTTGTCGCCATTGCGGAAGGCGCGGCGGTCGTGCCGCGCAAGCCCGGCACGCGGGCAACCACGCGCCTTGCCATCGTGCCCGGTGACGAGACTGCCGCAAAGACCGCGCCGCCTGCGGGCGCGCCTGCGACGGCGGTGGCGACCATAGCCCGCGCGCCTGCTGGCGGCACCCGGCGGGCGGAAGCCTCGGGCGGGGATTCGGTCGTTGTGCCGCTCTCATCCCTGATGGCCATGCGCGACCGGCTCATCCTGGCGCTCGCCGCCTGATCCGATGAAGGCGATCGCGGTCTTTTCGATCAAGGGTGGGGTTGGAAAGTCCGCGACGGCCGTGAACCTTGCCCATGCGGCGGCGACTACGGGTGGCAGGCGGACCCTGCTTTGGGATCTCGATTCGCAAGGGGCGGCCACCTATCTGCTGAAGCTGGCGCCCAAGGCCGGCGTGAAGGCGCGCGCGGCCGTCGCGGGTGATCGCAACATTGCCGATCCTATCCTGTCGAGCGAATTTCCCAATCTCGACGTTCTGCCCGCCGACCGGAGCCTGCGCCGGGTGGAGGGGGATCTTGCCCAGTCCGACAAGCTGAAGCAGCTGAAGAAGCATCTGAAGTCGCTGTCGGAATCCTATGACCGGGTGATCATCGACTGTCCGCCAGGGCTGTCCGAACTTGCGGACAGACTGTTCCGCGCGGTCGATCTCATTGTCACGCCGCTGCTGCCATCGCCGCTTTCGGAACGTGCGGAAGAGCAGTTGCGCGCGGAAC
Source organism: uncultured Sandaracinobacter sp. (assembly GCA_964394815.1). Lineage (GTDB taxonomy): Bacteria > Pseudomonadota > Alphaproteobacteria > Sphingomonadales > Sphingomonadaceae > Sandaracinobacteroides. Next base: position 2,458 of record CAYMZC010000141.1, on the reverse strand, counting down.
TTCTCAAGCACCATGGCGGCCGGCCGCCGGTGCTGGCTGTCTGGAGCATGGTGGACGCGCGGCGGAAGCTGCACCGCGAAACCGTGGCGCGCCACCCCGAACGGCTCCGGATCCCCTATTCCGCCGCAATCGAGGCCATGGCTGTGCGCCAGGCACCGGTAGCGGTTGTCCAGCCCGGAAGCCAGCCGGCGCGGGCCTTCGCCGCCCTTTGGGCGCAGGTCGAGCAGGCGCTCATCGCCGGCTGACCGGCCGGTTCAGCGGCGTTTGCGGTCTGTGTTCGGCGCTGCCGAACTGGCCAGGGGCAGCGTGACCCGCGCGCGCAGCCCCCCAATCGGCCGGTTCTTCAGCTCCACGTCGCCGCCATGGGCACGCGCGATGGTGCGAACGACAGCCAGCCCCAGCCCGATACCGCCGGTTTCGCGATTGCGCGAGCGTTCGAGCCTGTAGAAGGGCTCGAACACGCGCTCCTCCTCGCCCTCCGGGATGCCGGGGCCTTCGTCCTCGATGTCCACCACGGCCATGTCGCCGTCGCGCCAGACCTTCGCATGCGCGACCCTGCCGTAATTCTCGGCGTTTTCCAGCAGGTTGCTGAACAGCCGGCGGAGGGCAAGGGGATCCCCGTCGACCACCAGCGTTTCTCCGGCCTCGGCGCTGACCTTGCGGCCGGTCAGGGCCATGTTGTCGGCCACATTCTCGACAAGCGAGCCAAGTTCCAGCCGCTGCCTGTCAGACGGGCGGCTTTCCGATTTGGCGAGATCCATGGTGGCGTTCACCATCGCCTTCATCTCCGCGACATCGGACGCCAGCGCGCTGCGGGTCGGGTCATCGATGGACTCGATGCGGAAGGCCAGCCGGGTGAGGGGGGTGCGAAGATCATGGGCGATGGCCGCAAGCATCTGCGTCCGGTCGGTGACATAGGCCTGGAGGCGTTGCTGCATCTTGCGGAAGGCGTCCGACGCGCGGATCACCTCCGTCGGGCCGATGATGTTCGGGGGCTGGGTGTTCGGATCGCGGCCGAGCCGCTCGGCGGCATCGGCAAACTGGCCGAAAGGATCGGACAGCCTTTTGGCGAAGATCCATGCCACGGGCAGCATGGCGATGGCGCCGAGCAGGAAGAGCAGCAGGAACTGGCGTTCGCGGCTGTCGAATGGGCCGTCGTCTTTCGGCTCGATCAGGACCCAGCCGCCATCATCGCCAAGCACCGCGATCCGGAAGCGGCCGATGAGCGCCGGTTCCGCCATGGGCGGGCCACCGCCTTCGGGGACGGTGTAGATTTCCACGAACTTTCCGTCCTGTACGCCGGCGAGGGAGACTGCGATGTCCTCCGTCGCGCGCCCGAGGCGCGTGGCGATGGCGGCCTCCAGCCGCATGGCGGCCGGGCCATCGGAGGGGTCACGCGGGGGCGGGGCTGCGACAGGGCGAAAGATCAGCCCCTTGCCGCTGCCGGCCTCGATCGCGCGGGTGAGTTCAGCGATGCCGATGGCCTGGGGCGGGGCATCGGCCAGAAGGGCCAGCAACGCCATGGTGATGAGCTGGGCGACAGCGACAGTCGTCAACACCAGGGCGAAGATACGCGTGAAGAGGGAGCTTGGCACGTCCCGCCGGCCGGGCAGGCGGCCGGGCGGTGTGTTCTTCGGCGCTTCCGTGCGCGCGCCGCGCGCGGCACTGGCCACAGGCGTTTCCGGCATGGGCGTCACGCGCTGTGCCCCCGGTCCGTCGCCAGTCAGCGGCGAACGACGCGCGGCGTGAACATATAGCCTTCGTTCCGCACCGTGCGGATCAGCTCTTCATGGGCGCGGCCGGCGCCATCCAGCTTGCGCCGCAGACGGCTGATCTGCACGTCGATGGCGCGGTCGTAGGTCTCGTTCTCGCGGCCACGGGCAAGATCGAGCAACTGGTCCCGCGTGAGGACTTTCTGCGGATTTTCCACGAAGACCCGCAGCAGCGAGAATTCGCCATCCGAAAGGGTGATGAGAACGCCTTCGGGCGAAGTCAGTTCGCGGCGGACGAGATCGAGCGTCCAGCCGGCAAATTCCGCGATCACCCCTTGCACCTCGGCGACAGGCTCGTGGCGGCGGCGCAGCACGGCGCGGATTCGGGCCAGAAGCTCGCGCGGGTTGCAGGGCTTGGCGAGATAATCATCGGCGCCCACTTCAAGCCCGACGATCCGGTCGCTGTCTTCTCCCATGGCCGAGAGCATGATGATGGCCGGACCGCCCGGGCCGGACAGGCGCCGTGCCACTTCCAGCCCATGTTCGCCGGGCATCATGAGGTCGAGGACGACGAGGTCGAAGGGTTTTGCCGCGCTGGCCATCACCCGGTCCATCGCGGCAGCGTCCTCGGCGGTTTCCACGTCGAACCCGTGTCGCGACAGGAAATCCGACACGACATCCCTGATACCGGGATCATCATCGACCAGAAGAATGTTCGGCATGCGCCCGTCTCTTTCGAAAGCTTC
>CAYMZC010000140.1:0-6477 GCA_964394815.1 uncultured Sandaracinobacter sp. | reverse complement strand
GGTCACGCAACCCCTTGCCCGGATCCCGACCACAGCGTCGCAGCCCACGGCAGGCGTTCAGGCCGTCACGCCGCCCGGCCCAGGCACAGGTCCGGTGGCCACAGGGCTCGCTTCGGGAACCGAAGGCGAACCCGGCGAAGCCCCTGGCAGCGACCCGAAGGCCAGACAGCGCCAGGCCGACTATTTCTCCATGGTCAGCGCGCATCTGAACCGCCGGAAGACCTATCCGGCGGAAGCGAAGAAGGCGCGGCAACAGGGCATCGTCACTGTCCGCTTCACGGTGGCGCGCAATGGCGATGTATCTGCCGTGTCCATCAAGCGCAGCAGCGGCCACGAACGGCTCGACCTGGCGACGCTGGACCTGATGCACCGGGTCTCCCCCTTGCCGCCCTTCCCGAAATCCATGCGGCAGGACAGCATCACCCTGTCCCTGCCGATCGACTATTCGCTTCGAACATACTGAAGAAAGGAATGTTTTTGATGAACAGCCCGAAAGGCCGGGTGCTTCGCCCTGTCAGCCTGCGTGCCCTTGGTGTCACTGCGGCCGTGCTTGCAAGCCCGGTGCAGGCCCAGAATGCCGAGGAAGTGGAACTGGACACGCTGAAGATCGAGGATTCGACGGCGGACATCAACACCAATACCCAGAGGGGCGCGCCCTACAAGGCGCGGACTTCCGGCGACGTGCGCCGGGTGAAGCCGCTGGCCGAAACCCCGGCCACCATCACCGTGCTCACCGAAGCCCGGATCGAGGAACAGGGCGTCAGCGACCTGCGCGCAGTTCTCGTCAGCCAGCCGGGCATCGCCCTTGGCACGGGCGAAAATGGCAATGCCTTCGGGGACCGTTACATCATCCGCGGCCATGAAGCGCGAAGCGACGTCTTTGTAGACGGGCTTCGCGACCCGGGCATGACCACGCGGGAAACCTTCGTGGTCGACCAGATCGAAATCACCAAGGGCCCGAGTTCGTCCTTCGCCGGGCGCGGCGCGACTGGCGGCGCAGTGAACGCAATCACAAAGCAGGCAAGCACGGACCATGGCTTCCATCGCGTCGACGCCGGCCTTGGCACCGACAATTATTACCGCGTCACGCTCGACAGCAACCTTCCCCTTTCGGAGAGCCTCGCCGTCCGCGCCAACCTTCTCTATGGCCATGAGGACATTCCCGGGCGCGGCTTTTCCGACCGGGAGCGCATCGGCGCGGCCCTGTCGGCAGCCTACCAGCCCAGTGACAGCTTCAAGCTTGTGCTGGATTATTATCACCTGACAGCCGAAGACCTGCCGGACCTTGGCGGCTATGTGCCCCGCCCGACCGGAACAGGCCCCGGCAACGTGACAGTCTACCGCCCGTGGGACGATGTGCCCAACTACGCCCAGTCCGAGGATTTTCTCGAATCCGATGTGGACAGCGTCACGGCCAGCATCACGCTTGCGCCATTCGAGGGCTTCACCATCCGGAACGCGACGCGCTACGGGGAAACGTCGAACGGCTATGTGCTGACGGGCCTGCGCGGCGGCGCCTATGATCCGGCGACAGGCAGCTACGGGCCGCTGACGCTCAGCACCCACCAGGGCAACCAGTCGGTCGACTATTTCGTCAACCAGCTCAACCTGATCGCCGACTTCAGGACAGGCGGAATAAGGCACAATCTGGTGACCGGGGCGGAATATTCCGACCTTCGCGTCGCCAATGGCACCTACAATCTGACGACGAACGGCCCCTCCAACTGCACTGTTGCCGGGCGCGGCGGGCTGCAGCCGGGCTGGTGCATCACCGACGCCAACCGGCAGGTCAGTGTGGGCGACATCCACAATATCCTGCAACGCGACATCAGCTTCGGTGTCATCGACAGCGACTGGAATGTCGAAACCCTGTCGGTCTATTTGATGGACACGGTGGACATCACGCCCTGGCTGTCCGTTCACGGCGGTGTGCGGGTGGATGCCTTCACCTACAGCAACGCCGTGCTGAGCAGTGGAAACAGGACGGACTATCGCTACAGCGACACGCTGTGGAACGGCCATGCCGGCATCGGCGTGAAGCCGGTCGAGAATGTCTATCTCTACTTCAACTGGGGCACGGCAAAGTCGATCAACGGTGGTGAATCCGACCTTGGCGGCAACTGCGGCTATGGCGGCATCTGCGTGGCGGAGGGAACCGACATCGGTGATGGCCGCCCCGAGGGCACGGAAAATCTTGAACTTGGGGTCAAGGCCGACCTGTTCGACAACCAGCTCCTGCTGACGGCTGCAGCCTTCCAGATCACCAAGTCCGATGTCTTCGAATCCGCCGGTGACGGCTACAGCACGGGCGGCAGCCTCAACACCGGCAAGAACCGTGTGCGCGGACTCGAGCTGGGCCTTGTCGGCAACATCACCGCACGGCTGAGTGGTCAGGTCGGCATCACTGTGATGGAATCCGAAATCCTCGAATCCGGCAATGCTGCAACGATCGGCCGCAAGCTCAGCAACTTCGCCGACACACAGGCGAATGCGCAGCTGCGCTATCAGCTCAGCGACGCCTTCGCCTTCGGGGGCGGCGCCACCTACAAGAGCGCAATGTTCGCCGGACAACCCGATGCGGCCGCACGCTATGATACGGCGCTTGGCGTCTATACCTACCGCATCCCGTCCTACTGGACGTTCGACGCCTTCGCTTCCTACAAATTCAGCGAAAATATCTCGGCGCGGGTGAACATCACCAACCTGAGCAACGCGGATTATTATCTCGCCGGCTATCAGAGCGGCCATTTCCTTTACAAGGGGGATGAACGCCGCGCGATGCTGACGCTGACAGGCCGGTTCTGATCCTGTGGCGCGGGGGCAGCCCGGTCTGCCCCCGACGTCCTCCCAGCCACATCGACGCCACCCCATTCAGGAGCCCCATTCAGGAGCCAAGCGACATGCTCACCATCATCGAAAAGCTGCTCGACAGGGACGAGGTTCTGCGGTTCCGCAAGGAACTGGCAGGCGCGGCATGGATCGACGGCAATCAGACCGCCGGAACGCGCTCGGTCGCGGTGAAGCAGAACCTGCAGCTCGACCTGCAGGACGAACTGGGCCGCCGGCTGGGCACGGAAATCCTGCGCCGTCTGGGCCACAACGCCCTCTTCCTGTCGGCATCGCTTGCCGAAAAGATCTGGCCGCCTGTCTTCAACCTCTATCAGAGTGGCGGCCATTACGGCACGCACAGCGACGCAGCCCTCATGCGGCTGCCCGGCTCCGGCCTCAGCATCCGAAGCGATCTTTCCGCCACCCTCTTCCTGAGCGACCCGGAAGACTATGATGGCGGCGAACTGCTGATCGAGGAACAGTTCGGCGCACAGGCAGTGAAGCTCGAAGCCGGGGACATGGTGCTCTACCCATCCTCCAGCCTGCACCAGGTGACAGCGGTAACGCGCGGCCAGCGCATCTGCGCCATCACATGGATGCAGAGCGCTGTCGCGGACACCTCTGCCCGCGCCCTGCTCTTCGATCTCGACCAGTCGATCCAGTCGCTTTCGGCGGGGCGTGCGCCGGATGACCGAGACATCGACCGGCTTGTGCATGTCTATCACAATCTGCTGCGGCGATGGGCGAAGCCCTGAAGCCCTGAAGCCCTGAAGCCCTGAAGCTCTGAAGCGCGGCTGTCGCGGCTGCACGGCCACCCCTTTGCTTTCGGCTGTCCAAGGCCGGCTTTCCTGCTAAGGGCGGGCCATGGGACGACGACCGAACAAGCGCCACGGGACCGCCAACCGCCCCGATCCGAACCGCCCGCGTTTCTATGGACGCCATGCCGTCTATGCAGCGCTCGACAACCCCGAGCGCAAACTGCGCAAGCTTTACGGCACCCATGAGGAACTGGCGAAGATCGTCATTCCTGAAGGGTTGCAGGTGCAATATGGGGATGCGCAGGATCTCGCCCGCCTCGTGCCGCACGATGCGCCGCATCAGGGCCTCGTGCTCGAACTCGAGCCGCTCGAAGACCCCTGGCTCGACGAGGTGCTTTCCGATCCGGACCCGATGGCCCCCCTCGTCCTTCTCGATCAGGTGACAGACCCGCACAATGTCGGGGCCATCATCCGCTCGGCCGCGGCCTTCGGGGCGCGCGCCATCATCACCCAGGATCGCCACAGCCCGCCCGAATCCGGTGCGCTGGCGCGGGCGGCTTCCGGCGCGCTCGAAATCCTGCCCTGGATAAGGGTGGTGAACCTTGCCCGCGCGCTCGATGAAATCGCCGAAGCGGGCTATTGGCGCGTTGGCCTTGCCGGAGAGGCAGACCTGCCGCTGGCCGAAGCGCTCACGCCTGCCCCCATCGCCCTCGTGCTGGGCGCGGAAGGCGAAGGCATGCGCCACAACACCCGCGAACATTGCGACGTGGTGGCACGGCTGCTCATCCGCCGAACGGTGGAAAGCCTGAACGTCTCCAACGCCGCCGCGATCGCGCTTTACGCCATCGCAGCGCGTTGAAGGAGATATCTGCAAGGGGGCACCTGTAAATGGCGCCCCCTGATGGGCCTCAGAAAAGCGCTTCGTCCCAGATCGGGTCGATCTTGCCGCCCCAGCGGCCGTGGAAGGCTTCGAGGTGGCGGTCAGCGAAGGTAAGGCCGCTTTCCGCGATTTCGTGAAGGGGGCTGAGGAAACCGGATTCGCTGTCCCCGATTCCGTTCTGCCGGGCACGACGGTCGAGGCCGTCGCCGGCGATCGCAAGCACCTCTTTCGCAAGGGCGCGCAGCAGCCGGCCATCGGGGGCCGCAGCACCAAGCGCCAGCCGCGGCACCTCATCGCGCATCTGCTGCTGGCCCTCGATCGACCAGCCCTTCACCAGATCCCAGGCCGCATCCAGCGAAACCTGGTCGTAAAGCAGGCCGACCCACAGGGCCGGCAGCGCGCAGATCCGGGATTGCGGGCCGGAATCCGCGCCCCGCATCTCGAGATAGCTTTTCATGCGCACTTCGGGGAAGGCGGTGGAAAGATGATCCTTCCAGTCACCGATGGTCGGCCTTTCGCCGGGCAGCGCCGGCAGGCGGCCTTCGAGAAAGTCGCGGAAGCTCTGGCCCGCTGCATCGATGTAGCGGCCGTCGCGATAGACGAAGTACATCGGCACATCGAGGGCATAGTTGGCATAGCGCTCATAGCCGAAGCCCTCGTCGAAGACGAAGGGCAGCATGCCCGTGCGCGCCGGGTCCGTATCCGTCCAGATATGGCTGCGGAAGGACAGGAAGCCATTGGGCCTGCCCTCGGTGAAGGGGGAGTTGGCGAACAGCGCTGTCGCCAGCGGCTGCAGGGCGAGCGAGACCCGGAACTTCCGCACCATGTCCGCTTCGCCGGCATAGTCGAGGTTGGTCTGGACCGTGCAGGTGCGCAGCATCATGTCGAGGCCAAGGCTGCCAACGCGCGGCATGTGGCGCAGCATGATGGCGTAGCGGCCCTTGGGCATGACGGGCAGATCGGCGCGCGCAGCCGTCGGGTGAAAGCCGAGCCCGAGGAAACCGAGGCCGAGTTCGGCCCCGATCTCCAGGCACTGCTGGCGATGGCGGCCGGTTTCCTCGCAGGTCTGGTGCAGCGTTTCCAGCGGCGCGCCGGAAAGCTCGAACTGGCCGGCCGGCTCAAGGCTCAGGCTGCCATCCGGGCCTTTCATGGCAATGACCTTGCCGCCCTCTTCCACCGGTTCCCAGCCATGGCGCGTGAAGGCCATGAGCAGGTCGCGGATTCCGCCCGCCTCTTCATAGGAGGGGGCGCGATGATCCTTCAGGCGGAACACGAATTTTTCATGTTCGGTGCCGATCCGCCAGCTTTCGCGCGGCTTCTCGCCGCCCTCGAACAGGGCGATCATGTCGTCCATGCCGCTGATCGGCGCGCTGTCGCCGGCGGTTTCGCTCTTGTTGCTCATGGGCCGGCCTTAGCCGCGCGCCGCTGCATGCGCCAGACGGATTCGAGCAGCGCTCAGGCGCCCGCGACCGCCTGGAACTGGGCAATGGCGGCAACGACAGCCGTATCGGCGCGCAGGATGCGCGGGCCAAGCGAAAGCCTGGCCACGCCGTCAACCCGCAGGATCGCCGCGCGCTCGGCCGGCGAAAAGCCGCCCTCAGGCCCGATCAGAAGGGCAGCCGGAAGGCGCGGCGACAGGCTTGCCATGGGCGCCCCGCCCTCTTCATCAGCAAAGAGAAGCTGGCGGCCGGGCTGCCAGCCATCGAGAAGCCCGGCGAGCGGAACGGGGGCAGAAAGCTCGGGAAGCGCCGTGCGCTCGCACTGTTCGGCGGCCTCCACCATATGGGCGCGCAGCCGGTCGAGGTTGAGGCGCTCGCGGTTGGTCCGCTCGGTCAGCACCGGCTGGATTCGCGCCACGCCAAGCTCGGTCGCCTTCTCGACGATCCATTCATAGCGTTCCCGCCGGATGGGCGCCGCCAGCAGCCAGAGATCGGGCGGGGTTTCGCGCGGCGCGACGTTCCGGGCAAGCGTCAGCGTCAGAGCGCGCTTGCGCACATCGAGGAAGATCGG
>CAYMZC010000139.1:0-6498 GCA_964394815.1 uncultured Sandaracinobacter sp. | reverse complement strand
GCTGGAACATGCGCAGGCCGGCTGGGCGGAAAAGGCCGAACTTGCCCTTTCCAAGGACCGCGAGGATCTTGCCGCCGCAGCCCTGATGGAAAAGCAGAAGGTGGGCCAGACGGCAGCCATGCTGACGGCGGAGATGGAAGCGCTCGACGAGCAGCTTCGCGCCCATGAGGACGACATCTCGAAGCTGGAAGCCAAGCTGCGTGAAGCCCGCTCGCGGCAGAATGCGCTGATGGCGCGGCTGGAGACGGCGCAGAACCGCGCCCGCGTGCGCGCCATGACGCGCGGTGCCCGCGTGGAGGAAGCCTTCTCCCGCTTCGAACTGATCGAGCGCAGGGTGGACATGGCCGAAGGACAGGCGGAAGCCTATGATCTGGCCCCGGTGCAGAAGAGCCTGGAGGAAGAAATCTCCGAGCTGCGCGCAACGGATGCCGTGGCCGCCGAGCTTGCCGAGCTGAAGGCGCGGCTGAAATCCCGGCCCTGAGCCGGCGACCCGGAAAGGGAGTCTGACCCATGGACGCCATAGAAGCCATTGTTCCAGTGACCGCCATTGCGATCCTCTTCGTGGGTCTGCCCTGGCTGATCCTGCACTATGTCACGAAGTGGAAGCAGGCGAGTTCGCTCACCCGCGAGGATGAGGATCTTCTCGACGATCTCCATGACATCGCCCGCAGGCTCGATGACCGGATGACAAGCATCGAACGGATCATCGCCGCCGACCGGACAGCCGGGGAAACGGGCAGCACGCCACGTCTCGCCGAGCTTCATCAACCCGAATTCAGGCCGCAGGATCAGCGCGCAGCAGACCCCTGGCCGCAAGCCCTCAGGAAGGATATCTGACATGGCACGCCGCACAGGCTTCTACCTCGACAAGCGCAATGCCCGCTTCATGGGGGTTTGCGCCGGGATCGCCGACTACACCGGCTTCGATGTCCTCTGGATCAGGGTTGGCGTGGTGCTTGCCACCATCTTCGGATTTCCCTTCCCGCTGATCGCCTATCTCGTGATCGGCTGGATTGCAGACCCGAAGCCCGCCAGCCTCTATGTCTCGGAAGAAGCGGACCCCGAAGACAGGCAGTTCTGGCAGAAAACCCGCGCCGCGCCAGGCCGGTCGATCCGGGAAGTCCGCTCGACCTTCCGGGACATCGATCGCAGGCTTCGCGAGATCGAGGTGCAATACACCAGCAGCAACCATCGCCTGGCCCGTGAAATCGACGAGCTGCGGCACAGCTGAAGCTGGCTGCTGAAGACCGGAAACAGGCAGGCAGGTCAACAGGCCGGCGGGGGCAGGGGCCCACCGCCGGCGGAATGGGGGGGTGGACGTCAATGAAGCAAAGTCTCGCACTTATAATCCCGATCCTGGCGCTGATGATCCCGATCATCTCCATCGTGATGAAGAACTGGCGCGCCGTACAGGATCGCCGCATGGATCTGGTGGAGCGGCGGGGCGCAGAGATCAGCGATGACGCGCGGATACGGATCGAGAAGCTTGAAGCCCGCGTCGCCGTGCTCGAGCGGATTGCGACCGACAGGCGGATCGCGCTTGCCGACGAGATCGACCGCCTTGGCAGCGGCGATACCGGCAACAACTGAAGGGGCAGGGGGGCATGGATTTCTGGGAAGCCATCGTCATCATCACTGCCATCGTGGTGATCGGGCAGGTGATGCGGGGCGGGCGCTGGAACCGGGAGACGCGCCGCTGGGAACGTTTTTCGCCCAACAATCCCTATGTGCGGATGGGTGTTCCGGATGAAACCCAGGCCCTGCGCCGCGATATCAGCCGGCTGAATGAGCGGGTGGCCACATTGGAAAAGCTGGTGACGGACCCGGCCCTGAGGCTGACAGCCGAGATCGAGAGCCTGCGCCAGCCGGCTGCCGGCGAGCCTGGCAAGGCGGGGCATACGGAACGCCGCACCGGCGAAGGCCCGCATCAAGCGGGTTGAAGCCCGCCGCCGCCGGGCCTATCCGGATTCCATGCTACCGTCCTTTCAGCACATCGAAGAGGAATGGGAGGCCGCGCTCGACTGGGACGAGCGTTACGCCTTCCTTATCGGGCTTGGCAGGCAGCTCCCGCCCATGGAGCCGGCGCTGAAGACGCCGGCAACGCGTGTGCCGGGTTGCTCGGCCAATGTCTGGGTCTATCCCGTTCCGAAAGACGGGCAGCTGGGTTTCCAGGCAGACAGCGATGCCGCCATCACCAAGGGTATCGTGGCGCTGGTGGTGGCCATGGCGGATGGAAAGACCCCGGCCGAAGTGCTGAAAACGGATTTCGAGGGCGCCATCGAGCGCCTCGGCCTCAGACAGCATCTCTCCTCCAACCGGACACAGGGGCTGCCGAACATGATCTCCCGCGTTCGCGAGGCAGCCCGGAGACTGGTGGCATGACGGAACGATTGCTCGACGACCCCGGAAAGCGCGAGCGTTTCTTCGCCCGCCTCATGAAGACAGTGCCGCATTTCGATTCCCTTGGTATCGCCTATGAACAGGCCGGCAAGGACTGGGTCGAACTGCGCATGCCCTATGCCGAGAGCCTGGTGGCCTATCCGGAAACCGGGGTCATCGCATCCGGCGCCATATTTTCCCTGATGGACACGGCGGCTGGCATGTCCGTTTACATCCGCATCGGCCGCTTCGAGCCGCACGCGACGCTCGACCTGCGCTGCGATTATCTGCGCCCGGCAACGCCCGGACTTGCCGTCTTTGGCAGGGCCGAATGCTACAAGCTGACGAAGCGTGTGGCCTTCGTGCGCGGCATCGCCCACGACGGAGACCCTGACCACCCAGTCGCCCATGTGGCCGGCACCTTCATGTTCACGGGCAAGCCATGATCCAGTTGCCGCCCTATGCCCGCATGCTGGGCCTCGATTATGCGGATGGCGTGCTGTCGATGCCGTTTGCCGTGCACCTTATCGGTTCGCCCGGCCGGCTGCACGGTGGTTCGGTCGCCGGGCTGATGGAAATTGCCGCCAATCTTGCCGTTCGGCAGGCGCTGGGCGAGGACCCCGCACAGATGAAGCCCGTGAACGTGACTGTTGATTATCTGCGCGAGGGGCAGATGGTGACCACCCATGCCGCCGCCGAGATCATGCGCATGGGCCGCAGGGTTGCCAATGTGCGGGTGGAAGCCTGGCAGGATGAACGCAGCCGACTGATCGCGACGGCCCGCACCAACATCCTGATCGTGCGGGAATAGACGAGCAGGCATGAAGCCGGGCCGAAGCTGTTGCGGCCCATGTCCGCATCCACTAGCCTGCGGGCCGTGAGCGGCACCGAGATAGAATTCAAGGCAGGCCTTACGGCGGCCGATGCTTCGTTTGTTGGCCGCATGCTCGGCCGGCAGCACGGTCCGGCCCTGTCACAGGCGCAACTGCGCACACTTTATCATGATACGCCGGATTTTGCCCTGAAGGCGCATGGCATTGCCCTGAGGGTGCGGCGTGAAGGCGGAAAATCCGTTCAGACCGTGAAGGACGGGCGGGCGGTCGTCGGCGGCTTCCAGCAAGTGCGCGAGGTTGATTGCAGCATTCGCGGCCTGAAGCCGAAGATCGATGCCATTCCGGACCGCACGCTTCGCAACCGGATTGCCAAACTGACAGATCGAAAGCCGCTGCCGCTTGTCTTCGAGACGCGTGTGCGGCGCGGCATCTGGCGTATCGCCGAGCCGCACGCCCTTGTCGAAGTGGCGCTGGATCGCGGGAGCATCCTAGCCGGTGTGCGCACGGCGCCCATTCTGGAAATCGAATTCGAGCTGCTCGGGGGCACCCCGGCAGCGCTGTTCGATCTTTCCGCGCGCCTGCTTTCGGGCACGTCCGCCTGGCTTTCCATCGGCAGCAAGGCCGCGCGTGGCCATGCGCTGGCATCCGGCAAGAGCGTTGAGCCGGCGGCACTGGGCAGCAAGCCGGTTCCGCCCCAGCGCGGGACAGGCAGCGCCGAAGCCTTTGGTACGGCGCTTGCCGCACTTGCGCCCGCCATTGCCCAGAATCTGCACTTGATCCATGTGTCCGACGATCCGGAAGGCCCGCACCAGCTGCGTGTTTCGCTCAGGCGTCTGCGCGCCCTCGTCAAACTGCATGGTCGTCATCTCGATCGCGCCACCGCACGCCGGATCAATGCCGAAGCCCGGAGCCTGGGCCGCATCGTCTCACCCCTGCGGGATACGGACGTGCTCGTTGCCGACCTCGTGGCGCATGCGCCCGGGCTTGCCGCCCCTCTTGAAGAGCATAGGGCAGCGATGCGGGCGGAGACGCGGGTCGCCCTTCGTCGCGCCGGTGCGACTGGCATGGCAATCTGGCTGTTGCGGCTTGCCGCCCTTGGCGGCTGGCAGCCTCATGGAAAGCAACGCCGCAAGCGCGGCCTGAAACCGCTGGAAAATCAGGCGGCACCCATTCTCGACGAAGCATGGAATGCCATCGCCGAGGCCTGCGACCGGCTATCCGCACTGCTGCCGGAGGACCGGCATGAATTGCGCAAGCGAATGAAAACATTCCGCTACATGCTCGAACAGGTGCCGCGTGGCGATGGCCAGAAATCCTTCCTGTCCGCGCTCAAGCGGCTGCAGGATGATCTGGGCGAACTGAATGATCTCGCCACGCTGGAGGGTTGGTCACCCGATCTGGACACGCCCGGTGCGCTGCAGGCCTTTGCCGCCCTCAAGGCAAAGCGGCTTTCCGGGAGCCGCCACCGCCAGGATCTGCTGATGGGCCGCGCCTTCCGCCACTGGCAGGAACTGAAGAGCCGCCCGCATCCCTGGAATCAGACTCGGAATCAGGCTTAGCGCGCATCCCTTGCGCTGCTTCCAATGCCGACCCTTCCACTGCCGACCATGGCATCGACAGCGGCGCGAGCAGGGGGCACGGAATCGCTGAACAGGCCATCTATGCCGGTTTCGAGGAAGGCACGGATCTCGCCTTCGGCATCGCCCTTGCCGGCAGGGCCGCCCGCGCCCTTGAAACCCTGCGGAAGGAAATAGTTTTCGGGCCGGAATGTCCAGACATGAACGGCGAGCCCGGCGGAATGGGCGTCGGCCACAAGCGGGGTGGGGTCCTGAAGGCGGCCGTCCGCCGCGCGCGGGATCAGCATGGCCTTTTCCACGCCAATGCCATGGGCATAACCAGCAATCGCTGCAAGGCCGGCGGGGGTCGCCATGGTGGCATAATTCAGTTCGGGCCGGTCCGCCGGTCCGCCTTCGGCTGCCATCAGCTGGATCAGCCGGACCTTGGTGCGCTTCGCCAGTTCGGCCAGATTCCCGGCTTCAAAGCTCTGGATGAAGACAGGCGCTTTGGCGCTGTCGAGGCCATGGGCTGCAAGCGTTTCGAGCAGTTTTTCTTCCAGCGGCAGGCCGATGGAGCGGAAATAGGTGGGGTGCTTGGTTTCAGGGTAGATGCCGATCACCCGGCCAAGCCGGGCGCCTTCGGACTTCGCAAGCGCGATCACTTCCTCGAAAGTCGGGATTTTGTAGCGGCCATCATGGGCGGTATTAGCCGGCCGCAGCACGGGAAGGCGCTCGCGCGCGTGCAGGCTCTTCAGTTCGGCGAGGGTGAAATCCTCGGTGAACCAGCCCTCGACTTCCGCGCCGTCGATCAGGCGGGTTGTGCGCCGGTTTGCGAATTCGGACCTCTCCGCCACATCAGTTGTGCTGCCGATCTCGTTTTCGTGCCGGGCGACAAGTACACCATCCCGCGTCGGCACGAGGTCTGGCTCGATGTAATCAGCCCCTTGCGCAATGGCGAGCCTGTAGGCTTCAAGCGTGTGCTCGGGCCTTTCTGCCGATGCGCCGCGATGCGCGATGATGATTGGGGGTGCCCCGGAGGCGGGGGCAGCGGATGCGCCGTGTGTCATGGCAGCAGAGCCTAGCATGAAGACGGCCAGAGACAGAATCGAAGCAAGGGAAGGGCAGCGCATGGCTGCCCTTGTGGCGCATCGATGTGACAATCCGGCTATGTGGCTGTCCGGCTTCCGGCTCAGTTTTCGGGCTTGCCCATCTCGACGATGGTGCGGGCATTGCGGGCGAACGCCTCGCCATCCGCATCATCCTTCATGCGCTTGCCGGAATCCTCCGGCACGATGATGCCGCGCTGGGCGGCCGGACGCGAGGCGATGTCGCGGTGCCAGCGGGCGAGGTTGGAATAGGGTTCGGGATCGACGCCAGACCAGCGGGCCGTCCGTGTCCAGCACCAGTTGGCGATATCGGCGATGGAATAGTCGCCAGCCAGATATTCATTGTTTGCCAGATGGTTGTCGAGAACGCCGAAGAGGCGCCTTACCTCGCCATGATAGCGGTCGATGGCCGGCTGGATACGCTCTGGGAAATAGCGGTAGAAAACATTGGCCTGGCCCATCATCGGCCCGATTCCACCCATCTGGAACATCAGCCACTGGATGACGCGGCTGCGGCCCTTGCTGTCCGTGGGCATGAGCATGCCTGTCTTTTCAGCAAGATAGATGAGGATCGCACCGGATTCGAAAACGGCAAAGCCATCATCATCGATCACGGGGATACGG
>CAYMZC010000138.1:0-6531 GCA_964394815.1 uncultured Sandaracinobacter sp. | reverse complement strand
CCCCAGATCCTGCGCCTGCCCGACAGGCTCTACCGCTATGTCTCGGCCCTGTCAGGCGGCGGCAAGGTGCGGGTCGATCCGCATGCGCGCTCCTCCATGGCCGATGACCTGGCGCGCGGCCGCATGACCGAAATCGATTATCTGCAGGGCGAACTGGTCCGCCTTGCCCAGCGGCTCAATCGCAAGGCGCCGGCCAATGCCCGGATGGTGGAGCTTGTGCGCGCTGCCGAAAAGGGCGCGACTCCATGGGCCGCAGCCGACCTCTACCGGGATTTGCGTGATGCTGTCCGCGCTTCATAGGCTTTCCTGAGAGACTGGGCGAACAGACGGTATTCATCCGCCCGGGGGCTGGATGGCCGCCAGGCAAGGGCGATGGTGCGGCGGGCATCAGGGCTTTCCAGCGGTCGCGTCTCGACATGGGTATTGCCCAGAATGCCGGCCTCTATCGCCATTTCCGGCAACAGGGTCATGCCGATCCGGTTTTCCACCATCTGCACCAGCGTATGCAGCGAGGTGCCCAGGACAGACTGGTCCGGCCTGAAGGTGGCGCGGCTGCAGGCAGCGAGCGCATGATCCTTCAGGCAGTGCCCATCCTCCAGCAGCAGCAGGCGGGATTCGTCGATCCACTCGGGCGCCACGGTGCTAGGTGGATCGGGCAGGTCCTGTTCGTGGAAGGCAAGGCGGATCGGGTCTTCGAAAAGAACCTCCGTCTCCACCTCGCCGCAATCATAGGGAAGCGCCAGCAGCAGGCAATCGAGCTGGCCATGGGCCAGCGCCTCGCAGGCCTGGCCGGACTGTTCCTCACGCAGGAAGAGTTTCAGTTCCGGCCATTCTGCGCGCAGCATCGGCAGGATGGACGGCAGAAGGAAAGGCGCGATGGTCGGTATGACGCCAAGCCGCAGATCGCCCGCAAGCGGCTTTCCCGCAGCGCGGGCCAGTTCCACGATTGCATCGGCTTCGGCCAGGAGCCGCCATGCGCGCTCGACGATGGCATCCCCCAGCGGCGTGAAGCGCACGACACGCCGGTTTCGCTCTACCAGCACGACACCCAGCAATGTCTCGAGTTCGCGCAGGCCCGCTGACAGGGTGGACTGGGTGACATGGCAGGCCTCGGCCGCCTTTCCGAAATGGCGGTGGCGCTGAAGGCTGACGAGGTACTGGAGCTGCTTGATCGTGGGCAGGTAGATCATGCACAGGAATTAATCGTCAAAGGCGATCAATTCAATTAGATTTCAATGAAAAATCGATCATGCTCAAAGCAGCATGCGCGAAAATCCGTAAAGGCTGGTGGCCAGCAGAAGCAGCCCGACGAGGCGAACGAGAATTGCAGCCGGCAGATGCCTGGTGAGAAGCGCGCCGAAAGGCGATGCAATGACGGCCCCGACCAGCAGGCCGAGAACGGCCGTACCGAAACTTTTCCAGCCAAGCGTCATCAGGAAGGTGACCGAACTGGCGACGGCGACGAGAAATTCCGCCATGTTGACCGTGCCAACCACCTTGCGCGGCCATGCGCCCTGGATGATGAGATTGGGCGTGACGATCGGCCCCCAGCCACCGCCGCCTGCGGAATCGAGGAAGCCGCCCGCAAGGCCCAGCGGCTCGACGATGCGCGGTTCGCCATGGTGCGCATGATGGATGTGCCGGCGCAGCAGCAGCACCAGCCCAAGCCCCCCCAGGTAGATCTGGATGAGGAGCTTCGCCATCTCGACCGGCAGGCCGACCACGAGATAGGCGCCGGCAATGGCACCGATCACGCCGGGGATGGCAAGCCGCCAGAAAAGCCGCCAGTCGACATTGCCGGCAAGGGCGTGGCTCAGCCCGGAAATGGGCGCGGTCACGACCTTCACGGCGTGAATGCCAGCCGAAGCGCTGGCCGGCGGCACGCCGGTGGCGATCAGGACCGATGAGGAAATGATCCCGAAGCCGCCCCCAAGCGCGCCATCGATCAGCTGCGCCACAAAGCCGACAGCGACAAAGGTGAGAAGGATCAACTCGAGGTCCATGGACCACTGCTTGCGCGCCGCTGCGGCGGCGCGCAAGATAGTTGCCCTGCGCCCGCTGCAATTCCGGCTATGGGCCAGCTTTCGGCCATGATCGCACGCACCCATGCCCCCCGGAAAGCGACCGGCCTGCCGGCTTTGGCAGGGCCACTGGCGGCGCGAGGCACAAAGCATTATGTTGCCGTCTTTGGTTCCATGAAGGCGATGGGATGCTGAAAGCCCTTGGCAGCTATCTTTCCAGCATCCGCGCGCGCGATCCTGCGCCGCGGTCCCGCTGGGAAATCCTCACCTACCCCGGCGTCTGGGCCGTGGGTTTCCACCGCATTGCCCATGCGCTCTACCGGGCGGATCTGTTTCTGCCGGCCCGCATGGTGAACCATCTGAGCCGTTTCCTGACGGCCATTGACATCCACCCGGGCGCCACGATCGGGCGTAATCTCTTCATCGACCATGGCTTCGTGGTGATCGGGGAGACATCGACCATCGGCGACAATGTCACCATCTATCAGGGCGCCACGCTGGGCGGTACGAACCCGACGACCGGAATCGGCGGCAAGCGCCACCCGACCATCGGCGACAATGTCATCATTTCGCTCAATGCCGCCATTCTTGGCCCCATCCATGTCGGCGAAGGCGCGAAGATTGGCGCAAGTGCTGTTGTCACGAAGGATGTGCCGCCCGGCGCCACCATGGTCGGCATTCCAGCCAAGCCGGTGCCAGTGCTGGTGAAGGAAGAACCGGCCTTCGTCCCCTATGGCACACCCTGCAGCGAGAAGTTCGACCCTGTGAGCCAGCGCTACGAGCTTCTGAAATGCGAACTCGAGACGCTGCGCGCACGGCTCGATGCCATGGCCCAGGAAGAACAGACGGCACGCAAGGCTGGAAAGGCTGGCGACGCCGCCTGATGAGCGTGACACCCCTGTTTCCGGCACCCCCGGTCCAGACTGTCTTCGACCGTCTGGAGCTGGACAGGATCATGCAGCTTTACGGCCGCATGGTCGCAGCCGGCCTGTGGCGGGATTATGCACTCGACCTCGGGCGGGATCGCGCCATCTTCTCCGCCTTCCGCCGGTCAAGCGAACGGCCCGAATGCAGGGTGGTGAAGGAGCCGGCGCTCAGGAATCGTCAGGGCCAATATGCCCTCATCGGCGAAGCCGGCCAGACTCTGAAACGCGGCAACGAGCTTGAAGCCGTGCTGGCGCCCGCCTTTCGCAGGTTGATGAAACTGGCTGACTGAGCAGGCGTCAAAAAAGGCAGGGCGCGGATCAATCCGTGCCCTGCCCTCAATCTTCACATTTTCCCTGTCAGACGATGTAGCGGTTCATGCCCCGGATCACCTCTTCCGCTTCGGCAAGCGTGCGGCGGATGATTTCGGCCGAAGGCAGAACTTCGCGCACGGCGCCCCCGCCCTGACCGGCAGCAAGACACATGGTTTCAGGGTCGACATTGTCCACCACGCCCGCGATCGGGCCAAGGCGGTTCAGCTGCGCCGATTCCAGCGCCTGATGCGGGAAGGGCTTGGCTTCCCTGGTCAGATATTCATCGGTCGTCTTGTTGCGGATGGCGCGCAGCGTCTTGCCGGTGAAGCCACGCGAGATAACGGTCGCGCTCTCGTCCATCTGCACGATGGCGTCCTTGTAGGTCTGGCCCGCATGGGCTTCGGTCGAGGCAATGAAGCGGGTGCCCATCCACACGCCCTGGCAGCCCATGGCAAGCGCCGAGGCGAGGCCACGGCCATCGAAAAGGCCGCCTGCCGCCACAACCGGGATCTTCACCGCATCCACGACCTGCGGCCACAGCGCGACGGAAGCAACGGCGCCGGTGTGCCCGCCACCTTCGGTGCCCTGCGCGATCACGGCATCGCAACCGGCCTGCTCGGCCTTGCGGGCGTGGTCCACCTTGCCGATCACGGCCATGACCAGAAGGCCCGCATCCTTCAGCTTCTTCACGATCGGATAGGGCACGCCAAGGCCGGCGATGAAGGCCTTGGCGCCACCGGCGATGATGACATCGACGGCTGCCGTCAGGCTCTCGGGATCGGCCGCCAGAAGGTCGACGCCGAAGGGCTTGTCCGTCAGCGAGCGGACCTGCGCCATCTGCGCCTCGATCATCTTCGGCGGCACTCCCGCCATGCCAAGGGAACCGAACCCCCCGCCATTGGAAACGGCCGCGACCACCTCGGCATAGGAGACGCCGCCCATGCCGGCCAGCATGATCGGATGATCGACCCCTAGAAGGTCGCAAAGGGGGGTTCGAATGCTCATGTCAGGCTACCTTTCGTGTTGCGTTGCCATAGAAAGTCTCGCCGCGCGCAGCCATGTCGCGCAGCATTTGCGGGGGCAGGAAACGCTCGCCATGGTCGCTGGCCAGACGGTCCAGCGTCTCGACGACATGGGCGAGGCCGGCCGTGTCCATCGCGCTGAACGGACCGCCCGTGTGCGGTGCGAAGCCCCAGCCGAAGATCGCGCCGAGATCGCCGTCCTGCGGAGTCTCGAGCACGCCTTCGGCAAAGCAGCGGGCGCATTCCACCAGCTGCCTGTAGAGAAGGCGTTCCTTGAGGGCGGCAGGGTCCGGCTGGTTCGTGGCCAGCGGGAAATGGGCCGAAAGTTCGGGCCAGAGATGCTTCTGCGAACCATCCTGCGGATAGGCGTAGAAGCCCTTGCCGTTCTTGCGGCCGTGGCGGCCCAGATCCATCATTGTTTCGATGACCTTCTCGCCCGGACCGGGCTTGTAGGCATCGCCGAGGTCCTTCTTCGTCTGCTGCGCCACCTTGTAGCCAAGGTCGAGCCCGACCTCGTCGTTCACGGCCAGCGGACCGACGGGCATGCCCATCTGGCGGGCGACATTCTCGATTGCCGCCGGCGTCACGCCCTCTTCGAGCAGGGCGAGCCCTTCCTGCACGAAGGTGCCGAAGCAGCGGCTGGTATAGAAGCCGCGGCTGTCGTTCACCACGATCGGGGTCTTGCGGATCTGGGCGACATAATCGAGCGCCTTGGCAATGGCTTGCGGCCCGGTCTTCTTGCCCACGATGATTTCGACCAGCGGCATCTTCTCCACGGGCGAGAAGAAGTGGATGCCGATGAAATTGTCGGGCTTCGTCCAGGCTTCGGCCAGCCCCGTGATCGGAAGGGTCGAGGTGTTGGAGCCGAAGATGGTGTCGGCTCCAACGACGGCTTCCGTCTTCTTCGTGACATCGGCCTTGATCTCGCGGCTCTCGAATACCGCCTCGATGATGAGGTCGCAGCCCGCAAGGTCGGCATAATCGGCCGTCGGCTTGATGCGGTCGAGGATGGCGGCGGCCTTCGTCTCGTCCATCCGCTTCTTCTTCAAGCGGTCAGCCGTATAGGCCTTGCCCTTCTCGGCTGCTTCCATGCTGGTGTCGAGAAGGACCACCTCGATCCCGGCCTGTGCCGAAACCATGGCGATGCCGGCGCCCATCAGGCCTGCGCCCAGCATGCCCAGTTTCTTCGTGGGGCTGGCGGGCACGCCCTGGGGACGGCGCGCACCCTTTTCGGCCGCCTGCTTGGAAACGAACAGCGTGCGGATCATGTTGCCGGCCTGCGGATCAGCCGCCACCTTGGCGAAATATTTCGCTTCGAGCCGGGTCGCCCTGTCCATCGGCAGCTGCGATCCCTCGTAAACTGCCGAAAGGATCGCCTTGATCTGGTTCATGTTCCCCATGGTCTGGCGATGCGCCATGGCGGTGGCGCCCATGAAGGTCTGGGCAAAGGCCGGGTTCATGTGGCCAACCCCGCCGGGGAAACGGAATTTCTTTTCGTCCCATGGCTGCACATGCTTGCCGGGGTTTGCCTTCACCCAGGCCCTGGCGGTTTCCAGCACCTCTCCGGCAGGCACGACGGCCTGAACCACGCCAAGGCCCAGCGCTTCCTGCGGGCTCATGTTCTTGCCCTGCAGCAGGAACATCAGCGCCGGCTGCACGCCCATCAGGCGCGGCAGGCGCTGCGTGCCCCCTGCGCCGGGCAGCAGGCCTACGAGCACTTCGGGAAGGCCCAGCGTGATCTTCGGATTGTCGGCCACGACACGGTAATGGCAGGCCAAAACGATTTCGAGGCCGCCGCCCAGCGCCAGACCGTTGACAGCAGCGGCCACGGGCTTGCCGCAGGTTTCAAGGCTGCGCAGCAGCAGGTTGAGCCCGCAGACGGCATCATAGATCTGTGCCTCGCGCGACTTTCCGTCCCCGCCGGCAGCGGCCGAAAAGTTCATGCCCTTCAGGTCCGCCCCGGCGACAAAGCCGGAAGACTTGGCCGAGGCGAGGACGGCGCCCTTGACGGCGGGGTCGGTCTTCAGCCGCTCGACGGCGGCGGCAAGGTCGCGGGTCACGGCCTCGTTGATGACATTCATCGACAGGCCTGGGCAATCGATGGTGAGGGTCAGGATGCCGTCTGCATCGAGATCCTGGCGAATGGCTTGTTCGGTCATGTGTCTCTCCAGAAGTCAGGTAACGGGATGGCCGGTCGCTGGCGGATCAGATCCGCTCGATCACCGTCGCCGTTCCCATTCCGGCCCCCAC
>CAYMZC010000137.1:0-6574 GCA_964394815.1 uncultured Sandaracinobacter sp. | reverse complement strand
GGTCATCTTCATCACGGCCTACCCCGAACGCCTGCTGACAGGCGAGCGGCCCGAACCCACCTATCTGGTCACCAAGCCCTTCGAGCCGGAAACCGTGGTGGCGACCATCGGCCAGGCGCTGCTGTCGCGGCAGAAGGGACTGGCGCCGGCCTGAGCGGCGGCAATCAGCCAGCCGGCTGGCGGAACCATTCGCCCGCTTGCCTGTTATCCTTTCATGACATTCACGCAGAATTGAAAGGACAGGCCATGAACTGGGACAGGATCGAAGGCAATTGGACACAATTCACCGGCAAGGTGAAGGAACAGTGGGGCAAGCTCACGGATGACGACATGACTGAAATCGCCGGAAAACGCGATGTCATGATCGGAAAGATCCAGGAACGCTACGGAATCGCCAAGGACGAGGCCGAACGCCAGATCGATCATTTCACGAAACATAGCTGATCACACGCCCCGCAGGGGTGTCAGGCATGCGGCAGGCCCCTTAGCTGGCCATCCGCTGACGCCCGGGCGAAGCAGCGGGAGAAAGACCATGACAGCCAAGGTTTCCGGGCAGGGCGTGCCGCAGGCGGGCCTTCCCGGAGAGGATTTCGATGCCGCCGCGGCCGACCCCTCGGCCTTCTATCCGGCGCCCGAAGCCATCATGTCGGACCCGGAACTGAGCCATGCGCAGAAACTGCGGTTGCTGCAGGAATGGGGCCATGACATCACCGACCACCAGACGGCCACGAACGAGGGCATGGCGCCACCGGATGCGGAAACCCGCACGACCGAAGCCGGTCTTGCCCAGCGCATCAACGCGCTACTCGACCAGCTTGCCGCGGCGCCGGAGGGCGATGACAGCCCCGGCCGCACAGTCTGGAAGCGGCTGGGCAGCTGATGCAGGCAGCAGGACTTCACGCGCGGAACTGCCCGTTGCGGCACCACCTGCCGGCGTGACGAACAGGCGACCCTGAACTGGGGCCAGTCCATCGTGGCTGGCCCGTTTTTTACTGATCACGATAGAGACCTGGCGACACGCTATACGTCCCGCTCCCATGCTGTTACTCCCTTATCCCTGATGCAGGCCTCCCGCGCATTTCCCCCCCTGCCGCCCGGCAAGGTGAAGGACTGGCTGCCGCTGCTTTTCGGCCTCGTCCTCGTCATCCTGGTCGGCGCCATGAGCGCCCGGCTGGTGCTGATGAATGGCCGGCACAATGCAGACCTCGTCCGCTCCCTCGATCTTCTGGCTGCCGGCGCCGAGCTGAACCTGCACGTCACCGAAGCCGGATCAGCGCAGCGCGCCTTCATGGTGACCGGCCAGGACGTCTTCCGCCAACGCTATCATGATGCCATCCGCCATATCGGCCCGGACTTGCAGAAGCTCGAGGCGCTGGCCGGAGGAAATCCTGACAAGGCCCGTCAGGTGGCGGACCTGCGCCGCCAGACAGAAGCGCGCGTCCGCGAGCTGGAAATCGTCGACGAACTGGTCCTTGCGGGTGACATACGGCAGGCGGCCGAACGCATCTTTCTTGCCCGCCTGCAGGTGGATGCAATCCGCCTGAAGCTCGATGGCCTGCTGCTGTCGGAACGCAACGCCCTCGATGCCCGGCGCGACAGGGCGCTGGAAAGCGGCCGCTGGCTCCTGCTGATGACGATTGTCGGCCTCGCGCTTGCAATTCTTCTTGTCGGCACGTCGGTCTTCAAGCTGCGCGCCCGCGCCCGCGAGCTGGAAGCCGCCAACGCCGAAGTCCGCGCGCTCAACGCCGGGCTGGAAAGGCGCGTTGCCGAACGCACCGCTGATCTTGCCGAAGCGAACGAGGAAATCCAGCGCTTCGCCTATATCGTCAGCCATGATCTCAGAAGCCCGCTGGTCAACGTGATGGGCTTCACCGCCGAACTCGAAGAGGCGCAGCAGGCGATGGCCGCTCTGGTCGAAAGGCTGGAAGCCGAGGGGCCTGAGCGGGTGGACCGCGCCGAGCGGGACGCGGTGAAGGTGGACATGCCCGAGGCCATCGGCTTCATCCGCGCCGCCACCACCCGGATGGACCGGCTGATCAAGGCGATCCTGCAGCTGTCGCGGCAGGGCCGGCGGCCGCTTTCACCCGAAGAGGTCGATCTTTCGGCGCTGCTGACGGGCCTGTCGGCGGGGCTGAAGGCCCAGCTGGAACAGGCCGGCGCCACCATCAGCCTCGGGCCGCTGCCAGTGATCGAGAGCGACCGCCTCGCGCTCGAGCAGCTGTTCGGAAACCTTCTCGACAATGCGGTGAAATATCTGCGCCCCGGCGTGCCGGGCCGGATAAGCGTCTCGGCCGAGGAAGAGCCGGCGCTGGTCCGCATCCATGTCGCGGATAATGGCCGCGGCATCGCCCGCGAGGACATGGAGCGCGTGTTCGACCTGTTCCGCCGCGCCGGCCCGCAGGACCGGCCGGGCGAAGGCATCGGCCTTGCCCATGTGCGGGCGCTTTGCCGCCGGCTTGGCGGCGCCATAACCCTCGACAGCACGCCCGGCCAGGGCAGCCGCTTCACCGTCAGCCTGCCAAGGCGGCTGTCGCGCCATCTCGATCAGCAAGGATAGATCCGCATGCCCAACCGCACCGAACCGCGCCAGGTCACGATCCTGATGGTGGAGGATGATGCGGGCCACGCCCGCCTGATCGAACGCAACATCCGCCGTGCCGGTGTCTGCAACGAAATCATCCACGCTGCCGATGGCGCCACTGCCATCGATATCCTGAACGAAGGGCTGGCGCGCGCACACCGCCCCACCCTCGTCCTCCTCGATCTCAACCTGCCCGACATGAGCGGCATCACCATCCTCGAGCGGATGAAGGCCGCAGAAGGGCTGAAGCGCATTCCCGTCATCATCCTGACAACCACCGACGACGAGCGCGAGATCCGCCGCTGCTACGACCTTGGCGCCAATGTCTACATCACCAAGCCGGTGGATTATGAGCAGTTCGCCACCGCCATCCGCCAGCTCGGCCTCTTCCTGTCCGTGATTCAGGTGCCCGAGGCTGGGGAATGACCGCCGTGGCGGATGGCGTTCCGCTTCGGCTTCTCTACATCGACGATGATTCCGGCTTTGCCCGGCTCGTCAGCCGGGCGCTGGGGCGCAAGGGGTTCGAAACCGTGCATGCCCCCGGCGGCGACGAAGGCCTTGCCCGGCTGGACGAGGGCGGCTTCGACGTGATCGCGCTTGATCATTTCATGCCCGGCCGCTCGGGAGAATCGACCCTCGCGGCCATCCGCGAACGGCCCGGCGCGCCGCCTGTGGTCTATGTCACCGGCTCGGATGAAGGGCGGGTGGCGGTTGCAGCGCTGAAGGCGGGGGCCGCCGATTATGTGCTGAAGGATGCCGGCGAAAGCTTCTTCGACCTGCTCGCCGAAACCCTGCGGCAGGCGCATGAGGCAGCGCGCATCCGCCAGGAAAAGCGCGCGGCGCAGGCTGAGGTCGCGGCCCAGCGCGACCGCGCCGAAATGCTGCTGAAAGAAGTGAACCACCGCGTCGCCAACAGCCTGGCGCTGGTGTCCTCGCTGGCGCACATGCAGGCGTCCGCCCTGCCCGACGGCCCCGGCCGCGACGCCATGCGCGACTTCCAGCGCCGCGTCACCGCCATCGCCCAGGTCCACCGCCGCCTCTACACTTCCGACGACGTGACCATCGTTTCCCTCGACAGCTATCTCTCCGGCCTTGTGGAGGAGCTTTCGGCGGCGATGGAGGAAGGCGGCGCCCACCCGCGCCTGCGGCTCGAGGCCGAACCGGTGAGCGTGCCGACGGACAAGGCCATCGCGCTTGGCGTCGTGGTGTCGGAACTGGTCACCAACGCCGTGAAATATGCCTATGCCGGCCGGGAACCGGGCGAGATCCGTATCCGCCTCGTGCGGGACGCGGATGGCGTGGCGCTGCTGGTGGAGGATGACGGCATCGGCCTGGGAGATGGCCCGCCCAGGGGCACGGGGCTTGGCAGCCGGGTGCTGGAGGCCATGGCGCGGGGGCTGAAATCCACCCTCAGCTACGCGCCATCGCCGGGCGGAACCCGCGCCCGCCTGCATTTCCAGCCCTGAAGCGAGGCCAGGCCTGAAGCGAGGCCAGACTTGAAAGCGGGCTTCAGCCGTGCCCGGCCACAGGGTGCGGCAGATAGGCGGCCTCCAGCCGGGCTATATCCTCGTGCGTCAGGCTGACCGAAAGGGCGGCGATGGCGTCATCCAGATGGGCATCCCGCGTCACGCCGATGATGGGCGCCGTCACGCCCGGCACGGCCAGCACCCAGGCCAGCGCCAGCTGCGCCATGGGGATTCCGCGCTCGGCAGCCATACGCTCCACGTCGGCGACGATGGCGCGGTCATTCTCTTCCATGCGGGTGTAAAGCGTGCCGCCGAAGATGTCGCGTCCGGTGCGCCATGTCTCCACGCCCCATGGCCGCGCCAGCCGGCCCCGCGCCAGCGGGCTCCAGGGGATCACGCCCACCCCCTGGTCGCGGCACAGGGGCAGCATCTCGCGCTCCTCCTCGCGGTAGAGGAGATTCAGATGGTTCTGCATGGAGATGAAGCGGTTCCAGCCATGGCGCTCGGCAACCGCCTGCGCCTTGGCGAACTGCCATGCATACATCGAGGATGCCCCGATGTAGCGCGCCTTCCCGGCCTTCACCACGTCATGCAGGGCCTCCATCGTCTCCTCGATGGGGGTGTGCGGATCCCAGCGGTGAATCTGGAAGAGATCGACATGATCCATGCCGAGCCGGCGCAGGCTGTCGTCGATCGCCTGGAAGATCGCCTTGCGCGAAAGCCCGCCCTGGTTCGGCCCGCGCCCCCAGGGCATGAAGCATTTGGTGGCCACCACGATCTCGTCGCGCCGGGCAAAATCCTTCAGCGCGCGGCCGATGATTTCTTCCGACGTGCCGCCCTGATAGGCGTTGGCGGTATCGAAGAAGGTGATCCCGGCCTCGACCGCCCGGCGGATGAGAGGGCGGCTCGCCTCCTCGTCGAGCGACCAGCTGTGCGGACCCCTGTCCGGCACGCCGAAGCTCATGCAGCCAAGGCACAGGCGCGATACCCGCAGCCCGCTATTCCCGAGGCGCTTCAGCTCCATCTCAGTCCCTCCCGATCATCCGCGCTTGCAGCGCTTCCCGTTCGGCATCGCTCAGCGGGGCGGAAACGCCATCGATCGCCTTCACCATGGTGGCGGTTGCAAGGGCAGCGCAACGCCCGTCCTGGAACAAAGCCTGCGCCAGCTGCCAGGATGAACGGCCGATGCGCTCGACCGCCGTGCCCACCTCGACCATGCCGGGGTAGCGCACCTGGGCCAGAAAGTCGGTGGTGACGCTGGCGAACAGCAGCTGCAGCCCGCCGGGCGGATCGACAAGCGAGGCCTCGCCGAAGATGCGCATGTTCATGTCGGCGCGGCCTTCCTCGAAATAGCGGCCGATGGCGCCATTGTTCACATGGCGGAAGCCGTCCATGTCGGCATAGACCGGGCGCAGGGCGATCAGCTGGCCATAGCCCCCGCGTGACAGACGGAAGTGTTCATCCTTCAGCGGCATCCCGGCATCTCCCTCCGACCCTTTGATCAGTGTCATGGCATGTCGATCGGGGCTAGTGCCTTCCCCGGACGAACGTTGCCAGGGAAAAAAGGAAGGACAGGACATGTCGAGCCATGCGGAACAGCTGACGGAGGCCGAGGTCACGGCGCTCGCCGATGCGGTGGAGCGCTTCGTGCGCGATGTGGTGGCCCCTTACGAGCGCGACCCGCGCTGCGGCGCCCATGGCCCCACGGAAGAGCTGGTGATGGAGCTGCGCGAAAAGGCGCGCGCCGCCGGCGTGCTCACACCCCACATCCGCCCGGATGGCCGCCACCTGACGCAACGGCAGACAGCCGTGGTCCTCCAGCGGTCGGGCCTGTCGCCGCTCGGGCCTGTCGCAGTCAACACCATGGCGCCGGACGAGGGCAACATGTACCTGCTGGGCAAGGTTGGAAGCCCCGAACTGAAGGAACGCTTCCTGAAGCCGCTGGTGGAAGGCCGCGCCCGCTCGGCCTTCTTCATGACCGAGCCCGCCGAGGAGAATGGCGCCGGCTCGGACCCCTCGATGATGCAGACGACCTGCCATCTCGATGGAAACCACTGGGTGATCAATGGCCGCAAGGCCTTCATCACCGGCGCCGAGGGCGCAAAGGTCGGAATCGTGATGGCAAAGGCAGAGGAAGGGGCCTGCATGTTCCTGGTGGACCTGCCCAACCCCGCCATCCGCATCGACCGGGTGCTCGAAACCATCGACAGCTCCATGCCCGGCGGCCATGCGGTCATCACCATCGACAATCTGCGCGTTCCGGCGGACCAGATGCTGGGCGAGGCCGGCGAGGGCTTCCGCTACGCCCAGATCCGCCTGTCCCCGGCGCGGCTTTCGCACTGCATGCGCTGGTATGGCGCCTGTGTCCGGGCGCAGGAAATCGCCACGGCCTATGCGGTGAAGCGCAAGGCCTTCGGCAAGCTGCTGATCGATCATGAAGGCGTCGGCTTCATGCTGGCCGAGAACCGGATCGACCTGAAGCAGGCCGAGCTCGTGATCGACTGGTGCGCCAGCGACCTCGACACCG
>CAYMZC010000136.1:0-6626 GCA_964394815.1 uncultured Sandaracinobacter sp. | reverse complement strand
GCTGCCGAAGCGCGGCGACAAGCCGGAGTGGGTGCACAACCAGGATTACTGGAACGAGCGCGAAGAACTGCCCCGCATCGACCTGAAGGGCGCGGAGTTCAAATACGCCTGATCCCGGAAGCCGGCGGCGGCTGACCGCTGTCGCCGGCAACCTTAACGCCGCAGCCAGCTGTCGGTGCCTTTTACAGCCTTCGTGCCTGTTTCATGCCGTTTCACCCTGTCGCGCAGGTGAAACAAATTTGGCATGTTTCTTGCTCCCTTGATGGCATTCATCAACGGGAGCTTTTTTCATGTTCAAACCCGTCGTGGTTGTCGCGTCCTCTTTTCTTTTCACTGCCAGCAGCGCGAGCGCATCGGATGGCGGGGTCACCACCGGGGTGATGCTGTCCGGCGGCCTTCTGGCGCTCGTCGGCGGGGTAGGTCTGATCCTGATGGCCATCCGCGAGCAGGAGCGCGAGCGGCGCGGCGTGTCGCAGCGCTCCGTGCTTCTGAAGCGCCGCCACCGCTGATTGCCGCCCCTGCCCAGCCCCGGAAAGCGGGCTGCCAGGGGGGGGAAGGCCTTCAGCCGCGCAACATGCAGCCCAGCCCGCTCCGCACCACGAGCGCGACGGTTTCGGGGTCCAGGTCGCGGCGGAACAGGTCGAGGATCTGCCGTTGGCTGAGGTCGCGGACTTCGGATTCGGCAATCTTGCCGACCCGCGCCAGCGCGCGCAGCTGGCTGGCGCTGAGATCGCGGGCCAGCGGCTCTGCCATGCATTCGGCCATGGGGCGCGACAGGCCTGCATTCGTCAGTGCGTTGCGAACCTGAATTTCCCTGCTGGCGGCGCAGCCTGCCAAGAGGGAGAGGGCCAGCGTCAGGGCTGGAATGCTGATCTTCAATCGTGTCTCCCGGCTTCCATTTTGTCGCACCCCCGCGTAACACTCGGTCCAGTCATGGACAATTCCGGTCTGCCGCCCGCAACGCACTTCCGGCCGTTGCATCTGAAGTTCCTCATGCGCTCCTTGCGGTCGGCATGGGCCACGGGCATCCTGCCGCCTGCCGATCTGTGCCCGGACCGGCTGCGCACTCTGGCCGAAAAGGAAACCGGCCTCAGCTCAGACAGCATCGACCGGGACTTTTTCGAAAGCCAGCTTGCTGTCCTGCTGCCGGCCCTGAAGGAAGAGGCCGCCCTCACGGATTTCGGCCGCCTTGTCGCCCATGGCTCCATCCTGAAGGTGATGAAGGAGCGGATGTGGTTCGAGGCGCTGCTTGGCGAGCACCCCGAAATCGACCGCATCACGCTTGCCCCGCCCATCATCGTCGCTGGTTCGATGCGTTCGGGCACGACGCGGCTTCAGCGGCTTCTTGCCTGCGACCCCGCCTTCACGGCGCTCAGGCTCTATGAGGCGCAATGCCCCGTGCCCGGCCCTAAGAGCTTTGCCGCGCGGGCTGCCGGCAAGCCCGATCCGCGCATCGCGCAGGTAGGGCGGATGTTGCGCTTCATCAGCTCCATCAACCCGGCCATCCAGCATGCCCACCCCACCGGCCCGCTCGAGGTGGACGAGGAACTGGGCCTCAACGAACAGTCGCTTTCAGGCGCCATGATCGAGGCGCAGCGCCGTGTGCCGAGTTTCGCGCGGCATTGCGAACAGGTTGACCAGGCGCCGGTCTATACGCGGATGGAAAGGCTGCTGAAGCTGCGCACCTGGTTTGCGGGCGTCGATCCGGCAAAATCCCATGTCCTGAAGACGCCGCAGCATCTGCAGGATCTGGCCGCCCTGCACCAGACTTTCCCGGAAGCGAAACTGCTCTTCCTGCACCGCGATCCGGTGCAGCTGGTGGCCTCGGGCGCCAGCCTTGCCTGGAACCAGATGGTCATCCAGTCGGATCATGTTGACCCGGCATGGATCGGGCAGGAATGGCTGCACAAGACGGAATATCGCCTGCGCGTGACCGCTGCGGTCAGGCAGCGCATTCCGGCTGGCTTTCAGCTGGACCTCACGTTCGAGGAGATGAACGCCGACTGGCGCGGCGCGATCGCGCGTGTCTATCGCTTCCTTGACCGTGAGCTGACCCACGAAACGCTGAAGGCGATGGAGGCCTATGTCGCCCGCGCCGCGTCGGAACATGGCTATGACCGCCATCGCTACAGGCTGGAACAGTTCGGGTTGCAGGCGGAAGATGTGCGCGAACGGCTTGCCCCCTATGTGCCCGAAAGCCGGATCGCGGCCTGACACGGGCTTGCGCGCACGGCGCCGCCGTCGTCTTTCCATGTGTCTTGCTGCGGGGCTTTTCCTGGCGGTGATCGACCCGGCATCGGCATCGCCGCTTCCTGAAGGGCCTGCCTCAGTCCGCATGGCCGGGCTGGCCGTTGCCGTGGTGCGCCCTGATGGCAGGCTGCTGGCAGAAGCCGAGGGTGCTGCGGCACTGACTCCGGAGGGAGAGGTTTTGCGCCCGCTCGGGCCGGAAACGGCCGTCAGGGTGGCGTCCGTTTCGAAGCTGGCGGTCGCGATTGCGATCCACCGTCTGGCGGATATGGGGCGCCTCTCGCTGGATGACGATGCCGGCCTGCACCTTGGCTGGGCGTTGCGAAACCCGGCCCACCCGAAAACGCCCGTCACCATCCGCCAGTTGCTGCGCCACCAATCCGCCCTGTCCGATGCGGGCGGTTACAGCTTCCCGCTGGGCGAGCGCCTGCGCGACCGGCTTTCGCCGGCCAGCTGGAGCAGTGCCATGCCGGGTGAACGGTTCGATTATGCCAATATCAACCATGCCATTCTGGGCGAGCTGATCGAGGCGGTGACCGGCATGCGCTTCGACCGGGCGATGGCGCGTCTGGTGCTGCAGCCATTGCAGCTCGACGCCTGCTTCAACTGGTCTGGCTGCACGGCGGAAACGGTGGCCGGTGGCGCGGTTCTCTACCGCAAATCGCCGGATGGCGGGGAAAGCTGGGCACCTGAGGGGCCATGGGTGGCGCAAGTGGATGCGGAGCGTCCTGCGGGTGGCTGCCCGGTGCGCACCCGGCCGGGGGCAGGCTGCGATCTCGCTTCCTACCGGCCCGGCGACAATGGCAGCCTGTTTTCACCGCAGGGCGGACTTCGCATTTCGGTTGCGGGGCTTGCGCGGCTGGGCTGGGCGCTTGTCGAGACCCCCGGCGCGTTCCTGTCGGGTGAAAGCCTCGATGCGCTTTTCCGCCTCCGCCCCGTGGCTGCCACCGGCGCCGGTGCGGAAACGGATGCCGGGCTGATGCAATATTGGTCAGACGGCGGGCTCCACTGCCTTTCGGGAAGCGGCAAGCCAGGCGGGGACCAGCCGGGCGCGCCGACCCCCACGTCCGGCTGCGGGCATCTGGGCGAAGCCTATGGCCTGCATTCGGCCCTGTTGGTGGATCGTACGGCTCGAACCGTGCGCGCCTGGGTCATCACCGGCACATCTGAAAAGCCAGCGCCCGGAATGAAAAGCCGATTCAGTATTATCGAAGAACATGCCTATCAAAAGTCTGAAATGATTATCCATAACATGGATTAATCATGTGACAACATAATCAAATCAAACATATAAATTCTGTTATCCAATTCAGTTGCATATTAACTCTGAATATATATTGAATTTGTCACTCCCCATGACATGTTTGCATCGACCAATGTTCATGGTCATGCTTACAGGGGAATCAAGATGACAATGCATTTGAAGCTTGTTGCGGCGGTTGCCGCAATGGCGGTGGCGATGCCTGCCGTTGCCACGACCACCATCGATTTCACCAATGTCCGCGCCACCTGGTTCGACGTTGATGGAGGCACAAACATCAACACCAGCGGGCAGGGCACGGCTTCCGCCGAAGTCCGCTGGGGGGTTGGCGGGCAGCAGTCGGGCTATCGGTTCGAATCCATCGGCGATCTGCAACTTGTGGTGGATCCGCTCACCAATACGTCCGACGTGGCCAACATCGGGAAGTTCACACACTTCAACTTCCCGATCAGTGCCGGTACTTCGATCACCGGTGTGAAGCTGGAATATACGAGCGATGTGCTGGTGAACGGCAATCTCTTCGGCACCGTGAACTTCATCTACGCCTTCGACCACTTCGAAACGCCAAATGCCGATTTTCCCTGCGCGGATGGCGGATTTGTCGGGATCGGCGTCAACATCAACGGCTGTGCCGACAGGGTGGCCGTGAACTTCAACCAGGCATCCGGCGCCTTCTCGATCGGTACCATCGACTATGCGCTCGATGTCCGGGGTTTCCTGGTCGACAATACGCCTGCCCAGCTTTTCTGGACGACGGAAAACGCCACCAACGAGGCATTCCTGCGTGGTCAGGTCGTGCTGCGCGAGAATGCAGGCGCAGTGCCCGAGCCTGCAACCTGGGCAATGCTGATCACGGGCTTCGGGCTTGTCGGCACCGCAGCGCGCCGTCGTTCAAGGCCTTTGGCTTCCGCTTCTGCCTGATCGGCGGGCTGTCAACCTGGGGAAGGGGGCCGTTGCAGGCGTGTCACGGCCCCTTTCAGCATATGCCTTTCAACGCCGGCGTTTGCGCTTCGGAGGCTCCGGCATGACACGCGTGACCTTCAGGCCGTATCGCTCGAGGTCGGCTATGAGGCTGCCCGGTCCCGCCATATGTCCGGCGCCGACTGCCAGGAACTGCCCGCCCGGTCCTTCACGCAACTGCCTGGCAATCCATGCGGCCCAGCGGGCGTTGCGGTCTTCCACAAGCAGGCGGCGCAGCATGGGCGACCGGTCGAAATCCTTGTTCACGCGCTTGGCCAGCGCATCGATGTCGCCCGCCATCCACTCGGCGATCAGCCGGTCCATGTCTGGCTTCGAACTGTCCAGCCCCTCCAGCACCGACATGAGGAGCCGCTGCTGGTCCGCCTCGGGCAGGGAATCGAAGTTGATGAGCTGCTCTTCCGTCGATTCGAGGGCGTTCACCGGGATGGAGCGCATGCGCGCGCGTTCGGCCAGCACGGCTTCGACGCCAATGCGCGGATCAAAGCCATTTTCCACGGATTGCAGGTTGCTGAGCGTGAGAGCCACGAACCAGGTGTCATACCAGTCAAGCGGGCCGGGCTTCAGCCGCTCCAGCGCACGGTCGAGCAGCGGGCGCCAGCTTTCCGGCAGGCGATCGGGCAGGGGCCTGGCGGCCTGAAGCCGGGCCAGGCGCATCATCACCGGCATTAGGGATGCCGGCGAATCCGGAATGCGGGTTTCGAGCACCAGTTGCGTGGAACCGTCGAGGGCGGCCGCCACATGCGGGCGGAACCAGTCCACGCCCCGTGGCAAGGCGTGGACGGTTCCAAACAGCATCATGCTCTTCTTGCCGTCGCTCACCGCCCAGAGCGCCGGAACCAGCGGTTCAGGCGCCGGAGGCGGGGCCTTGGCCGCCATCAGTGCCGCCGGCCAGATCAGTGCCAGCAGCAGAAGAAGGCGGCCAATTGGCATCAGGCCTTGGCCTTCGGCCAGTAGCGGTCCTTCACCAGGCGCTTGTAGAGCTTGCCGGTGTCATGGCGCGGCAGTTCGGGGTCGAAATCGACACTGCGCGGGCATTTCACATGGCTCAGCCGGTCACGGCAGAAGGCGATCAGTTCGGCGGCCAGTTCAGGGCCGGCATCGGCCCAGTCACGCGGCTGCACGACGGCCTTCACTTCCTCGCCCAGTTCGTCGCTCGGCACGCCGATCACGGCCACATCGGCCACCTTCGGGTGCATGATGAGGACGTTTTCCGTTTCCTGCGGGTAGACGTTCACGCCACCGGTGATGATCATGTAGCTCGACCGGTCGGTGAGGAAGAGATAGCCGTCTTCGTCCACATAGCCGATGTCGCCGAAGGTTGCGCCATGCGCGCCCTGAACCTCGGCCGTCTTTTCCGGCGCATTGTGGTAGGCGACCGGCGGGCCACCATGGAAATAGACACGGCCTTCGCGCCCCGGCGGCAGGATATTGTCCTCGTCATCGAGGATGCGGATCTCGCCCAGCATCGACTTGCCGACAGAACCCTTCTTCTTCAGCCATTCGGCAGAGGAAATGGCGGTGAAGCCCGAGCCTTCGGTGGCGCTGTAATATTCGTAGATGCGCTCGCCGAACCAGTCGATCATCTTCTCCTTGACCTCGACAGGGCAGGGCGCGGCGGCGTGGATCACGCAGCGGATGCTGGAGACGTCATGGGCCTTTCGCACATCCTCGGGCAGCTTCAGCATGCGCACGAACATGGTGGGAACCACCTGGCTGTGGGTCACCTTGTGTTCGGCCACCAGTTCGAGGAAGCGCTCGGGGTCGAACTTTTCCATGATGATGACGGTGCCGCCGAACTTCTGGACCGACATGCAGTAGCGAAGCGGCGCCGCATGGTAGAGCGGGGCCGGCGAGAGATAGACCATGTCGGGCGTGAAGCCGTAGAGCGCGCCGGCCAGGGCCGACATGGTGTCCGCCTGGTCGATCTCGCCTTCCGGAAGCGGCCCGATGATGCCCTTGGGGCGGCCGGTGGTGCCGCTGGAATAGAGCATGTCGCGGCCCGGGCTTTCATCGGCGATGCGGCTGGCGGGAACGGCGGCCAGCGCTTCCTCGAGCGGCTCATAGCCCGGAATCGCACCACCGACCGAGAAAGATCGGAAGAGCGTCGTGTAGGGAAAGAGTGTACGTCCTGGTGTAG
>CAYMZC010000135.1:0-6850 GCA_964394815.1 uncultured Sandaracinobacter sp. | reverse complement strand
AGGACGTACACTCTCTCCCTACACGACGCTCTTCCGATCTCCATTGCTGGTGGCGCCGCTCTTGACCCTGGCGCTCCAGCCTGTATAGGCGCGCATTCTGTCTGCAGGCGTCCGCGTCTGCGGCACCGTCCGAGATTGCAGGTGCGGCCATTTTCTGAATGGGCGTTTAAGCCTTCGGGGCCTGCATGAGACGAGGAACGATATTGCCCTCCCATGGCCCAGGCCTTGCGGGGGGATCTGCAGGAAGCGCAGCTTCCCTGCCGGCGATCCTTTTCGGACGGGCCATCGGGGCCCGGATATCCTGGCTCCATGGCTCAACTGGCGCACTCCTTTACCGGGAGGGTGCCGCAGTGAATGGAGTGAGCATGGATCGGAACCAGAAGAAAGAGCTGGTCGCCAATCTCGCGAAGACGCTCGCCGAGACGCAGGTGGTTGTGATTACCCGCAACCATGGCCTCACGGTGGCGCAGGTGACCGACCTGCGCACGCGGATGCGTGGGGCGGGCGCCGAGTTCAAGGTGACGAAGAACCGGCTTGCCCGCATTGCCCTCGAAGGCACGCCCTATCAGGACATCGGCTCCATGCTGGTTGGTCCCGTCGGGCTTGCTACCTCCGTCGACCCGGTCGCAGCTGCGAAGATTGCGGTCGAGTTCGCGAAGACCACCGACAAGTTCGAAATCGTCGGCGGCGCGATGGCGGGGACTGTTCTCGACGTGAACGGAGTGAAGGCGCTGGCCGAACTTCCGTCGCTCGACGAACTGCGGGCAAAGCTGGTTGGCCTGTTGCAGGCACCGGCGACCAAGGTGGCCCAGCTGGCGAATGCGCCGGCGGCCAAGCTTGCGCGTGTTTTCGTGGCCTATGGCGACAGCCAGGCTGCCTGAAGCAATATCCTGACAGATTGGAGTTATCGAAATGGCTGACCTCAACAAGATCGTCGAAGAACTTTCGGCTCTCACCGTCCTCGAAGCCGCTGAACTGGCCAAGCTTCTTGAAGAAAAGTGGGGCGTGTCCGCCGCTGCTGCCGTGGCCGTCGCCGCTGCTCCGGCCGCTGGCGCTGGCGCCGCTGCCGCCGAGGAAAAGACCGAGTTCGACGTGATCCTCACCGGCGACGGTGGCAAGAAGATCAACGTCATCAAGGAAATCCGCGCCATCACCGGCCTCGGCCTGACCGAAGCCAAGGCGCTGGTCGAGTCCGCGCCGAAGGCCGTGAAGGAAGGCGTGAACAAGGAAGAGGCCGAAAAGGTCAAGAAGCAGCTGGAAGAAGCCGGCGCCACTGTCGAGCTGAAGTAAGCCCGACCGTGACCGTGCGCTGGCCAGGCCAGCGCACGCGCTTCACGATTTCGAAGGGGGCGGCGCCATCCGGCGCCGCCCCTTTTTCGTGCCGTCTTGCTGCTGATCCAGAAAGCCGTCTGCAAAATCGGTCGTCGGCAAGGCCTCGACCAGGCCGTCGGTTGCGCGGTGGATCATCCCGAGCGCCCTGTTGGTGAGGGTATGAAAGCGCAGGAAGCTTCTGTCCTCGCCCATGAGCATGGCGTCATGCGGCAGGAGTCCCAGTTTTTTCAGGGCTTCAAGGGCCAGCGTGCCCGCGCTTTCCCCGCCGCTGTCTGCCGGAGCGTGCCCAAGTAGGGCCGGCCTGATCTGTACACACAGCAGGCGCTGATCCGCTGGCAGGGCAGGGGATGCAAAGGCGCTGACATCACGGAGGCGTTTCAGCAGGCGGTCCCCGACAATCTCCGCATAGGAGAATGCCAGCTGCCCGGCCCGATGGACATGGAGGATGAGGGTCAGCGTTTCCCCGGCTTCGGTTTCGAGCGGAAGGGCCTTGCCGCCGACATGAACAGGCGCGAAGGCGCGCGAGGCCATCAGGGCGCGGGACGCCGTGCGGACATGCAGGGCATGTTCGCCGCTTTGCCGTGTCTCTAACCGCACGCGCGCGGCGACCCCGTCGCGCTCGACATGGATCGACAGGACATCTTCCCCGAACGCCACCCTGCCGCCCAGCGCCCCTAACCGGGCGAGCAGCGCGCGGTTGAGCGCGGCAGACCCGCCCACGGGATAGAGAAAGGGTGTGCCAAGGCTGGCTGCGGCCCGCATTGCGCTGGCCGCGAGGCGCCTGGCCTTGTCGCCTTCTCCGGCGGCGAGCGATTTCAGCGCGACCATGGTGTGAAAGGCAATACGGGTGAACCCCATGGAAAGGCGCCGCCCGGCCAGAAACCCGATGCAGGGGTCGGGCGCCAGCGCGATGCCGAGATCGTCGCGGAGGAGGGCATGCAGGGCAGGCCTGTTCTCGATCAGGTGGGCGGCATTCTCGACATTGGCGTGGCCGAGCAGCGTGGGCGCCGCCCATGCCCCGCCCGAGGTGGCCGCCCTGTCCAGCAGCAGCACGCGGTGGCCTTCGCCCGCCAGGGCGATGGCGCGCAACAGCATCAGCGGGCTGGTGCCGATGCCGATGATGTCTGCGTCTGCGGCTGGTGTCTGCATGGCCCATGCGATGGCGCGCCGGCGCGCCGGGGGCAAGCCGGAGATGATGCGCCTTCATGCCATGGGCGCGCTTGCCGGGCCGGGGGAGGCTGCCCTAGAGACGGCAGATCACAAGCGGGGGCAGGGATGGAAGGCAGACGCCGTCGGGCGGTGATCCTGGTCGAGAATCTGCCGGTGCCGCTGGACCGCCATGTCTGGCAGATGGCGCTTGCCCTCCGGGATGCTGGCTGGGCTGTCAGCGTGATCTGCCCTGCCACGGCTGCCCACCCCGAACGGCGCCTGATGCTGGATGGAATCGACATCCGCCGGCACTGGCTGCCTGCCGAGGGTCATGGGTTTTTCGGCCTGCTGGCGGAATATGCGGTAGCCCTGTTCCAGGAGGCGCGGCTTCTGCTTGGCCTTCGCGTCGAGGGGCCGGTCGATGTCGTCCATGTCTGCAACCCGCCCGACCTTCTGTTCCTCGTGGCAGCCCCGTTCCGCCTCCTGGGGGCGCGCATCCTCTATGATGTGCATGACCTTGTGCCCGAGCTATTCGAGGCCCGCTTCGGGCAGCGCCGGCTGATCGGCCGCATGGTCCGCGCGGCAGAATGGCTGTCGGCCCGCCTCGCCGACCGCCTGCTCGTTTCCAACGACAGTTTCCGCGACCGCATCCTCGCCCGCTGCCCGGTCGCGCCAGACAGGGTGGATACCTGCTACACCATTCCGAAAACGGCGTTTCTGGGCACGCCGCGTGCGCTCGAAGCGCCGGTCCGGCCTCGCATTCTCGGCTATCTGGGTATCATGGGGGAACAGGATGGCATCGACCATCTGATCGACATGGTGGCGGAACTGAAGGGGCCGTTGGGGCAGGCTCAGGTGAAGGCGCTGCTTGTGGGCGATGGCCCGGCGCTTCCGGCGGCCCGCGCCCGTGCACAGGCGCTGGGCCTCGGCCCGGATGACATCGCGTTCCACGGCTTCCTGACGGGCGAACCCTTGCGCGCCATCCTGCAGCAGTTCGACATCGGGATCATCCCCGACCCGCCCAATGGTTTCAACGACATCATCCCCATGAACAAGGTGTTCGAATATTCCGCGCTCGGCATTCCCAGCGTTTCCTATCCGCTGGCGGAAACATGCCGCCTGCTTGGCGATGCCGGAACCTATGCCGAAGGGCCGACCCCCGCAGACCTTGCCCGCGCCACCCTGCGCCTGCTTGATGACCCGATGTTGCACCTGGAGAAGGCGAGGGCCG
Organism: uncultured Sandaracinobacter sp.; assembly: GCA_964394815.1. Classification (GTDB taxonomy): domain Bacteria; phylum Pseudomonadota; class Alphaproteobacteria; order Sphingomonadales; family Sphingomonadaceae; genus Sandaracinobacteroides. The sequence goes on along the minus strand of CAYMZC010000135.1, from coordinate 3,138 downwards.
CGCTCGCGCTGTCGCGGGCGCGTTTCCGCTGGGAGACGGAAGCCGCCAAGCTCGTTGCGGCCTATGAGGCGATGGTGCCCGCGAGAGGGGCCCCGCAGTAGGGCGGCAGCGGACGCGCCGCGTCGCGCACTGCATCGATGACATGCGCGACCTCCGCATCCCGCAGCATGGCGTGGATGGGCAGTGACAGGGCGGTTCCGGCATGGGCGTCGGCCACGGGAAAGGCCGCCGCCTGCCATTCCTCTGCGAAGACCGGTTCGCGCGGAAGAGGGCGCGGGTAATGAATGGCGGTGGGCACGCCGCGCGCGGCAAGCGCCTCGGCAAGGGCATCGCGTGCCGGGCTGTGCACGACGAACTTGTGCCAGGCATGAACGCCCCCGGATGGTGCGGGGGCGGGGAGGGCAAGGCCGGTATCGCGCAGGCCATCCCGGTAGCGCCCGGCGATCCGATCACGACGGTGTGTCCAGGCTTCATGATGGTCGAGCTTCAGGTCCAGCACTTCGGCCACTATGGAGGACATCTGGCTGTTGCCGCCCGCGCTTAGGCTGATCCCGTTCGCGCGGCCATGGTAGCGAAGGCGCCGCACGGCCTCGGCGAGCATCGGGTCATCGGTCAGCACCGCTCCGCCGCTTCCGGGGGCGCCCAGCACCTTCGTCGGGTCGAAGCTGATGGCGGATGCCGCGCCCGTGCCGCCACAGGCGCGGCCATTGTGGCTGGCGCCGAAGCCCTGTGCGCCATCTTCCACCAGCAGCAGCCCGTGGCGTTCGGCGAAGGCTTCGATTTCGGCCGGGGGGCGCATCGCCCCGAAAAGCTGCACGAAGACCATGGCGCGACAGCGCGGCGAAAGGGCATCGGCAGCCTTGCCGAGATCCATCATGCAATCACCCGGCACAACATCGACAAAGACCGGGCGCGCGCCTGCGCGGCTTATGGCGAGCGCCGTGGCCACGAAGGAGACGGCCGGGCAGAGCACATCGTCCCCCGGTCCGATGCCAAGAGCCTGCAGCGCGAACAGCAGAGCATCCGAGCCGGATCCGACGGCGACTGCGTGGCGCCGGCCACAGTGGCGGGCGATCCGGCTCTCCAGCCGGGAAACGGCAGGCCCCTGCAGAACCTTGCCCGAAAGAAGGACTTGCTCGACCCGGGCCAGAATCGCTTCCTTCAGGGCCTCGGCTTCGCGGGCAGCAGCGAAAAAATCCATCCCGCCCTCAGGCATGGCCGGCAGCCACCGCATGTGTGCCGGACAGGCGTTGCGCCCCCGGCAGCAGACCTGCCAGAAATTCAAGATAGGCCGGCAGGCCGGCTTCGAGCGGACGGGGGGCAGGCAGGCCAAGGATTGCCCGCGCCTTGCCGATATCGAGCGCACCGCGCCTTGGCCGGACTGGATCGGACTTTCGCGATACCCGGACACCCAGGCCGGGATTGAGGCTGGCGAGGATCCGCAGTGCTTCCGACAGGGTTCGCGCCGTTCCCGAAGCGATGTTGAAGACCTGGCTGGCGGCCTCGGGGATGAGGGCGGCACGCGCCAGCCCGTCGGCGAGATCCTCGACCCAGGTGAAATCTATGGCCGTTGCGTCCGGGTTTTCGGCGCGCAGGGGCATGCCGAGAAGTGCTCCCTCGCAGAAGCGCTGCAGAACGCGCCCGTTCACGTCCGTCGGGCCATAGACACCCGAAGGGCGCACGATCACGGATTCGATGGCCGTGCCAGCGAGGCCCTCTTGCACGATTGTCTCGCTTTCCAGCTTGTAGCGGCCATAGAGGCCAAGCGGGCGGGTCGGCGCATCTTCCGGGTTCGGGTCCGAGGCGAAATGCCCATAGACCATCGAGGATGAGACGTGGACAAGCCTGCGGACGGATGAGCCGGGCAGGGCCTTCACCAGGGCGCGTGCCGGCCCGGCGATGCTGGCTTCGGCCTCTTCGGGATGTTCCTCGGCAAGGCCGACGAGGGGCAGGGCGGCAAGATTGACGAGGATCTCCGGCCCGAAGGCATCGAGGGCGCGCGCGATGTCCCCGTCTTGGAGAAGATTGCCGCGCTGGCAGGAAATGCCGCGCAGTAGCACATCTGTTCGGTGATCGATGGAGTACTGGAAGAAGGGGGGCAGGGGAAGCGACCAGAGCAGGGCGAAATTGTCCAGAAGGCGGACGTTATGGCCCATGTCCGCCAGCCGGCGGGCAAGATGTGCGCCTATGAAGCCGGCGCCACCGGCCACGAGTATCCTGCGCCTGACAAACTCCATGCCCTGAGGCCCCCTGCTTGCGGGTGGGCCCCTCCGCCGCCCGAAGCGCCGACCTGTTTACAGCCATGCGGAAGCTGCGACAATGGGTGCAGGCTGGGGGTGCAGGCTGGCCGTGCTTGCCGACACCCTGCTGGCTTCACGCCCTTTGACAGCCGGCGGAGCTTCGCCTACAGGGCGGCCTGAAGTCATCCTCCGGGACAGGGGCCGCCGTCGCGCAGTGGCCTTCAGGCATGGGGGGCATGGCTTTTCGGGATGCGACGCCGCTTGCCAGGCAAAGCCTTGGCACTGCGGCTTTTCGTGTCTTTGCAGCGCACCGGATTTTGAACGAAGGACCCGTGCCACATGGCGACCAAGGCCGCTGACCCCGTCCGTTCCACCCCCGCGAATCGCTTCCGCTCCACAAGGCGGATCCGCCGGATCTTCGGCAGCATCGGCGAAGCCGTGCAGATGCCGAACCTCATCGAGGTCCAGCGCGAGAGCTATCACCAGTTTCTCTTTTCGCGCCCGCAGGACGCCTATGTTTCCGGCCTCGAGAAGACGTTGCGCTCCGTCTTCCCCATCCGCGACTTCGCCGGCACGGCCGAGCTCGACTTCGTTTCCTACGAGCTCGAGGATCCGAAATACGACAAGGAAGAATGTCGCCAGCGGGGCATGACCTTTGCCGCGCCCATGCGCGTGACCCTGCGCCTCATCGTGTTCGAGGTGGATCCCGACACCGGCACCCGCTCCGTCATCGATATCAAGGAGCAGGATGTCTACATGGGCGACATGCCGCTCATGACGGAGAACGGCACTTTCCTCATCAACGGCACCGAGCGGGTCATCGTCTCGCAGATGCACCGGTCGCCGGGCGTCTTCTTCGATCATGACCGCGGCAAGACCCACAGCTCGGGCAAGTATC
>CAYMZC010000134.1:3815-6938 GCA_964394815.1 uncultured Sandaracinobacter sp. | reverse complement strand
GGACCCCGAGAAGGGGAGCAAGATCAAGAAGGTCTGCCGCTACCAGCAGTTCCGCGCGGTCAATAAGGCCGTGGACCGGGTCGCGGCTGGCGAGCACCGCAAGGGCCTGATCTGGCACACGCAGGGTTCGGGCAAGAGCCTGACCATGGTGTTCCTCGCCCTCAAGCTGAAGACCCACCTGACGCTCGATGCGCCGACGCTCACCAATCCCAACATCCTTGTGCTGACCGACCGGATCGACCTTGACGATCAGATCAGCAAAACCTTTGTCGCCTGCGGCCTGCCCAACCCCACGCAATGCGGATCGGTGGCGGCGCTGCGAGAAGCGGTGAACCGGGGCGGCAACGGGCAAATCCTGCTTTCCACCATCTTCAAGTTCGCCGGGTCGAAAGAGGCGATCCCCAACTCCGCCAACTGGATCGTGCTGGTCGATGAGTGCCACCGCACGCAGGAAAAGGACTTGGGCGCGTTCTTGGCCGCGACGCTGCCCGATGCCCATTTTTATGGCTTCACCGGCACGCCCATCAAATCGACCGACAAGGACACCTACGCCCGGTTCAGCATCGCCGGGGAAGGCTACCTCGACAAATACGGCATCGACGACGCCGTGCGCGACGGCGCGACCGTGCCGATCCTCTATGAAGGCCGCAAAGCCGACTGGGCGATCAACGAGGCCGAGATCGACATCTTGTTCGACCGATGGTTTGTAGACCTTGCCGATGACAAGCGCGAGGAGTTGAAGCGAAAGGGGCTGACGCTGGCCACCATCGCCAAGCATCCCGAACGCATCCGCCTGATCGCGCTGGACATCTGGGAGCACTTCAAGGCGGTGTGCCAGCCGGACGGGTTCAAGGCGCAGATCGTGGCCGTGGATCGCGAAGCAGTGATCCTCTACCGCGCTGCGCTCTCCGCTGTCATCGCTGCCGATCTGGTGCGCGGCGGGATGGAGGAAAGCGAAGCGCAGGCCAAGGCCGATGCGATGATCGCCTGCGTCTATTCCAAGAGCCAAGAAGACAACAAGCCGAGCGAGAACGCCGAGATTGTTGCCCTGCGCGCTGCGCTGGAGGAGCACTATCTCGACGATGCAGCCGAGAAGGACGCGAAGAAGCGGTTCAAGGCCGTGGGCCAAGACCCGCAGTTCCTGATCGTGTGCGACAAATTGCTCACCGGGTTCGATGCGCCCATCGAGCATGTGATGTATCTCGACAAGCCGCTGAAGGAACACAATCTCCTGCAAGCCATCGCCCGAACCAATCGGACCTATACGCTCAAGCTGCCCGATGGCGGGGAGGTGGAAAAGCCCAATGGCCGGATCGTCGATTATATTGGTGTCACCAATCACCTCGATGAGGCGCTGCAATCCTACCGCTCCGAGGATGTCGAAAACGCGATGCGCGACATCGCCATTTTGCGCAATGACCTCAAGGAAGCCCACGCCCGCTACCGCGCTCAGAAACGCGCCATGGGGCTGGAGGGCATGGACGAGAAGGCCGCAGCCTATGCCGCCGCCAAGCTGGCCGCGCAGGGCCAAGAGGATGACTGGTTCGACCTCCAGCGCCTGACCCGGACCTTCATCAAGGTCTATGCCGACCTGTCGCCCGACCCGGCCATTCTCGACTTCACCGCCGAGGTGAAATGGGCCGCAGCCTTCCTGCGGCTGGCAACGCAGGCCATCGCCAAGGACGAGAGCCTCGACCACCGCAGCTATTCGGCCAAGATCAGGGAAATGCTGGAAACGCACGTCCACGTCACGGGCCTCTCGACCACGATCCGGCTGCGCAACATCACTGATCCGAACTTCGCCGACGACTTCGCAACCGAGGGCAAGGCCGAGCCGGAGTTGCAGGAGGCGTTTGTCCGCAAGTCCGCCGAGCTTCGCCGGACCACCCGCGAACTGGTGGACAAGAACCCGGCGCAGTATGGCCGCTTCTCCGAACGAGTGCTGGAGATCATCCGCCGCTTCGAGGAGGGCCAGCTTGCCGCCGCCGATGGCCTGCGCGAATTCGAGGGGCTGACCGGCGACATCGAGACCGAACAGGGCGCGCACGCCGAACTTGGCATGGACGAGAACGCCTTCTCGATCCTGCGCATCATCGAAACCATCGTGCCCGAGGCCGATCATGCCACCTTGCAGGACGCGGCCATCGCGATCGGCGCGGTCTATGCCGATGCCGCCGCAACCCAGCCCGCCTTCGCCCACATGGAAGCCTACCTGCGCAGCCTGCGCCAGCAGGTGCGGCGCATCCTGACCGAGCACGGCATCGGCGAAACAAAGATCATCCGCGAGAAGGTCGAGGAGTTCGCCGTGCACGCCTATGGGGGCGGGGCCTGATGCCAACGCTCCAGATTGGCCGGAAGGAAATCCCCTACGAGCTTCGCCGGTCGGCGACGGCGTCGGAACGCCGCATTACCATCACACCCGGTCATGTCGAGGTGCTGGCGCTCACCAGCGACAACGATGACGACATCGCGGGCTTTCTGGAGCGCAAGCGCCAGTGGGTGTTTGACACCGTGCGCGAAATGGAGCGGATCACCGCCACGCGCCACGCCGTGCCCCGGTTCATCACCGGATCGAAGATACCCTACCGGGGCCGCAAAATGCCCCTGACCGTGCGGCGGACAGATTCCGACCGGTTCACGACACGCTATCGCAACGGCTTCATTGTCGATCTACCAGCCTGGGTGGGCGAGAATGCCGACCACCTCGTCGCTCTGGAACTGAAGCTGTGGTTGATGCAGCGGGCGCGCCGGGATGTGCGGGAGATCGCCGCAAGCCTTGGCAAGCGGTTCGGCCTTGTGCCCCGCTCGATCCGCGTGGGCGATATGGCCCACGGATGGGGATCATGTGGTCCGGAGGGGAACGTGTTCATCAACTGGCACCTGATCTTCGCGCCGAGGAAAGTGATGGAATATGTGGTGGCACATGAACTGTCGCATCTGGCGCACCGGACGCACGGGCCGGAATTCTGGTCGCTGCTCAGCCATATGTTGCCTGACTACAATGCCATGAAATCATGGCTGGAACGTCATCAATCATCCCTGTCGGGCGCATTTCTCAGCCAGGCGCAGGATGCAGCCCGAGGTCTTGATGCAGCGCCATGCAAAGCGCCCATCCTGAAAGGG
>CAYMZC010000134.1:0-3805 GCA_964394815.1 uncultured Sandaracinobacter sp. | reverse complement strand
CAATCACCGGACAGGGCTGAACTGCCTTGAACGTTCACTGATTGTTCTTAAGCTTTGGCTTGGGACCAGGCAGGCCAGCACGAGAAGCGCTCTTCCTACGTGCTTCCTTGCCATCTTTTGGAAACCGCTAGGGAGGTGGCATGAACGAGAATGGGGATTCCGGCTGACCGACTGGGAACGCTTCGTGCCGCGCGGGCAACACAAGAACGCGTCAACCGGGCAATGGGAACAGCCGGAAGGGAGCACGCCATGACCGGGCAACAAACGCTCGGGCACAAGCCGGGGACACGGGGGGTGGTCGGAAAGTTTTTTCCGATCAGCCACAGGACCGGCGGCAGGCGTCTTTTTGCGAATGTGGCAAATTTACGGGCAGGGGGTTGAATTGAAATGAGAGGCCCGAAGCCCCGCCCCCACTGGCGGGGCGTTTGTTTCCGCCACGTTCCGGGGCAAGCCTTGTCGAAGTGGGGGATATACTGGGGGCAGGTTTTCCAGCTTTTCGTTTGAAAACAATGGGTTAACCCGTTGAAATGGCGGTGGGAACGAGACCATATTACAACCTGATCCAGCGCCAGCCTCGGCACGACATTGCGGGCGAGATCGAGGCGCGTCAGTTGAGGCCAATTACACCGCCCCTTGCCCCTGTGCGCCAATGCCTCCCGCGGTAGCATCACAATTGACGCGTACGGCGTTTTGCCGTACATGATGGCGGCAAGGAGATTGACCATGTTCGCCCTGGAAACCGTTACCCCAACCCCGGGCAAGATGGAGGCCCGCAAAGAGGTGCGCATGCACCGTGCCGACGAAGAGCGGATCAGGGCTGCAGCAGCTGCCACCGGTCTGCAGGAGGCAGACTTCATTCGTCAGGCTGCTCTGCTCCGCGCGCAGGAAGTTGAGCAACGCATGTCCCTGTCGATTTTGCCGGTCGAGGCATTCGAAGCGTTCAAAGCCGCTGTGGATGCGCCGGGCAAGAAGGTATCCGGCCTCGCCCGTGCAGCGAAGGCAACGAAGGGCCTGCTCAAGGATGCCGGCTGAAACCGGGGCTGAACTCCCAGCCCTGACAATCGCCAAATTCGACAAGGCGCTGCACGACCGCAGCGCCTTTTCATGTGGCTTTGCACCGATCGACAATTTCCTGAAATCGTCCCTGTCCGACCAGGTCAAGGACGGCATGGTCACCGCGTGGATCGCAACGGCCGACGGGGATAGCGCGGTACTCGGCTTCTACACGCTTGGCGCCATGGCCGTGCGCGCGGAATTCGGCCCGAAGAAATGGCAGCGCGCGCGGGTTCCGGATGTCCCGGTCATCTACATTCGGGCGGTAGCCGTGCGCGAGGACATGCAGGGCAAACGCCTTGGCACTGCGCTTGTCATTGATGCGATGGAGCGGTGCATTGGCATCGCCGACCAGATGGGCGCGGCCGCAATTGTGCTCGATGTGCTCGACGGGGATCACTTCGACCGACGCTGGAAATTCTACGCGGACCTAGGTTTCCTGCCGTTGGGAGATCCGGGCAACCCTCGCCGCGTTTACATACCCATGGCCGATGTGCGGGCGACATTGGGCTAAAGCTGGCCGTTGGAAGCATGATCCAGTTCACCCATATCGCTGACGAGAGTCCAGATCTGGCCTTGTCACCATTGCTGCGAGGGGCGCGCCTGACTCTCGACTACATCGAGACCAACGGACCCATCGGCCTGACGCCCCTGAAGGCCATGAAGCGGTACTTTGTGCAATGGGCGGCCGAAGCCTTCGCCTGGCCTTTCTATGAGCCCGAGGACCTTTATTACCTCAACAAGGTCCTCAACGAGCAGGACTTTCCACCGCTGATGGTTTTGCGCGACGTGCTGCTCAGCGCGAAGTTGGTGCGCCACGCCAAGGGCGCAATGCATTGCACGAAACTTGGCAAACAACTCAAATCCAAGCCCGGAGAGCTATGGACAGTCCTGGCCGATCACCTGCTTGCCCTCGATCACGCCCCCTATACGCGCCATGAAGATACCCTCGTGGGAAACTGGGAAATTTTTCTCAATGTCATCAACGTGGAAGCGCAGAATGGGGCAAGCAGGGATCGCCTGAGCTCAGCCCTGTTTGGCAGCGGATCCGAGGACGGGCACCATGATCATAGACTGACTGCCGCATTCTACATCCACGTGCTCCGTCCGCTGACATGGCTGGGCCTGTTGCAGGAGCATCGGGTTGGCAGGGGACTGGAACGGCAGGACATTTTCACCAAGACCCCACTGTGGGCTGCAGCATTGGCGCTTGAAACTGACAGGCATCTCGAAAACCCCACCCGGCATTGACGGAAGCGGGCGAGATATCTTCAATCGCGCAGTCGCCTGATGACCAGCGCCAGCCGATCTGGGCGTCGCCACTGCCCGATCCTGCCTGCCCTGGTGATGGCGTCATCATCCGTTAAGGCCGTTTCGTTTATTGCGTTTGTATTCTGGTTGCGCGATAGGAGTGACAGGAGACAAACATGACCGACTTACTCGACCATGCCGACACCTCAGTGGTGCCGAACGCACAGGACAGCGAGCTGGCTGCGACCGCAAGCCGCGCGCTTGCGCGTGCCAAGAAGGACGCCGTCCATGTTCGCCTGGACGACGGGACGGACCTCCCGTTGCCCAAAGCAGTCACGCCGCTCCTGATCCACCTGCTGACCGAGATGGCGAACGGCAATGCTGTAACGCTGATTCCTGTGCATGCGGAGCTGACCACGCAGGAGGCTGCGAACCTTCTGAACGTGTCGCGGCCTCATCTCGTCCGGCTATTGGAAGAAAAGAAAATACCCTTCCACAAGGCAGGCACGCACCGCCGGGTCAAATTTGTCGACCTCGAAGCTTACAGGGCTCGGTTCGAGCAGGAACGCCGTGCTGCGCTTTCCGAACTGGCAGCACAGGCCCAGGAGTTGGGGATGGGCTATTAAGCTTTCGCGCTACACCGTCGTTTACGATGCATGCGTATTGTATCCGGCGCCACTGCGGGATTTCCTGCTGGAGCTGGCAATGACGCAGCTGTTCCGTGCGAAGTGGACGGACGAAATCCATGATGAGTGGATCCGCAATGTTCTGAAGAACCGACCGGATCTCACGCCGGAGCAATTGGCGCGCACGCGCGCCCTGATGGACGCAGCCGTCATGGATTGCCTGGTGGACGGCTACCAAGCTCTTGTTCCTGCGCTGGCACTCCCCGACGAAGATGACCGCCATGTGCTGGCAGCAGCCATTCATTGCGGCGCGGATGCTATCGTCACCTTCAATCTGAAGGATTTCCCTGCCGCGGAGCTCGAGAAGTACGACATCGAGGTGCTGCACCCCGATGACTTCATCCATCACCAGTTTGGGCTGGCGCAGGCGGCTGTCATCGTCACAGCACAACGCTGCCGGTCCCGGCTGACGAACCCACCCAAAAGTGTCGAAGAATATCTGGACACGCTGGCCAGTCAGTCACTTCCCAAAACGGTAGCTGAACTCCAGCCTTTCAGCGGCGTGATCTGACATCATGCCGCGCTGACGAGCGTGTCCTACCGAACCCTGACGGCGATATAATGCCCTCGGCGCAAGGTGCCGACAAAACAGATCAGCTCCCACTCCTTCAGCAAAGCGATGTCCCGCCGGGCCGTCTTCTCGCTGACGTTCCAATGCTCAGCGAGATCGGCTGCGCGGCAGTGGTCCCCATTTTCGACTCGGGTCAAAAACCACGCCTGGCGTTCATTCAGCAGGTGACTATTGGGGCCATCGATGTCCCTAGGCTCAGGACTCATTGATCAGAGCCAGAATATGACGGTGGCGGCGAGAGCGA
>CAYMZC010000133.1:0-6957 GCA_964394815.1 uncultured Sandaracinobacter sp. | reverse complement strand
GGCTGGCGGAGCCTGTCTTCCGCCTGCTGGCCGGCATGAAAGGCCTGCGCGGCACAGCCTTCGATCCGTTCGGCCATTCGGAAGAGCGCAAGCGCGAACGCGCCGCCATCGAAGCCTATATCGGCGAAACCGAAAAGCTGATCGCGGGGCTGACTGCCGACAATCTGGCGCTCGCCGTCGACATCGCCCGGCTTCCGCTGGAAGCGCGAGGCTTCGGGCCGGTGAAGGCGGCGGCAGAAAAGACTGTTGCGGAAAAGCGTGCGGCATATTGGCGCCAGTGGCCCGGCGAAAGGCAGCAGAAGGCCGCCTGAAAGAGGCGAATTCAGGAGGCGCGCACAGGCCAGCGGAACGTCGCGCCTCTTGCATTCGCTAGGCAATGCGGACCCGCCTGAAGGGTTAGTCGGAATGTCAAAAGGAGGCCTTCCATGAACTTCGATCTTTCGGATGACGCCAAGACCCTGCAGGACGCTGCCCGCAAGTTCCTTGACGCCCGCGCCGGCCCGGCTGTCGCGCGCAAGGTGATGAACGACGGCGCGACCCACGATGCCGAATTGTGGGCCGCCGTTGTCGAGCAGGGCTGGCCTGCCGCCCGCGTTCCCGAGGCCCATGGCGGCCTTGGCCTCGGGCCGGATGAAGCCTGTGTTCTGGCCGAGGAAATGGGCCGCAGCCTGGCGCCTGTTCCGCTGATGTCGACCATGGCCGTGATCGAGGCGCTGCTGATCGCCGGCACGGACGCGCAAAAGGCCGAATGGCTGCCGAAGCTCGCCGCAGGCGAAGCCGTCGGCTGCCTTGCCTGGGCTGAAGGCGATGCGAAGTCCATCGCCGCGACGCCCGCCACCCGCCTTGAGGGCGGCAAGCTTTCCGGCATGAAGAGCCCGGTTGTCGATGGCCGCATCGCCACTGTCGCCGTCGTCACCGTCGCCACGGCCGATGGCCCGGCCATGGCGCTCGTTTCGCTCGATGGCGTGGCGCGCGAGGCGGTTGAAACGCTCGACCTCGTCCGCCCCTCCGCGACGCTCAGGCTTGATGGCGTTGCCGCCGAGGCGCTGGGCACCGCCGCCGACTGGGTGAAGCTGACCGAGCGCCTCGCCGTCCTCCTCGCATGGGAAGCCCTCGGCACCGCCGAGGCCGCCCGCGACATGACCCTTGCCTACGCCAAGGACCGCGTCGCCTTCGGCCAGCGCATCGGCCGCTATCAGGGCGTGAAACACAAGCTGGCGGACATGTACATCAAGGCCGAGCTGGCCCGCGCCCATGCCATGCACGGCTGCTGGGCCTGGGCCGCCGAAGCGCCCGAGCTTGCGCAGGCGGCGGCCGCCGCCCGTGTCGCGAGCCTCGACGCCCTGAAGCTGACAGCCGAGGAATCGGTGCAGCTCCATGGCGGCATCGGCTTCACCTGGGAGCATGACTGCCAGTTCTACTATCGCCGCAACCGCCAGCTGGCGGCTGCGCTGGGCAGCGCCGCCCACTGGGCCGACAGGCTTGTACGCGCGCTGGAACAGAGGAACCGGGCGGCCGCCTGACGCTGCGGCCAAATGCCTGCTGGCCCATGGCATCGCCGGGCGGCAGGCTGGATGAAAAGGGAGACCCGACATGGATTTCAACGATACGCCGCAGGAAGCCGAATATCGCGCCCAGGTCCGCGCCTGGATCGATGCGAACGCGCAGGAATACATGACCTCGCCCGCAAAGCCCTACGAGCTCGACGAGTTCGTGGCGCACTGCAAGGCATGGCAGGCGAAGAAGCATGATGCCGGCTATGTCGGCATCACCTGGCCCAAGGCCGTTGGCGGCCAGGGCCTGACGCCGATGCACCAGATCATCTTCAACCAGGAAGAAAGCCGCACCTACGCGCCGACCGGCCTCTACAGCATCGGCCTCGGCATGTGCATCCCGACCGTGTTTACCCATGGCCAGCCGGAAATCGCCAGGCGCTATGTGCCCAAGGCCCTGCGTGGCGAGGAAGTCTGGTGCCAGCTCTTCTCCGAGCCGGTCGCCGGGTCCGACCTCGCCTCCATCCGCACCAAGGCCGTGCGCGAGGGTGACGAATGGGTCATCAACGGCCAGAAGGTCTGGACGAGCTACGCTCACCGGTCCGACTTCGGCATCGTCGTGTGCCGCACCGATTTCGACGCCCCCAAGCACAAGGGGCTCACGATGTTCATCGTCGACATGCACGCCCCCGGCGTCGAAGTGCGGCAGATCAAGCAGATGTCGGGCGGCGCCGAATTCAACGAGGTGTTCTTCACCGACGTTCGCGTGAAGGACAGCCATCGCCTCGGCGAAGTGGGCGAAGGCTGGAAGGTGAGCCTTACCACCCTCATGCACGAGCGCCTCGCCGTTGGCGGCAAGCCGCGCCACGCGCCCGGCTATGACACGCTGATGAAGGTCGCCACCGGCATCGAGACGGAAAACGGCCCGGCGATCGAGCGCACGGACGTGCGTAACCGCATCGCCGAGACCTACATCAACGACGAGGGCATCAAGCTGACCCAGATGCGGGCGCTGTCCGCCCTCTCCCGCGGGCAGATCCCGGGTCCGGAACAGTCGATCTCGAAGGTGGTCATCGCCAAGACCATGCAGGACATGTCGTCCTTCGCCCTCGATCTCGCCGAAGGCTCCGGCTTCGCCGTTGAAAAGGGCTCCGACCTCGAAAAGCTGCAGGGTTCCTACCTTGCCGCCGCCGGCCTGCGAATCGCGGGCGGCACCGACGAGATCCTGCGCAACATCATCGCGGAACGCGTGCTCGGCCTGCCCGGCGACATGCGCCCCGACAAGGACACCCCGTTCAGCCAGATCAAGCCTCTCTGAACGGCAAACAATTGTTAAAGGGCGGTGGCTTCAGCCTTTCCAATGGCTGGCAACCGCCCTTTTCATTTGCCTTCTGTCTCTGCCCCTGCAAATTTGGTGCCTGAAGTCTGCAGCCCGGTAGTGTGTCAGGAAGACCGTGTCGGAGGGCAGACCCATGTCGATGCCCAAGGGCAGAGAGGCGAGTTCCTACATGTACAGCGTTCACGGCAAAGGCGGACAGGATGACAGCGGGGCCGGCGGATCGGCCGCCAGGCCGGGCGGCGAGACCCGCGTGGCGATCGTGGGGGCCGGCCCGGCCGGCCTGACGGCCGCCTATGAACTGCAACGCCTTTCCCCATCGGTGAAGCCACTGCTTTTCGAAGCCGACAGGATCGTTGGCGGTATCGCGCGGACCGAAAGCTACAAGGGCTATCGTTTCGACATTGGCGGGCACCGCTTCTTCACCAAGGTGGGTGAAGTCGAGCAGATGTGGCACGAGGTGATGGGCGATGATTTCATCATTGTCCCCCGCATGAGCCGCATCTTCTACCGTGACCGCTTCTTCCACTACCCGCTACGGCTTCTCAATGCGCTGACCAACATCGGTGTCTATGAAGCCGCGCGCATCATGCTGTCCTACTTCAAGTGGCAGATCCGCCCCTCGAAGGAAGAGGAAAGCTTCGAGCAGTGGGTGACGAACCGCTTCGGCGGCCGCCTCTACATGCACTTCTTCCGCAGCTACACGCAGAAGGTGTGGGGCATCCCGCCGTCCCAGATCCGGGCCGACTGGGCCGCCCAGCGCATCCAGAATCTCTCGCTGATGAAGGCCGTGATGAACGCCATCACCGGTTCGAACGACACCGCCAGCCTGATCGAGAAATTCCACTATCCCCGCCTCGGCCCCGGCATGATGTGGGAAAAGGTGGCCGATCTCGTGCAGAAGCGCGGCGGCACGCTCGACATGGAAACGAACTGCACGCGCGTGCTGCGCGATGACAGGCGCGTGACAGCCATCGAAGTCGAACAGGCCGGCACGAAGCGGCTGGTCGAGGCCGAGCATTTCATCAGCACCATGCCCATCCGCGAACTGATCCAGAAGATGGAGCCTTCGCCCCCGGCCGAAGTGGTCGAAGCGGCCAACAAGCTTTCCTATCGGGACTTCCTGATCGTCACGCTGGTGCTCGACCATCCGGATCCCTTCCCGGACAACTGGATCTACATCCATGATCCGGGCGTGAAGGTTGGCCGCATCCAGAATTTCCGTGCATGGTCGAAGGAAATGCTGCCGAATCCGGAGCATGCCTCGATCGGGATGGAATATTTCTGCAACGAGGGAGACGAGCTCTGGTCCATGCCCGACGCCGAGCTTCTGAAGCTCGCCGGCCGCGAACTGGAGCGGCTAGGCCTCGCAAATGCGGATAGCGTCGTCGATGGCACCGTCATCCGCCAGTTCAAGGCCTATCCGGTCTATGATGGCGAATATCGCGATGCCCTCGATACCGTGGCCGGATGGCTCGGCACGCTGGAGAATTTCCAGACCGTCGGCCGCAACGGCCTGCACCGCTACAACAACCAGGATCATTCGATGCTGACGGCGATGCTTGCCGCCCGCAACATCCTGGGCGAAAAGCATGATGTGTGGTCGGTGAATGTGGAGCGCTCCTATCACGAGGAATTCCAGCTGGACGAGAAAAAGCCGGCACCGGGCGGCCAGCTGGCCGCCTGACCAGTGACTGCAGCCGGAACCGGCGCTGCATGAACGCCCATCGCATAAGCCGCATCGGCATTGCCGGCAGCTTGCTGCTGCTTGGGCTGCTGCTCCTGTGGCCGGCAATGGTCGCACGCTCGCCGCTGCAATTCTTCGATACGGAAGCCTATCTGAATTCCGGGGAGGCAGTCGCCCGGCAGGCGTCCATCGTCCTCGAACGGCTGATGCCGGCGGAGCCTGCAACCAGCGGCGGCGGCGCTGTGGCAGGCGCCGAAGACTCCCGCCCCTCGATGGTGCGCTCACTCTATTATTCGGCCTTTGCCTGGACCACGGCCGTTGCCGTGCCACCGGAAGGCTTCCTCACCCTCTATGTACAGGCGCTTGTCATCGTCACGCTGCTGGCGCTGCTGCTCGACCGGGCCGTCCTCGCTGACCGGCGCGGCCTCGCGCTGGCAGGCGGGGTGCTTGTGCTGTTCACCGCCCTTCCCTTCCATGTCTCGTGGATCATGCCGGATATCTGGGCGGCCGCCCTCATCCTCGTCGGCCTCATCGTCGTGCGCGGCACGGAGCGGCTGAAATGGGGCGAGGCGCTGTTCCTCTTCATCGTTTCGAGCTTTTCCATCGCCGCCCATTATGGCCACCAGCCGCTGGCGGCAGGGCTGGCGTTCGTCGTGCTGCTGCTGCTGGCGCTGCGCCGCAGGCTCGGCTTCATGGCGCTGGCCCTGATGCTGGCGCCGCTGGCCGCCGCCATGGTCGCCAACATGGCGGCATCGGCCATCGCCTTCGATGAAGTCAGCACGGCCCCGAAACGCCTGCCCATTCTACTCGCCCGCTCGCTTGTCGATGGCCCGGCGCGATGGCATCTGGAAGACGCCTGCCCAGAGGCCGATTACGAACTGTGCAAGGGCCTGGAGGATCTGCCCCGCGACCTTGGCGGGCTGTTGTGGGAGGACGGCGGCGTCGCCGCAGGGCGCAGCGATGCCGAACTCGACCGCATTCGCGCGGAAGAGCCGGTGATCCTGTGGCGCAGCTTCCGGGATTATCCGCTGCAGCAAAGCTGGTCGCTTGCCGGCAATGCCGTCAGCCAGCTGGCGCTTGTGGGGCTGGATGATTTCCACTGGGCGCCGCTGCGCAAGGGCCCTGATGGCAAATGGCTGTTCGTGCAGGAGGAACGCGACCGCACCGGCCTCGATGCCCTCGGCCTCGTCATCAGCCTCGTGGTTGCGGGTGCGGCGTTCGGCCTTGCCATCCTCTGGCTGAGGGGCCGGCTGGACCCGGCCCGGCGCGAAGCGGACCAGCTCATCCTGCTGCTGTCGGCCCTGTTGATCAACGCCGTCATCTTCGGCGGCCTGTCTGCGCCGGTCGATCGTTACCAGGGCCGCATCGCCTGGCTTCTGCCAGCCCTTCTGCTGGCCTTCTGGCTGTCGCGCAGGGCCGATGCCGCCCACGGCAAGGCAGTGCCGGCATGACCTCCATCATGGCCGTCGTGCCCGCCTACAATGCCCAATGGTGTCTTTCCCGCTGCCTTTCCGGCCTGCTGGCGGGCGGCTTCGCCCCGCAAGAGGTTGTGGTGGTCGATGATGGCTCCACGGACAACACGCAGGCCATTGCCCGCGAGGCTGGCGTCCGGCTGGTGGCCAGTGCAGGGCGCTCAGGTGCGGCGGCAGCCCGCAACCTCGGCGCGCGCACGGCCATCGATGCCGGGGCCGACCTTCTGCTGTTCGTCGATTCAGATGTTGTCGTCCATGCCGATGTGCGGGACATCGCCATTGGCGTCTTCACCAGCGAACCGGATGTGGACGCCGTCTTCGGCGCCTATGACAACCGCCCCGCCCGCCGGGGCCTCACCAGCCAGTATCGCAACCTGCTGCACCACCATGTCCACATGGAAGGGCCGGATTATGCCCGCATCTTCTGGACAGGCTGCGGCGCGGTCAGGGTTTCCGCCTTCCAGCGGGTCGATGGCTTCGACCCTGCCATGCGGATGATGGAGGATGTGGAGTTCGGCAACCGCCTGAGCCAGGCGGGTGGTCTGATCCGGCTGGCGCGGACCATGCAGGGCAAGCATCTGAAATGCTGGACGCTCGGCCAGATGGTCAGGATGGACATCTTCGATCGCGCCATCCCCTGGAGCCGGCTGATGCTGTTCGAAAGCGGCATCGAAAGCGAATTCAACCTCTCGCCATCCCACCGGCTGAGCGCCATCATGGTGCTGGTGATCGTGGCGACCCTTGCCGCCACACCCTTCTGGCCGCCGGCCTTCGCCATCACCCTGGCCGCCGCCTTCTGGTTCGTCATGCTCAACATGGGCCTGTTCCGCGTGCTGCGGAAAAGGCTGGGGCTATGGGGCGCAATCGGCTGCATGCCGCTTCACATGGTGCACTATGGCTGCGCCATGACGGGCCTTGGCTGGATCATCCTTACTGAATTCCTGCCATCCCGGATCATGGGCAGGGCCG
>CAYMZC010000132.1:0-7064 GCA_964394815.1 uncultured Sandaracinobacter sp. | reverse complement strand
GAACAGGGGCACGCCGGCTTCTGCCAGCCGTTCCACAAGCGGAAGGCTTCCCGGAATGGGGCCGGGGATGGTTTCCAGCCAGCGCGGACCATAGGCGCGGATCAGGTCAGTTTCGCCGGGGTAGCGGGCGATAAGCTCGGCGCTGGTTTCGGTGAAAGGCCGGCCGGCGTCATGCTGGAAATGCCATTCGCGCGTGACGACATGGGCAAGGAACCAGTCGAGCCTGTCGGCTTCGGGTATCAGCTTTTCATAGAGGAAGCGCGGATCCCAGTCATAAAGGACATGGCCGACATCGAAGACAACGGCGCGGGGTTGCCGCGCCGAACACCCAGCTGACGTGCCTGCCGGCTGGGTTCCTGTCTCGCCTGCGGCCCCGGCCTTGCCGAAAGGCGCGCCTCCTGTGCCTTGCGGCACGCTTCCTGTGCCTTGCGGCACGGGGAATCAGCCCTGGCGGGCCTTGAAGCGGCGGTTCGTCTTGTTGATGACGTAGGTGCGGCCGCGGCGGCGGATCACGCGGTTGTCACGGTGCCGCCCCTTGAGCGACTTGAGGCTGTTGCGGATCTTCATCGGTGTTCCCCGGGGATACGTAAATGAGCCGCGGCGCTTACGGGCAAAGCCGCCCCAAGTCAATTCCTTTCGCCTGTCCGTGCCTTCGCACGCGCCTGTCCGTGCCTTCGCACGCGCCTGTCCGTGCCTTCGCGCGCGGGATGCTTCCTCTTTCCGTTCATGTTTCCTGGGCGCACGGTTGGCCCGGCCGGCACGGGCTGCTAGCTGCCCGGTTCATGGCCATCAGCATTTCAGCATGTTTCGATTCGGGCAACATCGAGACGGTCGACCAGCCGGCGGCCGATCATGTCCGCCTGCGCATCCGCCGCGACGCCGACGGCGTGTTCTTCCAGTGGTTCCACTTCCGCCTTTCAGGCGCAAAGGGGCGGCCCGTCCGCATCGACATCATCGGGCTGGAGGAATCCGCCTATCCGGGCGGCTGGCCCGGCTATCGTGCCCGCGTCTCTTCTGACCGGGAACGCTGGGTCCAGGCTGACAGCAGCTATGACAAGGCTGCGGATGGCGGCACCCTCACGATCCGCGTGACGCCCGAGTCCGATCTTCTGTGGTGCGCCTATTTCGCGCCCTATTCGATGGAGCGGCATCAGGATCTCGTCGCGCGCATGGCGCTGAAGCCGGGTGTTTCGGCTGACGTCCTGGGCCATACGCTCGACGGCCGGCCGATGGATTGCCTCAGCCTTGGGCAGGGGCCGCGCCAAGTCTGGCTCTATGCCCGCCAGCACCCCGGCGAGACCATGGCGCAATGGTGGATGGAAGGCGCGCTGGATGAACTGACGGACCCGTCCTCTCCGGTCGCCCGGTCGTTGCTGGCCAAGGCCCGTTTCCACATCGTGCCAAACATGAACCCCGATGGCGCCTTCAGGGGCTATCTGCGCACCAATGCGGCAGGCGCGAACCTCAACCGCGAATGGGCCAATCCCGCAGCCGACCGCGCGCCCGAGGTGAAGGCCGTTCTCGACCGCATGGGCGAAACCGGAGTCGATTTCGCGCTCGACGTGCATGGAGACGAAGCGCTTCCCCATGTCTTCATCGCCGGCTTCGAGGGCATCCCCTCCCTGCAGGAGCGTCAGACGCGGCTTCTTGCACGGTTCAAGGCGAGCCTGATGACGCACAGCCGCGATTTCCAGACCCGCGTCGGCTATCCCGTCGCCTCTGCGGGGATGGCCAATCTCTCCATGTCCACCAATGCGCTGGCGGAACGCTTCGGCTGTGTTTCAGCGACACTGGAAATGCCCTTCAAGGATGCGGATGACCTGCCCGAGCCCGTAGAGGGCTGGTCGCCCGACCGTTCCCGCCAGCTTGCGCGCGCCTGCCTTGCAGCGCTCGCCGACATCATCGATGATCTGAGATAGGAAGCCCCGAATGTCTGAACTCGTGCTTGTCCGCCATGGCCAGTCTGCCTGGAACCTCGAAAACCGCTTCACCGGCTGGTGGGACGTGGACATCACCGACAAGGGTGCAGCCGAGGCGCGCGCCGCCGGCAAGGCGCTGAAGGCGCAGGGCTTCGATTTCGATGTCGCCTTCACCAGCGTGCAGACCCGGGCCATCAAGACCCTTCACCTCGTGCTCGAGGAAATGGAGCGGCTTTGGCTTCCCGTCACCAAGGACTGGCGCTTCAACGAGCGCCACTATGGCGGGCTGACAGGCCTCGACAAGGCCGAAACGGCAGCCAGACATGGCGATGAGCAGGTGAAGATCTGGCGCCGCAGCTTCGATGTGCCGCCGCCGCCGCAGGAACGGGGCAGCAGCTTCGATGTGTCCGCCGACCGGCGCTATGCCGGCGTCGACGTGCCGGCCACCGAAAGCCTGAAGGACACCATCGCCCGGGCGCTTCCGGCCTTCGAGGAACTGGTGGTGCCGCAGCTGAAGGCCGGCAAGCGGGTGCTGATCGCGGCCCATGGCAATTCGCTGCGGGCGCTGGTGAAGCATCTGTCGGGCATTTCGGATGCCGATATCGTCTCGTTCGAGATTCCGACGGGCGTGCCCATCGTCTACACTCTCGATGCCGGTCTGAAGGCGACCGGGCGGCGGTTCCTGGACATTGCCTGAGCTTGCCGGCCCTTGCTGAAGGGGCGGTGCCTCGGATAACCGGCAGGGGGTCCGCCTCTTGCCAAGGGCGGCCCTTCGCCCCTAGGGGCCGTTTTTTGACGGGGGTTTGCCGGTGAGCGAGCAGAAGACCGATCATGAGACTGGCGCCGGGACGGCAGAGGCTGTCCATGTCGGCATCATCATGGGCAGCGTATCCGACTGGGAGACGATGCGCCATGCAGCGGAAACGCTGGCAGCCCTTGATGTGCCGCACGAGGTGAAGATCGTTTCCGCCCACCGCACCCCGCGCCGGATGGTGGACTATGCCGACAGCGCCGAGGCGCGCGGCATACGCGTGATCGTCGCCGGGGCTGGTGGCGCTGCCCATCTGCCGGGCATGGTGGCAAGCCTCACGTCGCTTCCGGTGCTGGGCGTGCCGGTCCAGTCGAAGGCGCTGAACGGCATGGATTCGCTTCTGTCCATTGCGCAGATGCCGGCCGGCATCCCGGTTGGCACGCTGGCCATCGGCAAGGCCGGGGCGACCAACGCAGGGCTTCTGGCGGCCGCCATCCTCGCCACCACCGATCCGGCGCTTTCCGCGCGCCTGAAGGCATGGCGCCAGCGCCAGACGGATGCCGTCGCCGATGCCCCCTGAAACTGGCGCCATCATTCCGCCGGGGGGGACCATCGGCATTCTGGGCGGCGGCCAGCTTGGGCGCATGCTGGCGCTTGCCGCAGCGCCGCTTGGCTATCGCACCCACATCTTCGCGCCCGAAGCCGAACTGGTGGCGGCCGATGTTTCGGCCCATGTGACCCGCGCGGCCTATGACGACAGGGCGGCCCTTGCGGCCTTTGCGGCTTCGGTCGATGTCATCACCTACGAGTTCGAGAATGTGCCATCCGGAACGGTCGCCTTTCTCGAAGGGCTGAAGCCTGTCCGCCCCGGTCATCAGGCGCTCGATGTCGCGCAGGACCGGCTGGCCGAGAAACGCTTTGTCGAAGGTCTGGGCGGGCGCACGGCGCCATTCCGGCCGGTCGACAGTCTGGCCGATCTCGAAACCGGCCTTGCGGCGCTTGGCTGCCCGGCCATATTGAAGACCCGCCGTTTCGGCTATGACGGCAAGGGGCAGGCGCGCATCCACGCCCCGTCCGATGCGGCGGCGGCCCTGGCCGATCTTGGCGGGCGCGACCTCATCCTCGAAGGGTTTGTCCGCTTCGATGCGGAATTCTCGATCATTCTTGCGCGCGGGCCAAGCGGGGAAGAGCGCCACTTTCCGGCCTGCCTCAACCGGCATGAAGGCGGCATTCTGGCCGAAAGCCGCGTTCCCGCCCGCAAGCTCGACCCGGCCCATGTCGAGGCGGCGACGGCGCTCGTCGTGCGCATTGCCGATGCGCTTGGCTATGTCGGGGTTCTGGCCTGCGAATTCTTTGCCTGCGCGGATGGCCCCGTCTTCAACGAGATGGCGCCACGGGTGCACAACAGCGGCCACTGGACCATCGAGGGCGCCGAGACCTCGCAGTTCGAGCAGCATGTCAGGGCCATCTGCGGCCTGCCGCTCGGGCCTGTCGGCCTGCGCGCGCCCGAGGTGGTGATGCACAATCTTCTCGGCAAGGATATCGGGCAGTGGCCGGCGATCCTTGCTGATCCGGCGGCCCATCTTCACCTCTATGGCAAGTCCGAAGCCGTGCCCGGGCGCAAGATGGGGCATGTGACCCGCCTGCTGTAAACGGGGCGCGGGTGGCTGCGGCCACAGGCGCGCCCGTGCGTGATGGAAAAACCTGCTTCCTGTGTTAACCTGCATGCCGGGAGGAAGGAGGAGAGCATGAATTTCAGAACTGTCCTGCAACTGGCGGTGATCGGGAAGATCGCTGTTCTGGGCGTCTATGTGCTTGATGCACTTCCGGCGCAGGCGGCCATCAGCACGCTTGGCGGCGGGCTGGGCCGGGAATGCTATATGGCGGCCGAACTGCGGCGCGAACCGCGCACCGGGCTGGGCATGTGCGACCGGGCCCTTGCCGAAGAGAATCTTTCCCGGCGGGATCGCGCCGCCACGCTCGTCAACCGTGGCATCATCTACATGCAGTCCCGCGATCTCGAACAGGCGATCCGGGATTATCGCAGTGCCCTGAAGACGGACCCTGAAATGGCCGAGGCCCATGTGAACCTGGGCATTGCCCTGCTGCACAAGGGCGGCAACGACCGCGAGGCCATAGCGGCGCTCACCAGGGGGCTGGACATGAAACCGTCGCGGCCGGAAGTGGCGCATTACACGCGCGCTGTCGCCCATGAGCTTCTGGGCAATGTGCGCGAGGCCTATGAGGATTATCTCGCCGCAGCCGCCCTGAAGCCGGAGTGGAAGGAGCCGGTCGAGCAATTGAAGCGCTTTTCCGTGGAGAAGCGCGAAACCGCCAACGGCTGACAGGGCGCTATCAACCACAGGCGGAAAGCTGGCAGCCGGCCGTCGAGACCGGCTGCCTTTTCCTTGATTGCCTTGCGCTATTGCTTTGCGCCGCGCCGCTTAGCGGGGTTTCCAGATTATGCCGTGGCTGGGGCGCGTATCGCCGTTCAGCAGGGCCTCGAAATCGCGCGCATAGCCGTCCGGCCCATGGGTTTCCTCGATGGTCAGCCAGGGCCGGGTGCTGGCCAGGAAGGCCTTGAGGCTGGCGCCCAGTTCGGCGTCGAAAGCGGCCGGTCCGATCTCGCGGGCGCGCGCTTCCCACCAGGTGGGTGCGAAGAACATGGATGGAGCCGGGCCGGGCAGGGTGGTGGCCATCTGCGGCGCATTCCAGTGCGTGCCGCCCACCATGTGACTGGCCTTCAGAGCCTTCACATGGGCATGGACCTGCGCCGTGACGGCGCCATTGCCAGCCACGTCGACAAGCACCGTCGGCCTTTCAGGGTCGAGCTTGCCGATGGACTCATAATCGAGGACCTGATCGTAATAGCCCGTCGTTTCCGCGAAGCCCTTGTGCGAAGATGAAGTGATGCCGACGGATTGCGGGCCGCCTGCCTGCCGCAGCGCATAGCCGGTGCCGAGCGCAGTCTTGGATGAGGCGCTGGTGATCAGCACGAGGCAGTCGGCGGCTGTCTGCCGGAGCATGGCGGCAAGCACGAAGGCCGTGCCATAAAGCGGCTGGAACAGGGCCATCAGCTCTTCGGTCTGCTGGTCGAAATCATCCGCCCAGCGATAGCGGTTGTAGACGGCTGCCTGTTCCTGCCGGTGGGGTGCCATGTCCGTCAGCCCGCTTTCGCTGATGGCGCCAGGCGTGATGGCAAGGTGGCTGCCGCTGGGCCAGTAGCCGAACAGCCGCCTGCCGACGGCGACATCGGGGTGCCGGCTTTCCACCACTGTTGCGGTTCCCCAAAGCGGAACGATGCCCCAGTCCGGATCGGAAGAAGGAAAGAAACGCCAGTAGTTGAGCGGCGGCCCGCCATGCACGGCATAGGTGAGGTTGTTGGACGTGACAGCCGCCGAATCGATGCGGCACAGGATGCCGTCCTTGCCCGCTTCCATATCAAGGGTGGCAATGCGGCCCTTTTCCAGCGCGCCCTTCTGCCGTTCCAGCCAATAGCCTTCCATCTGGCCCTCCTTCCTCTCTCCCGCTCAGCAGGCTAGGATGGAAGGCGCGGGCTGAACAGACCCAATATTGGCACAAGGGCCGGGGATCGCCTCATATTCCGCACAAAAAAGGGGGCCGGCATGCCGGCCCCCTTCCTGTTCGCTGCCCGAAAGGCTCAGGCCAAAGGCTCAGGCGGCAGCGCGCTCGCCCTCGATCACGGGCTGGGCCGGCTTGCTGCCGATCTCGACCTTGCGGGGCTTCTTGTGCTCGGGCACTTCGCGCACAAGGTCGATGTTGAGCAGGCCGTTCTCACACGAGGCGCCAACCACCTTGATCACGTCAGCGAGCTGGAAGCGGCGCTCGAACGCGCGCTTGGCGATGCCGCGATGGAGGAACTGACGACCGGCCGCGCTCTTGTCCTCGGCGGCCTTGCCGGTGACCACAAGGGTGTTTTCCTGCACCGTGATGTCAAGCTCGGCGCTGTCGAAGCCGGCGACCGCCATGGTGATGCGATAGCTGTCTTCGCCAAGCTTCTCGATGTTGTAGGGCGGGAAGCTGGTGTCGCCTTCGGTGGCGCGGGTGGCGAGGTCGAAGAGCCGGTTCAGATTCTCGAATCCGATCGACGAGCGGAGGAGGGGGGTGAAATCCAGATTGCCACGCATGTGATCCATCCTTTCAAAGCAATGGGTTCATGTTTACCCGCCAAATGGCCGGGCATATGGCCGCAACCCCATGAAGGCAGCCGCAGCCATGGGCATGATCTGGTTTGAAGCGGGCGGATTTCAAGAGGTCGGGGCCGGCGCGGGCAGGGGCCGCCCAAGGCTTCTCTTGCGTCAGGCGCCGTCGCGCCCCTAATGAAGCGCGACCGCCGCATGCCGGCCATCCACAGGCAAAGCCAGGAACATGAC
>CAYMZC010000131.1:0-7163 GCA_964394815.1 uncultured Sandaracinobacter sp. | reverse complement strand
CCCGCGTTCTCGAAGACTTCCCGGAAGAACGCCCCATCTTGCCCGTGCCGCCGAGCCGGCCCGCCATCAGCATGCGGGCGATATTGGCCTTGGTGCCGGGGTTGTCGCTCTCGTAATTGGCCAGAATCTTGCGGACAGTCTTGGTCATCTTCATGCGTGATCTCCTGATTTCAGGGCTTCCACGCCGGGAAGCGCCTTGCCTTCCATCCATTCCAGAAACGCGCCGCCAGCCGTCGAGACGAAGGTGAAGCGGTCGGCGACGCCTGCGTGATTGAGCGCCGCAACGGTATCGCCGCCGCCGGCGACTGAAACGAGCGCGCCTTCCTGCGTAAGCGCAGCAGCGGTCCTGGCCAGCGCCACGGTTGCTGTATCGAAGGGCTCCAGTTCGAAGGCGCCCAGCGGCCCGTTCCAGATCAGCGTCGCGCAGGTCTTCAGCGCATCGCCGAGCGCCTCGACGGCGTGCGGCCCGAGGTCGAGGATCATTTCCTCCGCCTCGACATGGTGTACGTTCACGATGCGGTTGTCGGCATGGGCCTTGAACTCGTGCGCCACAACCACGTCCCACGGCAGGTGCACGGTGCAGCCAGCCGCTTCGGCGCGGGCGAGAATGTCGCGCGCGGTGTCGGCGAGGTCATGCTCGCACAGACTCTTGCCAACCGCGATGCCCTTGGCGGCGAGGAAGGTGTTGGCCATGCCGCCGCCGATGATCAGGTGATCCACCTTGCCGACAAGATTCGTCAGAACGTCGAGCTTGGTCGAGACCTTGGCGCCGCCGACAACGGCCGCCACCGGGCGCTTCGGCTGGCCGAGCGCTGCTTCCAGCGCCTTCAGCTCGGCTTCCATCGCCCGGCCGGCAAAGGCCGGAAGCACATGGGCCAGGCCCTCGGTCGAGGCGTGGGCGCGATGCGCCGCCGAGAAGGCGTCGCTGACGAAGAAATCGCCCAGAAGCGCCATGGCGGCGACAAGGCCGGGGTCGTTCTTTTCCTCGCCCTTGTGGAAACGGGTATTCTCGAGGACCGTGATGCTGCCATCGGCGAGCTTGCTGGTTTCGTCCGCCATGTCGGCGCCCTGGCAATCGGCAAGGAAGCCGACGCTGCGGCCGAGCACGTCGGCCAGCGCCGGCACCACCATGCCCAGCGACATGTCTTCACGCACCTCGCCCTTCGGCCGCCCGAAGTGCGACAGGACAAGCACCTTCGCCCCCCTGTCGGCCAGTTCGGCAAGGGTCGGCACGGCTGCGGCAAGACGGGTCGCGTCGGAAACGGCGCCCCCCTGCATCGGCACGTTGAGATCGCAGCGGACCAGCACGCGCTGGCCCGCCAGATCCCCCGGCATGTCGTCGAGCGAGCGGAACATCAGAGGAAGCGGCCCATCGCCACCGCAGTGTCCGCCATGCGGTTCGAGAAGCCCCACTCATTGTCGTACCAGGAGACAACGCGGACGAGCTTGCCCTCGATCACGGCCGTTTCCAGGCTGTCCACCGTGGAGGAAGCCGGGACATGGTTGAGGTCGATGGAGACCAGCGGCTCGTCCGAATAGTCGAGGATGCCCTTCAGGGCGCCTTCGGACGCGGCCTTCAGCGCTGCATTCACTTCTTCCTTCGTGGTGTCGCGGCCGGGCACGAAGGTGAGGTCGACAAGGCTGACGTTCGGGGTCGGCACGCGGACGGCCGAACCATCGAGCTTGCCCTTCAGTTCCGGCAGCACTTCGCCGACGGCGCGGGCAGCGCCCGTGGTGGTCGGGATCATCGACACGCCGGCAGCGCGCGCGCGGCGCATGTCGGAGTGGATCTGGTCGAGGATCTTCTGGTCGTTGGTGTAGGCGTGGATGGTCGTCATCAGGCCGCGCTCGATGCCGACGAGGTCGTTCATCACCTTGGCGACCGGAGCGAGGCAGTTGGTGGTGCAGCTGGCGTTGGAGACGATGCGGTGATCGCCCGTCAGCTTGTCGTGGTTGACGCCATAGACGACGGTAAGATCGACACCCTTGCCCGGCGCCGAGATCAGCACCCGCCTGGCGCCCGCCTCGAGGTGCGCGCCCGCCTTGTCGGCATCGGTGAAGAAGCCGGTGCACTCGAGCGCGATGTCGACGCCGAGATCCTTGTGCGGCAGCTTCGAGGGGTCGCGCTCGGCGGTGACGCGGATGCGCTTGCCGTCGATCACCAGGTCATTGCCTTCGGCCTCGACGGTGCCGGGATAGCGGCCATGCACGCTGTCGCGCTTGAACAGCATGGCGTTGGACTTCGCATCGGCGAGGTCGTTGATCGCGACCACCTCGATGTCGGAACGGCCCTGCTCCAGAATGGCCCGCAGAACAAGGCGGCCAATGCGCCCGAACCCGTTGATCGCAACCTTCATCATCCTGCTCCTTGCTCGATCCGATATGCTTTAGCTGTGTTGAAACCCGGCGTCAGGCCGAGGCGAGGCGGCGCGCCACCCCATCGGCGATTGCCTCGACCGTCAGGCCGAAATGGCGGTAGAGATCGGCCGCCGGCGCGGATGCGCCGAAGCTGTCGATCCCGAACATCAGGCCGTCGCGGCCCACGATCCGTTCCCAGCCGAAGGTCGCGCCGGCTTCCACGGAAACCTTGAGCACGTCATCGGGAAGAAGGGCCGAGCGCGCTTCGGCCGGCTGCTCCAGGAACCGCTCCCACGAAGGCATGGAGACGACATCGGCGCCGATGCCCTGCGCTTCCAGAAGCTTCGCGGCATCGATGGCCAGACCGACTTCGGAACCGGTCGCCACCAATATGGCC
Source organism: uncultured Sandaracinobacter sp. (assembly GCA_964394815.1). Lineage (GTDB taxonomy): Bacteria > Pseudomonadota > Alphaproteobacteria > Sphingomonadales > Sphingomonadaceae > Sandaracinobacteroides. The sequence goes on along the minus strand of CAYMZC010000131.1, from coordinate 4,408 downwards.
CGGCGCTCCCCGCTGGCGGCACGCATGCGATAGGCGCCACCGGCCGAAAGATTCACATCAGCTTCGGTGCGCAGCGGCGCCAGATTCTGCCGGCTCAGCGCCAGCACCGAAGGCCGGTGCGCATCGGCGAGCGCCAGTTCCCAGCATTCGGCCGTCTCGATGGCGTCGGCAGGCCGGTAGACGGCAATGTCGGGCATCGCCCTGAGGGAAGCCAGATGTTCGATCGGCTGGTGCGTCGGACCATCCTCGCCAAGGCCGATGCTGTCGTGGGTCAGCACATAGATGACGCGCTGGCCCTGAAGCGCCGACAGGCGGATCGCGCCACGGCAATAATCGGCAAAGACAAGGAAGGTGCCGCCATAGGGAATGACGCCGCCATGCAGCGCCAGCCCGTTCATGGCCGCCGCCATGCCGAATTCGCGGATACCGTAATGGATGTAACGCCCGCCCGGGTTGGCGGCATCGAGCACGGCCTGGCCGGAAGAGCGGGTGTTGTTGGAGCCGGTGAGGTCGGCAGAACCGCCGATGGTCTCGGGCACTTGGGCATTGATGGCGTCGAGCGCCATCTCGGACGCCTTGCGGCTTGCAACCGGCTTGGCGTCGGCCAGCAGCTTCGCCTTGAACGCGGCGAGGGAGAAGCCTTCGGGCAGCTTGCCGGCCATGCGGCGCTCGAACTCGGCGCGGGCCGGATGCGCTGCAAGGCGGGCTTCCCACGCCTTGCGCGCCTCGGCGCCACGGGCGCCGGCACGCGCCCAGGATGCTGCGACATCGGCGGGAATTTCGAAAGGCGCGGCCTTCCAGCCAAGCTTCTCGCGCGCGCCGGCGATCTCGCTCGCCCCCAGTGGCGAGCCATGCGTCTTTTCGGAGCCGGCCTTGGTGGGCGCGCCAAAACCGATGACAGTGCGGCACTGCACCAGGCTCGGCAGGTCGCTGGCCTGTGCTTCAGAAAGCGCCGCACGGATCGAGGCCGGGTCGTGCCCGTCGCAGGAAACGACATGCCAGCCGGCAGCCCGGAAGCGGGCGGGCACATCCTCGCTCGAAGCCATGGCAATCGGGCCATCGATGGAAATGCCGTTGTCGTCCCAGAGAATGTTGAGGCCACCAAGCTTCAGATGGCCGGCGATGCCGATCGCCTCGTGGCTGATGCCTTCCATCAGGCAGCCGTCGCCGGCGATCACCCAGGTCCGGTGGTCGACGATGTCGGCGCCGAATTCCGCCTTCAGGTGGCGTTCGGCAATCGCCATGCCGACAGCCGTTGCAAGGCCCTGCCCCAGCGGGCCGGTCGTTGTTTCGACACCGGGCAGTTCATGCTGTTCCGGGTGGCCGGCGCAGGGGCTGCCAAGCTGGCGGAAGCGCCGGATGTCATCCATCGTCGGCCGTTCGAAGCCGCTGAGGTGCAGCAGCGCATAGATCAGCATCGAGCCATGGCCCGCCGAAAGCACGAAACGGTCGCGATCCGCCCAGCGGGGGGCCTTCGGGTCGAACTTCAGGAATTCGCCCCACAGCATGGTCGCTACATCGGCCATGCCCATTGGCATTCCCGGGTGGCCGCTGTTGGCGGCTTCCACCGCATCCATGGCGAGTGCGCGAATCGCATTCGCCATCCTGCGCGCTTCGTCGTCTGCCAGCCTGTACGATGCCATTTGGGGCGCCCTGTCCTCGGATGTTCAATGAAGGTCGTTTGGCCCGTTCAGGCCCGATTCGCGACACGCCGAGTCTGCTGCCAGACATGGCGTGGCGCCTCCCTTGCAAAGCAACTGACATAAATCAACGTCGCGCGGCTTCGGCAAGGCCACATGGCGCACCCTTGCAAAGTGTAGACAATTTCTTACCTTTCCGTGGCAAGATATTGAAAGACCACCCCTTGACGGGAAAGGCGATTCCGTATCATCCGTATTCCGACACCTTGGGATGAGCGCGATGACTGATATCCTTGCGCGGATCGATGCCGCTTTGCGGCGTGCGGAAACCGCGGCCGACAGGCTTGACCGACGCCACCGTGCCCTGCGCACGGCGACCCGGGAAACCGTGTCCGAGCTCGACCGCCTCATCGAGGTGGAACGGCGGCGGAGCAATGGCTGAAGTCGCCCTCAGCATAGGCGGCAGATCCTATCGCCTGGCCTGCCGCGATGGCGAGGAAGACGAGCTGCGCGCGGCAGCGGGCCTGCTCGATGCGCGCATGACGGCCCTGGTCGAGAATCTCGGAACCGTGGCCGAGGCCCGGCTGCTGCTGATGGCCGCGCTGCTCGTCAGCGGTGAACTGATCGACCGCGATCGCGACGGCCCTTCGGGCAGCAGGGAGCCATATACGGACGCCGCCGCGCTTGAAACGCTGGCCCGGCGCGCGGAACTTCTTGCAGACAGGCTTGAGAAAGCGGCCGACGCCGCCTAAATCCAGTCGTGGCGGGTTCTGCCCGATGCGCGCAACGAACATCCCTGAGGCGATAAACACATCCAAGGGGGCTGTCCCTGCCGGGATTCCGGTCCTGATCACATGGCTCCCACCTGACGTTCTGGCGTCAGAGGATTTTCAGGCAAACGGTCGATGCGGGCCCGCCACCCTTCCCGCCCCCCCTTTTCCTTGACAGCCTGCCGCGGCAGGCGCGGCCTCGAAATCGCGCCAGCGCCGCTGGTGCGTGCATGATGGGGCTTGCCCACCGCGCCGGAATGCGGACAGTGTCTTGCACAGGTGCTGGAACATATGTGCTGGAATACTGGGGGGAGACAGGCGCCAGATGACGACAACCGGCACGCGCATCGCCGCACGCAAGGAACAGCGCGCCCACGCCCGCGAAATCCGGGCCGCCTTCACCGCCGCCCTGTCGGCCCCGGCCCGTGCCGCGCTCGAGCAGGCCCTGGCCGAAAGGGTGGTGCCGCACCTAGGGTCGCCCGGGATCCTCGGAAGCTATGCCCCGGCCGGCTCGGAAATCGCGCCGGCAGCCGTGGAACGGGCCGCCCGGGCGCTCGGCTGGCTGCTCGCCTTTCCCCGTGTCACCGGCCCACAGCCGCTGGACTATCATCTCGCCGGGCCGGAAGATCTCGTGCCCGGCTTCCGGGGCATATTCCAGCCGCCAGAGGACAGGCCCGCAGCGCGGCCGGACGTGGTGCTGGTGCCGCTTCTGGAAGCCGACCGCCGCGGCCACAGGCTTGGCCAGGGCGGCGGCCACTATGACCGCACCCTCGCCAGCCTCAGGTCTTCCGGCCCGCTGCTCGCAATCGGCCTCGCCTGGGACGTGCAGATCGTGCCGGCAATCGAAGCCGAACCATGGGACCAGCCGCTCGACGCCATTGCGACACCTTCGGACTTCCACCACGCCGGCGCTGCGGCTAGACGCACCGGATGACACCAAGCCTTCGCCGGCCGCTGGGCATTCTCGCCCTCCTTGCCGGCATATTCGCCTATGCCATCTTCGTCGTCTGGCTGTTCGAGCCGGTGGCGGCGCTTCACCCGCTGATCCAGCTTCCCATATGGCTGGTGCTGGGCATCGCCTGGGTGTTTCCGGTGAAGCCGCTTCTCGTCTGGATCGAAACAGGAAAGTGGCGCCCATGAGCCGCATCCCGCCAGAGGCCTGCGAAACGATGGCCGAGGTGCGCGCCGGAGTCGATTCGATCGACCGCGCCCTTGTCACGCTGCTGGCCGAGCGCATGCGCTTCATGGATGCGGCGGCCCGCATCAAGCCCGGCCGCAACATGGTGCGGGACGAGCCGCGCAAGGCGCAGGTGATCGCCAATGCCCAGCGGGAGGCCGAGGCTCTGGGCCTCGACCCGGCACTGGTCGGCCAGCTGTGGGAACAGCTGGTCGAAGCCTCCATCGCGCATGAAACCATCATGTGGGACAGGCTGCGCGCCCAAGGCGACGACAACGCCCGCGATTGACCCGCAACGCCCCGACGGCGCATCACCCCGCTCAGGCCAGCGGCCAGACCCCGAGGAGACGCCATGAGGATCGTTGAAGCCCAATCGCTCGACAGCATCGCGGATTATCAGCTGAAGGAAGCCGGAATGCCCGCGCCGGCGGACGGCGAGGTGCTGGTGCGCGTCTCTGCCTGCGGTGTCGGCTATGTCGATGCGCTGGTCTCGCTTGGACGCTATCAGGTGAAGCCGCCGCTTCCCCATGTGCCCGGCCAGGAAGCTGGCGGCTGGATCGAAGCCGTGGGCGCCGGCGTGAAGGGGCTGACCCCCGGCCAGCGCGTAATGGCGACCGTGCGCGGCGGCTTTGCCGATTTTGCCATCGCGCCAGCCGCCATGGCCACCCCCGTGCCCGACGCAATGAGCCTCGCGCAAGCCGCAGGCTTCCGCATCGCGGTTACCTCTTCTTCCGCTGGGCGGAAGCGCACTCATTCGGAACGAATAGTTAAGTGCGCATTTGGCAGTTTGTTGATCCGATATAGCACATCTGCTATAAATC
>CAYMZC010000130.1:0-7184 GCA_964394815.1 uncultured Sandaracinobacter sp. | reverse complement strand
CCAGGCCAAGTTCATGCACGCCGATCTCGGGCGCTACTGGTACTCGATGTCGGCGAGCCTCAACCGCATCGCGGCCGACAAGGCAGCACAGATCGAGACCGCGCTCGTCCTGATGACGATCGACACCGAGCTGAGCAAATATGTGAACAGCCTCGCAGATCGTGGGCACTTCGACGCCGTGCAGGTGGCGCCGGCCTCGTCAGCGGAAGTGCCGGACGAAGCTGGAGGCGTGCGGGCAGTCGTGCTGGGCGTCGCGCATCCGCATAATGGCCGCGAGGGTTCCGAGGCGCTGGTCGAAGCCAAGGACATACTCATGCAGCGTGGCAGCACGCCGCGTGTGTATCGCAACATGCTGGTCTTCATCGCCGCGGATTCTCGCCAGCTCGACAATCTGAAAGACGCGGTGCGAGCGTCACTCGCTTGGGGCGAGATCGTCCGCGACACCGAGCGGCTCAACCTGACGCAGAGCGACAGCGCGCTGGCCAAGGCAAAGCTGGCTGAATCAAACGAGACGATGAAGACACGCCTGAAAGAGGCGTGGTGCTATCTTCACTATCCGGCGCAGGAGAGCGCACAAGCCGATGTCGAATGGGTTTCGGGCAAGATCCCGGCTCAGGACGGGCTGCTGGCGCGGGCCAGCAAGAAGCTCGTGGCCGAAGAAGGGTTGCTCACGGAGCTCGGGCCTACGCGCCTCGATCGCGACCTCCAGAAGTACATTTGGAACGGCAAGCCGCATCTCTCGCTCAAGGATCTGCGGGAGTATCTCAATCGCTACATCTACCTGCCACGCCTGAAGAACCAAGAGGTTCTGATCAAGGCCGTGCAGGCCTCAGTAAGCGGGATGATCCCGGGGCCCTTCGCCTATGCCGAACGATGGGACGAGAAGTCGGACATCTATCTGGGCCTTGCCATCGAGCGCGCCGCGAACGCGGCAGTCGTGATCGACAGCGACAGTGTCATTGTTAAGCCTGCTGTGGCCGAGACCCATCGACCGGCTCCGGTGCAGCCTGGTAGTGGCGGGGGTACGCAAGGCCCAGGCGAGAAGTCGCCGGATACAGGGTCACAGCCAGAAGGCGGTACGCCCCAGCCTCCGCCTGCTGAGAGGAAGCCAACTCGCTTCACCGGCAGCGTGATGATCTCTTCGGAAAGACCAGCCCGCGAAATCCATCAGATTGTCGAAGCGATCGTCGAGCAGCTCACGACGATCCCGGGGAGTTCGGTGAAGCTGAAGCTAGAGATCGACGCCGAAGTTCCATCGGGGCTCGACCGCGCAAAAGTGCGGACGTTGGTAGAAAACGCCAATACGCTCGGGTTCATCGACAAGGCGGTCGAGTAAATGAGCGGGGCCGGGCCTGTTGAACGCGACCTGATTTTCATTTCCAAGGCGACGCCTGGTGATGACCAGTTTGTGTTGTGGCTCGCGCCGCGGCTCGAAGCCGCCGGCTACAAGGTCTTTGCCGACATCTTCGATCTTGATGCTGGAGACGAATGGCGCGGCAAGCTTACTGCGGCGCTTCAGACTCGTGCGTTCAAGATGTTGTTGTGCTGTAGCGACGAGACGCTCGCCAGAAGGGGTGTTCGCGAGGAGATCGCCATCGCGGAAGACCTGACGAAACAACTCCAGGATCCCAACTTCATCATTCCGTTGAAGATACGTGCCTTCCAAAAGCTCTTCGGCATCGGAGGCTTGCAGTATGTCGACTTCGAAAGCGGATGGGCGAAGGGGCTGGAAAGCTTGCTCAAATCGCTCGAAAGGCAGCATGTGCCCAAGGCTGGCGGCGGCAACATTCAGCCCGAATGGTACGCTCATCTGCGTCGGCGCGCAGTCGAGATCGAGGCGGTTCCCGAGGTACTGACGTCCAATTGGCTCCGGATATTAAGGATGCCGGACAAGCTCAATCACCTCGTGCCGAACAATCGTGCCAATGAGGCGTTGCTGCGTAAGCTCGGCGCGTCCTTCGAATACCCGATGGCGGAATTCGGCGACGGTTTCCTGACCTTCGCCAGCCCAATGGACTTGGCGGAACATTTCGAGCGGGTGCCTTTTGCGACAGGCCGCTTGGGCTGCGGCGTGATCGCAGAGTACGTGGTTGAAGAGCGGTTGTAGAGGTGATCGATGAAATTCTGCGAGGCGCAGTGAGGTTCCCAAGGGCGCAGAATTTCCCGATAGGGAAATTTTCAACCATCAAGACCAATTCGTCAAGACAATTTCCCGAGCGGGAAAGTTGATCATAGAGATCGCCAGCTGACGAAGGCTGTCCGGGGAGCGGCGGATGAGCTCTTCGCGAGATCGTCTGACGACCAGACCTTGCGACTGGCCGTTTGGCGATAGAATTCGGTGACGGTCCTTTTCTGTTGCTTGTGGGGCAAAGTCTGGTAATCAAAATCGACTGCAAGGGCAGAAACGGTGTCGATAGATACTGGAACCGCGGAAAAATTTTCGCGCCGACCTCATCAGTGATTTCAAAGGATGATCAAATGACGGGCCTTGGGGCGGGCCGGATCACCGAGAGGCAATCGCAAACTTAAAAAACAGTGTCTTATGGCGAAACTAGGCCTCGTGGACAAAGCTTGACGTAGGACTCGGTCGCTGATTCAACGCTGTCTTTTGGAGGCGGCGTTGGGCGAGCGGATTGGGGTAACGGATGCGGAGTGGGCGCTGATCGGGCCGTTGTTGCCGGCCGAGCATGGACGGGGCTGCCGGCCCTCGCAGGACAACCGGCTCTATTTCGAAGGCATGCTTTGGATGGCGCGGACGGGGTCGCAATGGCGGCACTTGCCGGATGAATATGGCAAGTGGAACAGCGTGTTCCGGCGCTACCGGCGATGGGTGGAGATGGGCGTTTTCGACGCGCTGCTGGAGACCTTATCCGAGATGGTCGAGCGGGATACGACCGCCGACATGATCGACAGCACGGTGGTCCGGGCACATCATTGTGCCGTCGGCCTAAAAAGGGGGATCAAGAGGCCCAGGGCCTCGGCCGCTCGCGCGGCGGCTTCACCACCAAGCTCCACGCCCGATGCGACGGCCACGGCCGACCGCTCGGGTTCGTGCTGACGCCGGTTCAGGCGCATGACACCCAGGGCTTCGGGCCGCTGTTCCGAATGCTGGCCGACCGCATCGAGGCGCTGCTGGCGGACAAGGGCTATGATGCCGACACCATCCGCGCGGAGATCGCCGAAGCCGGCATCGAGGCGGTCATCCCGGCCAAGTCCAACCGCCGAAGCCTCATCCCGCACGACCGCGAGAAATACCGCTGGCGAAACCTCGTCGAGCGCCTGTTCAGCAAGCTGAAGAACTGGCGCCGCATAGCCACCCGGTACGACAAGACCCGAGAATCCTACCTCGGCTTCGTCGCGCTCGCCTCAATCAAACTGTGGATACCCTTTGTCCACGAGGCCTAAACAATCGAGTGGGAGTGACGGGTAGTAAAAACGGCAGGAACCGGCGGCTGTAGCGGGCGATTACGAAAAGATCATGAGCGAATGCTGGCGATAGTCTTTCCAAGTTCATCTGCCGTCTCAATGCGGTTTGATGACGGTATCTGGCGGGATAAATGTTCGTTCGGGCTCCGGTGATCGGCTTTAAGCTCGACCGGCTCGCTAGGTGCCGGATCCATGGACCATCGCCGACGAACTGATGAAACGCGGGGTGAAGCTCCATCTCGGATCGATCATCCACGATCCGACCGACTCGATGGGCAAGATGTTCTTCAACATCCCCGCTACCTTTGCCGAATTCGAGAGCGACCTTATCCGGCTGCGGAGTCGAGAGTGCATGGCGGTCGCTCGGACAAAAGGGAAGCTGAAGGTCAAGAAGCCCAAGTTGTCGCAAACGCAGAGCAAGAAGCTGCGCCGGATGTGGGCACTGGAGGTTACTCGATCAGTGACTTGGGCGACCTGTTCCGGGTATCGCGGCCGACAATCTACCGGACGCCGGCGCGGCAGCCTGCAACCGAGTGACCGAGGGCTAATCCTTGCGCCCGTTCAAGCCCAGTATCTTCTCCGAACAGCTTCAACCACAGCTTTAAGTTGAGATGGAACACAATTGCTCGCTCAGTCCTGTTCCAATGCTTCAGGAAGGGACGAAATGTTGGTAGCGATGCGGTCGAGCATTGTTTTGAGGGCCGCCACATCTTCGTCTGTCAGACTCTTCCATGTGAGTTCATGCAGCCAGTCTGCTTCCTTGCGTAAGAGAGGGACAACATCATAAGCTGCGGGAAGGAGATGCACCTGCCACACTCGGCGATCGGTCGGGCATGGGCGCCGTTCGACTAGTCGCTGGTCTTCCAGCCTGTCGATCGCCTGGCCGATCGTGGCGCGCTCCAGATCGAGAAGACGCGCCAGTTCGGACTGCGACACGCCCTCGCACCTCAGAAGGTAAGCGAGCATGCGCCATTGGGTTCGCGTCAGCCCCGACTGTGCAATACGCCGTTCGAACGCCTGCCGTAATGTGCGGGCAATCTCCTCCATCCGGAAAACGATTTCATCACGGTCTGTCACGATAGGAGCGGCGGCTGCTGAGCCAGGATAGGCGCTACGACTTGGCATGCTTGGAAATAGCTGCCGAATTGACTGGATGGCAAGACGAGATAATGTAAGGCGGTTTACAGAAAGAGGCGCGGGCGGTGAGGCGAATCCAGTTCAGGGGAGCCGAGGGTCAGACTCTTGTGGCTGATGCGATGGGCGTTGACGACGCCCTACCTGTCATCCTGGCACATGGCGGCGGGCAGACCAGGCTCAGTTGGCGCCGCACACAGGAAAGGCTGGCAGCTGCTGGCCTGAGGGCCATCGCGATAGACCTTCGCGGCCATGGCGAAAGCCAATGGTCATCGTCCGGGCACTATCGGATCGAGGATTTTGCTGATGATCTTCTTTGCGTGGCGCACGCCTTGGGAACGCCCCCCGTTCTGGTGGGTGCCTCGCTGGGCGGGCTGTCCGGTCTGATCGCCGAAGGTGAAATCAGGCCGGGCAGCTTTGCGTCGCTAACCCTGGTCGATATTGCGCCCAACATGGAGCCGGCAGGAGTCGCACGGGTGATGGGCTTCATGGCGGCGCATCTCGAAACCGGCTTCGCCTCTGCGGAAGAGGCCGCCGAGGTAGTCGACAGTTATCGCCCCCGGGAGGGGCGTCGAACGACGGCCGAGCGGATCGCACCCTATGTGCGGAAGGGGCAGGACGGGCGCTGGCGCTGGCATTGGGATCCCCGCTTCATCACTTCGGTGATGTCGAGCAGGGGCGAGGCGCGCATGGAACGTCTTGCCGAAGCAGCGCGCCGGCTCGCCTGCCCGGTGCATCTGATCCGCGGAGGATCAAGCGATCTCGTTTCGCCAGAAGGAGCGGCAGATTTCCTGGACCTCGTTCCACACGCCTGCTTCACCGACATTGCGGGTGCCGGGCACATGGTCGTCGGCGACCGCAACGATGCCTTTGCCGATGCCATCCTGCAATTCCTGCGGGACACCGATCAATCAAAAAGAGGATTTGCATGACCGTTGACAGGAGTGCGCTCACGACGCTCGATGGACTTCAGGCGGCGCTTCACATTGCCCCTTTCCATCGCTGGCTTGGCCTGGAGCTGCTATCGGCATCGCTCGGAGGCATCGTGATTGCCATGCCGTGGCGCGACGAACTGGTGTCGAACCCGGCGCTCGGCGCGGCACATGGTGGTGTGCTCGCCTCGCTCGTTGACCTTGGTGGCCTTTATGCGGTGCTGGCGGCCGGCGGAGTTGCGCAGGCGACCGCCGACCTTCGGGTCGATTATCATCGTCCTGCGCTGGCGGGCCGGATTCTGGCCCGCAGTCGGGTGATCAAGCTGGGCAAGCGCCTGAGTGTTGCCGATACGCTTGTCGAGAGCGAGGCGGGTGATCTGCTGGCGTCTGGTCGTGGGGCATATCTCGGTGCTTGAGCCCTCCCGCACACTTACGCGCGTTCCGATCCTTGGACTGCTGGGTGCCGCCGCATGGATTCTTGCTGGCTGCTCGGCCGAACCAAAGTCCAAGAATGCGCCGGTGGCCGCCCCACAAGCCATCGAAGTTCAGGTTGTTCCAGCGCGTGCCGAACAAGTGTCCACGCCGATCCGGGCATCGGGGACGATTGCCGCATTGCAGACAAGCAACGTGACCGCTCTTGTCGAGGGGCCGATCGATCGCGTGTTTGTCCGCGTCGGAGACCGTGTGACCCGGGGGCAACCGTTGCTGCGTATCCGGCAAGCCGATTATCAGCGACGCGCCAGCGAGGCGGAGGCCGCACTTCGTGTTGCCGAGGCCGAAGTGGTGCAGACCGAGCGGGCCTTCGAGCGGGTGCGCCAACTGAAGGATCGCGGTTTTGCGCCAGCGGCCCGGCTGGATGAGGCAGAGGCTGCGCGCGACGTGGCACGGGCGCGCCGCGATCAGTCCCGAGCGGCTTTGGCGACCGCTCGCCAGGCGCTGTCGGATACGGTGCTGCGGGCGCCCTATGACGGTGTCGTCACGCAGCGCATGGTGGATGAAGGCATGTTTCTGAATAGCCGTTTTTCCATGGGTGGGCAGTCGTCCGCGCTGCAGCTTCAGGAATTGCGCGTGGTGGCAGCGATCGTGGCGGTGCCCGAGTCGCGGGTGTCAGAACTGCGCAAGGGACAGCCTGCGCGGCTGTTCATCACCGGTCAAACCGGGGCGGTGCCGAGCGAAGTGTTCATCATCAACGATTTCATCGATCCCAGGGCTCGGACCGTTGAAGTGCGACTGCCGGTTCGCAATCCCGACTACGCCATCAGCAGCGGCGTTTCGGTCGTTGCCGAGATTCTCACCGATCCGGTCAGCGCCATTTTGGTGCCACGTCGCGCGCTTCGCGGCGAAAGCGCGAATCCGCATCTGTTTGTTGTGATCGGTGGCGTTGCGCGGCGGCGTGCCGTGAAGACGGCGGATATCGATCTTGACCGGGTTCGGATCGTCCAGGGGGTGGGGGCGGGCGATCGCGTGATCCTCGATCCGCCCACCTACGGCAAGGGGCCGGGCGGCGAGCGGTGGTTCCTGGAGGAGCAGATCGGTCCGTTGCTGGAACAGCTCCGCCTGCTCATGGCGGCCCGGCCGCGGTTCATCCTGTTCACCTGCCACACGCCCGGCTTTTCCACCCCGCTGATGGAGAACCTGCTGCGGGCGTGGCCGGACTCCTTCGGGGGACGGCTGGAAAGCTGCAACATGACC
>CAYMZC010000129.1:0-7189 GCA_964394815.1 uncultured Sandaracinobacter sp. | reverse complement strand
GCCTATGCCCGCGAACGGCAGGTCTTCGGCCGGCCCATCGGCCAGAATCAGGGCATACAGTTTCCGCTGGCGCAGGCCTATGCCCGCATGCGCGCCGCCGACCTGATGGTGAAGGAGGCCTGCCGCATCTATGAAGCCGGCGGGAATTGCGGCGCGGAAGCCAATATGGCGAAGATGCTGGCTGCCGAGGCAAGCTGGGCGGCGGGCGAGGCCTGCGTGCAGACCCATGGCGGCTTTGCCTTCGCGGCGGAATATGATGTCGAGCGCAAGTTCCGCGAGACGCGGCTCTACCAGGTGGCGCCGATCAGCACGAACCTGATCCTGTCCTTCCTGGCCGAGCATGTGCTCGGTCTGCCGCGCAGCTACTGACGAACGCGTCCGCAAGGGTTAGCATGGTGGCATGATCCGGATCGCCACGCTGACCCTCAACCCCACGATCGACCTTGCCTATGAGGTCGAGCGCCTGCAGCCCATCCACAAGATGCGCGCCCGGCGCGAGACGGTGGACCCGGGCGGCGGCGGGATCAACGTGGCCCGTGTCGCCGCGCGCCTGGGGGCCGGGGTGGAGGCGCTGTATCTTTCGGGCGGAGTCACGGGTGCGACTCTCGATGCCCTGCTGAAGCGCCATTGTGTCGGCTGCGTCCGCCTGCCCATTGCCGGCGACACGCGCATCAGCACCGCCATCTACGCCCATGACACGGAGCAGGAATATCGGGTGGTGGCCGAAGGGCCATCGCTGTCCGCCACCGAATGGGAAGGCGCGCTCGACCGGGCCGCCGGCACGGATGCCGGGTGGCTGGTGGCGAGCGGCTCGCTTCCGGCGGGCGTTCCCGCGGATTTCTACGCCCGGCTGGCGGCGCGGCTGGCGGCGCGCGGGGTGCCGATGGTGCTCGACAGTTCGGGCGAAGCCCTGCGACAGGGGCTGCGCGCGGGCGCCGGGGCCATCATGCTGGTGAAGCCGAGCGAAGGCGAGATGCGCGACCTTGCCGGCAAGCCGCTGGAATGCGGGGCCGAAATGGCCGAAGCCGCGCAGGCGCTGGTGCGCGCGGGAGGTGCGCGGCTGGTGGCCGTGACGCTGGGCCGGAACGGCGCGCTGCTGGCGGATGGCGAACAGGTGCTGCGCCTTGCCGCCGTGCCGGTCGAGGCGAAGAGCGCGGTGGGGGCGGGCGACAGCTTCGTTGCCGCCATGACCGTGGCGCTGGCGGGCGGGCTGCCGCCGGCCGAGGCCTTTCGCCATGGCGTGGCCGCCGGCACGGCCGCCGTGATGACGCCCGGAACCGACCTGTGCCACCGCGAGGATGTGGAACGGATGCTCGCCCGTGTGCCCGCACCGGAGCGATTCACGGGCTGACGCGCCCGACCGAGGAGGAAGCCGCCATGACCAGCCCTGCTATCCAATGGTTCGAGACGTTCGGCATCAACGCCGTGCCGCAGTTCGGGGGCAAGAATGCCTCGCTCGGGGAAATGATCCGCGCGCTGGCGGGCCTGGGCGTGCGCGTGCCGGAAGGCTTTGCCACTTCGGCTGCTGCCTATCGCGATTTCATTTCCGTAAACGCGCTGGAGGCCCCTGTTGCCGACTTGCTGGCGCAGTGGAAAGGGGGCAGCCTGCCGCTGGCCGAAGCCGGTGCAGCCATCCGCGCCCTGCTGCTCGCAGCGCCGCTTCCCGAGGCGCTGGTCGCGGACATTCTGGCGGCTTATCGCGCGCTGGGTGAGCGGGCTGGCGTCGGGAACCCGGCTGTCGCCGTGCGCAGCAGCGCCACGGCCGAAGATCTGCCAACAGCAAGCTTTGCCGGGCAGCAGGAAAGTTTCCTCAATGTGCGCGGCGAACGCGCGCTGATCGACACCTGCCGGCGCTGCTATGCCTCGCTCTTCACAGACCGGGCGATCAGCTACCGTGACCAGCAGGGCTTCGGGCACATGGATGTCGCCCTGTCGGTCGGGGTGCAGCGGATGGTGCGCGCCGATCTTGCCGGTTCGGGCGTGATGTTCACGCTGGACCCGGAAAGCGGCTTTCCCCATGTCGCGGTGATCGATGCCGCCTGGGGGCTGGGCGAACTGGTGGTGCAGGGCGCTGTCAGGCCGGACAGCATCATGGTGTTCAAGCCGCTCATCGACCGGCCCGGCGCGCGGCCTGTCATCGGCCGGACGCTGGGCGAAAAGGCCCTGAAGATGCTGTTTGCCGAAGGCGGCAGCCGCCGCACCCGGATCGTGGAAACAAGCCCCGAAGAGCGGGCGCGCCATGTGCTGAGCGAGGAGGAGGCGCTGGAGCTTGCCCGATGGGCGGTGATCGTCGAGCGCCACTATGGCCGCCCGATGGACATCGAATGGGCGAAGGACGGCGAAAACGGCCTGCTCTATCTGGTGCAGGCCCGGCCGGAGACGGTGCGGGCGCGCGAGGGCGCCGCCTTCAGCCGCTACAGGCTGGAAAAGCCGGGCGAGGCGATCGTCGAGGGGGCCGCCATCGGCCATGCCGTGGCGACGGGGCCAGCCTGCGTGATCGAAAGCGCGGACGATATCGCCGGCTTCCGCGACGGATCGATCCTGGTGACGGGCCGCACCGACCCCGACTGGGTGCCCGTGATGCGCCGCGCCCGGGGAATCGTGACCGACCTTGGCGGCACGACGAGCCACGCCGCCATCGTCAGCCGCGAGCTGGGCGTGCCTGCCATCGTCGGCACCGGCGACGCCACCGCCCGCATCGCCGATGGCGAGATGATCACCCTGAGCTGCGCAGAAGGCGCGCAAGGCCGGGTCTACAGGGGCGAAATCCCTTTCACCCGCACCGAATTCGACCCGGCGAAGCTGCCGTCCACCCGAACCGACCTGATGGTGAACATCGCCGACCCGTCGGCTGCGCTGCAATGGTGGCGGCTGCCGGCGCGGGGCGTCGGGCTGGCGCGCATGGAGTTCATCATCACCAGCCTGGTGAAGGCGCACCCCATGGCGCTTGCCCACCCCGAGCGCCTGTCACCGGCCGACCGGCGCGCGGTCGAGGCGCTGGCGCAGGGGTATGACAGCCCCGCCGACTATTTCGTGGACAGGCTTTCGCGCGGGATCGCGCGCCTTGCCACGCCCTTCCATCCGCATCCCGCCATTGTCCGCCTTTCGGATTTCAAGACCAATGAATATGCCCATCTTGTGGGCGGCGCGCAGTTCGAGCCGGTGGAGGAAAACCCGATGCTGGGGTTCCGGGGGGCCTCGCGCTACCATGACCCGCGCTACCGCGACGGCTTCGCGCTGGAATGCCGGGCGCTGAAGCGCGTGCGCGAGGACATGGGATTCGACAATGTGGTGGTGATGGTGCCCTTCTGCCGCACGCCCGAAGAAGCGGACCTGGTGCTGGAGACCATGGCTGCCCACGGCCTCGTGCGGGGCGAGGCGGGCCTCAAAATCTACATGATGGTCGAGATCCCCTCGAACGTGATCCGCATTGCGGAATTCGCCGAGCGGTTCGATGGCTTTTCCATCGGCTCCAACGACCTGACGCAGCTGGTGCTGGGGGTGGACCGGGATTCCGGCTTGCTTGCCGGGCTGTTCGACGAGCGCGACCCGGCCGTGATGGCGATGGTGGCCGATGCGATTGCGGGGGCGAAGGCAGCCGGGCGGCGCATCGGCATCTGCGGGCAGGCGCCCTCGGATCACCCGGCGTTCGCGGCCTTCCTCGTGGAATGCGGAATCGATTCCATATCGCTCAACCCCGACAGCTTTGCCGGAGCGGCGGAAACTGTGGCGGCAGCGGAGGGCTGAGCCGGGCCGGGCTCAGTGATGCCCGTCGTCTCCGGCGCCTTCGGCGAGGATGAAGCGGCGGTCGCAATAGGGGCAGTCGACGTAGTTGCGCTCGTCGATCTGAAGCCAGACGCGCGGATGGCCGAGCGGGCCTTCGTCACCATCGCAGGCGACGCGGCGACTTGTCACGGTGCGGGTTTCCGGCGGGGGCGGTGCGGTTTCCATGATGCGACCCCTTAGCCTTTCGCGCCGGTTGCGAAAAGGGGGCATGCGGGATGGTGATGCGCTCAGGCCACAGGGGGGCCACGGGATTGCGGCGTCGTGAAACTGCAACAGACCCGTCGTCTGGCTGAAACAGGGCGGCTCCAACGGGCGGCTTCCATTGCCCCCTGACGGAGACGCCTTTCATGAAAAGCCCTGTTGCACGCCTGCTTGCCGCTTCTGCCCTGCTGCCGGCCTTCGCCCTGGCCGCCCCCGCGCAGGCCGATGATGCCGCGACGCTGGCCGGCGAAATCATCGTGACGGCGCAGAAGCGTGACCAGAAGATCTCGGACGTGCCCGTCACCATCACCGCCTGGACTGGCGAGACACTGCAGCGCATCGGGGTCAGCCAGTTCAACGAGCTGTCGGCCTTCGTGCCCGGCCTCAACATCCAGGAACAGTCGGCGAACAACCCCGGCTTCGTCATCCGGGGTATCACCTCCGATTCCGGCTCGGCGCAGGAAGCAGCGCGCGTCACCGTCTATTACAATGGCGTGGACGTCAGCCGGTCGCGCGGCTCCTACTTCGACCTGTTCGACATCAGCCGCGTGGAAGTGGTGAAGGGGCCGCAGGCAACGCTGTTCGGCACGGCGGCAGCCATCGGGGCGGTTTCCGTCATTCCGAACCCGGTGGTCGAGGGGCTGTCCGGTGAAGTGCGCGGGGCCATCGGCAATCATGGCCAGCGCCAGCTTTCGGGCGTGCTGAACGCCGGGACGGACACATATGGCGTGCGTGCCGCCTTTGCCTGGAAGCAGCGGGACGGCGTTGTCGAGAATATCGCCGGCCGGGGCGCAAGCCCCAACGCCGCCCTGCCGCAGCGCGACCTGAATGGCCAGGAGCAGATGGGCGCGCGCCTTTCCCTCATGCTGAAGCCGCTCGAGGATCTGCGCCTCGACCTCGTCTACAGCTATGATGGCCAGCGCAGCCCCGGCACGGCCTTCAAGTCGGGCACGCTGCGTCCCTTCGGGGGCGATACTTCGCCCTTCAGCTTCGCCGAACTGTCCGGCTCCCCGGTTTCGGAGGCGGTCTTTGGCAAGGACGAGCTTGGCCTGTGGCGCGACGTGCATGACATCAACCTCACCGCCCGCTTCACGCCCGAGGGCAGCCGCTGGTCCACCGTCCACATCACCGGCTACCGGGAATTCGACAGCCTCGAGGTGTTCGATGCCGATGGTTCGGGCGCGTGGTTCCTCGAATTCGCGGAAGAAGCCATTGGCCGGCAATACAGCCACGAAAGCCGGGTGAACTTCGATGGCGACGGCGTGCGCGCCTTTGCCGGTTTCAACTGGTTCAGCGAGCGCGGCAGCCAGTCGGTGCCCTTCTCCACCGAGGAAGGCACCTATCTCCAGTGCGTGCTGGGCATCGTGCCGGGCATCCCCTGCGTCAATGCCGATGGCGTGGTGACGGCGGCTGGCGTCACGTCGCTGCTGACAGGCGGCGCCATCGCGCAGATCCCCTATCAGTCCAGCTTCCGCAACACGGGCGAAATCAGTTCCTTCAGCCTGTTCGCCGATGTGACGGTCGATGTCGGCCAGTGGCTGGAGCTGACGGCGGGCGGCCGGATGCTCTGGGAGGACCGCACTTCCTTCTATATTTCGAATCAGCCGGCCTCGGTTCTGGGCGGCGTCCCGCTGCTTCCCTTCGCCGGAACCGGCGGGCAGAGCTTCCGCGCCGATGCCAGCAACAAGGCCTTCCTGCCGCGCTTCAACGCGCTTGCGCGGCTGGCCGATGGCGTCAACGCCTATGCCACAGTTTCCAAGGGGCGGCGCAGCCCGGTGGTGCAACTGGGCGCCCGCAATACGGCCGACGGCCCGGTGCCCAACCGCACCGACGTGCCGGCAGAGACGGTCTGGAACTATGAGGCGGGCCTGAAGGGCGCGCGCGGCCCGCTGCAGGCCAGCCTGGGCGTCTATCTCCAGACCTACGACAATTTCCAGGTGACCGTGAACGAGGGCGGCCAGCTGGTCAGCCGCAACGCCGGTTCGGCCCGCAACATCGGCGTGGAGGCCGAGGCAAGCTGGCGCCCGGTGCGCGAGGTGCTGCTGTTCGGCAACATCGGCTGGATCGATGCAAAGATCCGCGACCGGCCGGAAAACGGCATCTTCGCCAACAACCGCTTCCGCCTGCAGCCGGAATGGCAGGCCGCCGCCGGCATCGACGCGCGCGTTGGCGTGGGCGGCGGGCTGGAGCTGTTCGCCACGCCCACCATCACCCACCGCAGCCGCATCTTCTTCGAGGTGCCGAACGACCCCGCCATCGCGCAGGGGCCGGTGACGCTGGTGAACCTGCGCGCAGGCATCGGCGCGGAGGATGGCCGCTGGCAGCTGACCGGCTTTGCCTCCAACCTGTTCGACAAGGACCATATCATCGACGCCGGCAACACCGGCGGCGCCTTCGGCATTCCCACCTTCATCCGCGGCATGCCGCGCCTGGTGGGCGTGGAAGCGGCCATCCGCTTCTGATCCGCCGCGGCCTTCGCCCTGCTCTGCCCTGCCCTGCTCTGCCCTGCCCGGTGTGGTGCAGGGCAGGGCGGGGCAGGTTGCCGCGCCCCCTCACCGTGCGGGCGCCTTTCGTGTAGGCTGGTTGCCATGTTCGTCCATGACCGACCCGCCTGGCGCCTTCCCGAACGCGCGGTGACGCCCGAGGCGCTGTGGCTCGACCGCCGCAATGTCGTTGCCGGCATGGTGGCCGCCGGGCTTCTGCCGGCCGCCGCTGCCGCCGGAACCGCGAAAACCGGGGATGCCGGGCCTGCCGGACTGCCCCGGCTGGACGCGCGGCGCACCATCGCCACCGACGAGACGCCGACCCCGCTCGCAGCCGTTGCCGGCTACAATAATTTCTACGAATTCGGCCTCGGCAAGGATGACCCGGCCCGCAATGCCCACCGGCTCAAGCCCAGCCCCTGGACCGTGACGGTCGGCGGGCTGGTGAAACAGCCGCTGACCATCGATGTCGATCGCTGGATCGCCCGCGCCCCGCTGGAGGAACGCATCTACCGGCTTCGCTGTGTCGAGGGGTGGTCGATGGTGATTCCGTGGGTGGGGGTGCCGCTGGCCGGGCTGGTGAAGGCAGCGGAGCCGCTCGGATCGGCGAACTATGTCCGCTTCACCACCCTGGCCGACAAGGGGCAGATGCCCGGCCTCAGGGTTCCGGCGCTCGACTGGCCCTACCGCGAGGGGCTGCAGATCGGAAGAGCACACGT
>CAYMZC010000128.1:0-7312 GCA_964394815.1 uncultured Sandaracinobacter sp. | reverse complement strand
ATGTCATCGGCGCCCTTCCCCGCCCGCCGCAACTGCTGGTGAACAACGCCTCCCAGTTCGTCGAGGACGATCTGGCGTCCTTCGGACCCGATCTCTGGGATGAGCATGTGGCCGTGAACCTTCGGGCGCCTGCCCTTCTTATCCAGGCCTTTGCCGGGCACCTGCCCGAAGCCTGGAATGGCCTTGTCATCAATATGGGCGATGCAAAGCTGCAGGCGCCCAACCCGGATTATTTCAGCTATACGGTATCGAAGGCAGGCCTCGATGCTGTCACGGAAATGGCGGCGCGCACCCTTGCGCCGCGGATCCGGGTGAACACGATCGCGCCTTCCGTCACCCTGGGCTGGGGCCCGGAAAGCCGCGGCGTTTTCGAAAAGGCCCACCGCCTCAACGCGCTTGAGCGCGGCGTGGAAGTGGCGCATCTCGTCAATGCCCTTCTCTATCTGGTGCGCACGCCCACGGTAACGGGCCAGACCCTCAACCTCGATTCCGGCCAGCGTTTTCTGGCGCTCCCGCGCGATGTCGCCCATATGGTGAAACCATGACAGTCCATCCCCTGAACGATGCCCGGCAGCCCCTGCTCCAGCCAAAGACCCACAAGGTCTTCCTCGAGGATCTCGAGCTTTTGGCCGATATCGGCTTTCACGATTTCGAAGTGGGCACGCGGCAGCGCATTCTGGCCTGTGTCGAGGTCACGCTCGATCTGGCGCACTGGCCGCAGGAGGACACGCGCGAAGCCTCGTGGAACTATGATTTCATCCGCACCGGAATCATCGACCTTGTGGCTGCCAGGCGCTTCAACCTTCAGGAAACGCTGGCCGCCGAGATCTTCGACATGATCGCCTCGCGGCCGGGCGTCACCGCGCTCAGGATCAGCCTGCGCAAGCCCGATGTCTATCCCGACACAAACGCCGTCGGCGTCCTGCTCTCCAGCGACTGAAGCCGGATAAAGCCCGGATCAGGCCGGGGGCTGAAGCGTCCGGCCGCATGCCCCTATGTGTGCCCGTGCAAGGGCATAGTCGTCCGCGAGGCCCTTGTCGGCTGCAAGGCGCTCCGGCAGACTTTCGGGCAGGCCACAGGCGAGCGCGCGCCACGCCAGTGTGCGCGGCGTGACGGGAACAGCCCTGTCGACGAGATCGCCGTCGGCAACGAGGATTTCGGGATCGGCAACCGGTGACCGGCGGACCATCAGGGTCATCGGCCCGCCCGCGCGCGTGGAGAGGAAGAACTGGCTTTCGGATGCGCCTTCCACCGCGCCAGCGGCATGAAAGGCATCGGTGATGCCGGTCACCATCCTGTCGCCGCCGGTTTCCCGCGCTTCCATGAGCAGCTGGCGGATCAGATCCGCATTTGCCGCGCTCCAGGGCTGCTGCGCAGAGCGGCTGACAAGCACCAGTGGCTGTGTGGAGGGATCGGCCCCGCCGGCAAGCGGCCTTGCAAAGACCAGTACATGGGCCGGGGGCGCAAAGGGCGGGCGGCCGCGCGCGTTCGCTGGCCCTTGCCACAGCCAGGCGGCGGCGCCGGGCAATAGTCCCGGTGCCTTGAGCGCAGCAGTAAGATTCCCTTCGACAAGCGCCCGGACTTCGCCGGGCGGCACGTCCGGGGCAGCGCGCCGCCCCAGCCTGTCGACCTTTTCAATTTCGACCGCCAGGACAACGAGGCTGGCCAGCGCAAGATCAGCCCAGTCCGTCCATGAAAGCTCTTGTTCAGTAGCAAGCAGCGCTGATTGTGGCGCAAACAATGACAGCAACATACTGGCCAGAATAGGAAAAAAGCGGCGGGATCGATTGGGGCCGGATCTTGTCATGCCTCCCTCAATACCGGAAAAGCTGTTGCGACGGAAATGCCGCACGGTTATCAAAACGATGTCAGGGTCGTGATCGGAACCGCTCTCTGCCTGCCAGGCCGGCAGAGGGGCATTATGCCAGCCTTCCAGCCACCTTTTTGAACGGGAACGGCCGGATTGTGGCAACATTGCGGTTGCGGCCTCGTCATGGGAACCGGTAAGGGGCAGCTTCCGATTCGGATGAAGCCTCGATGACTGGCCCGGCTGGCCACGACATGTCGAGGCTCTTGCCGGACAGGGGTAGGGATTTCGAAGGGTCTGCATTCGCCAGGGGCGAATTCCGGATCCAGGGGTATTCAGCAGGCGGTCGCAGACGATCGCAGCGTGAGGGAGTGGCAAGCAGCCTATGTCGTATCTTCAGCAGGAAGGGCTGAGCCGTCGGACATGGATCTCGATCATTGCGGTCGGTGTGCTCCATGTGCTGATGGGCTATGCGCTGATTTCCGGGCTGGCCATCAAGGCCGTCCAGGTGATCACCGGCCCGCTCGAGACGGTGAACATCGAGGAGCAGGCCCCACCGCCGGAGGAAGCGCCACCGCCGCCGCCGAAGCTCGAGGAAATTCCGCCTTACGTGCCGCCGCCGGACGTGGTGATCGAGACCTCTGCTCCGCCGCCGCCCACCATCACCACCCAGACGACCATCGCGACGCCTGAGCCGCCGCGCGTGGCACCGCCGGCACCGCCGGCACCGCCGCCGCCTGCGCCCAAGATCGAAGCGAAGCCCGCGTCCCCGCGCGGCAACTCGGTCGGCATCACGTCCGACGACTATCCGGAAGCCTCGCGCCGGGCCGGTGAGGAAGGCACGATGACCGTCCGCATTACCATCGGCGCCAACGGCCGCGTGGACAGCTGCGAAGTCGTCCGGTCGACCGGCTTCAGCCGCCTCGACGAGCGGGCGTGCCAGATCGCCCAGCGGCGCTGGCGCTTCAACCCGGCCACCGAGAACGGTCAGCCCGTCCCTTCGACGCGGACGCAGAACATCACCTGGCGGCTTGAGGCCGGGCGCTAAGCGCGCCCGACCCGGCCGCCCGGGCTTTTTCATCCTTAATCAGATTCCAGTCATTTCACGGTAGAGGGATTAAACATGGCAGACGTGACTACGGAAAACCCTTATGGCCTGGTAGCCGCACTCGAGCAGGGCGGCATCGTCGCCCAGTTCATCTTTGGCGTCATGGTCCTGATGTCGGTGGTTTCCTGGTACATCATGTTCACCAAGTGGTTCGAACAGCGCAAGATGATGAGCGAGGCAGTCGATGCCGAAAAGAAGGTCTGGACCGCTACCAGCCTCAAGGATGGCAGCTCGAAGCTCGACAAGAATTCGGCGTTCCGCCAACTCGCCGACGACGGCATGCGCGCCTTCGACCATCATGAAGGCAAGCTGACCGACCAGATCGACCAGCATGAGTGGGTCACGATGAGCCTCAACCGCTCGGCCGGCCTCATCAGCACCAAGCTGAACTCGGGCCTGTCCTTCCTGGCCTCCGTCGGCGCCACGGCTCCGTTCATCGGTCTTCTCGGCACCGTCATCGGTATCTACCGCGCGCTCGTGAACATCGGCATCGCCGGTCAGGCCTCGATCGACAAGGTCGCCGGCCCGGTGGGTGAAGCCCTCATCATGACCGCCATCGGTCTTGCCGTCGCGGTGCCTGCGGTGCTCGGCTACAACTATCTCGCCGGCCGCAACAAGACGATCATGGAAAAGCTGAACACCTTCGCGGCTGACGTGCACGGCTACCTCCTTTCGGGTGCCCGCATTGCCCGCCCTGCTCCGGCTGCTCCGGCTGCCGCCGCAAAGCCGGCCGGCAAGTAAGTCCGACGACGCGTATTGAGGGGAATATCCCATGGGAATGAATGTCGGCGAACAGGAAGAAGGCGCGTTGATGTCGGAAATCAACACCACGCCCCTCGTGGACGTGATGCTGGTTCTGCTCATCATCTTCCTCATCACCGTTCCGGTCGTCATCCAGACGGTACCTGTGAACCTGCCGAAGGTGGTCAACATCCCGACGACGACCAAGCCTGAGAATGTTCCCCTCTCGGTCGACGCGAACTGCGACATCTTCTGGGGTCTTTCCAGGCTGGAATCGACGGAACAGCTGCGGGAAAAGGGAGCCAGCTACCTCCTCGCAGAAGTCGAGAAGCAGAAGGCTGCCGGAATTCCGATCGAGCTTCCGGAAGTTCATATCCGGGGTGACTCGAACACCGAGTATCGTTGCATCGGCGGAGCCATCTTCGCCATGCAGCGGGCCGGCTACCAGAAGATCGGCTTCATCTCCGAGCCGCCCGCCGGCGCGGTGGTCCGTCGCTAAGCCACAGGAGCAAGAAACATGGGAATGTCAGTCGGGGCCGGTGGCGGCGAGGACAAGCCGATGGGGGAAATGAACACGACGCCGCTTATCGACGTCATGCTCGTTCTTCTCATCATGTTCATCATCACCATCCCCATCCAGACGCACGCCGTGAAGCTCGATCTTCCGCCGCCGTCGAACCTGCCGAGCGACATCAAGCCGGACTTCAACCAGATCAACATCGACTTCCTGAACACCATCTACTGGAACGATCAGGAAGTGACGCTTGAACAGCTCGATGGGTATCTGAAGCAAGTCGGCGGGATCCAGCCGGCAGAAGCCCAGCCCGAGCTGCGGCTGAAGCCTGACCAACTGGCGCGTTACGAGATCGTCACCAAGGTGATGGCTCTGGCGCAGCAGGCCGGTATCCAGAAGATGGGGTTCGTGGGCAACGAAGCCTACGCCTGAACCTTCTACCGAATGGCCATTTACTGGCCGGATAATGGGCGCTGAACCTCCGGGTTCGGCGCCTTCTTTTTTGCTCCATTCAGCGAATTCTCTGTCGTGTCTCCCGAACCGATCCTCCAGGGGGAACAATGCCCCCGGCACCGGCCAAGGTTCATATGACTGGATGAAGGCGAGCATCGCGCAGACAAGACGCAAGGGGTGAATGGGCCTGCGGGATGGCTCTCTTCCGCCACGGGGGCCCGCGGGTCGGAGCCGGTGCGCATCGGATCAACCCGTGGCCACATTGGCTCTGGGGATCATGACGCAAAATCGCTGCAGGTATCGACCCAGGCGGATGTCAGCGAAGCCGGAACCCTGACTGCTCCATCCCGCAAACCGCGCTGGCAAGGAAAGGACAGGGAGGCCAGACTGGCAACATCCGCAAGCACTGGATCATGTGAGCATAAGCCAGCCGCTCGCCCGCCCATGTGCGCAGGCAAATGCGGGTGGAATGATACGGCTCCGGAGCGGCTGCCTGAATAGCGGATCGGGTAAGGGCCATGTGCCTGCACGTGCCCGTCCGCTGCAACAGCCTGTTAACGGCCCTGCCCTCTACCAGTCACCGGCCCCGCGTCAGAAACCTCTGGGCCGCTCAGCTTTCCTCGAACTGGAGCCGCGCAAGGCGGGCATAGAGGCCGTCGCGGGCGACGAGGCCGGCATGGCTTCCCTGTTCCACGATGCGCCCGCCATCCAGAACGATGATGCGATCCGCATCACGGACAGTGGAAAGGCGGTGCGCAATGACAAGGCTCGTGCGGGCGCGCATCAGCCGCTCCAGCGCATCCTGCACCAGACGTTCGCTTTCGGCATCCAGCGCGGATGTCGCCTCGTCGAGCAGAAGGATGGGCGCATCCTTCAGAATGGCGCGCGCAATGGCGATCCGCTGGCGCTGTCCACCGGAAAGGCGCGAACCGCCCTCCCCCAGGTCGGTTTCCAGCCCTTCGGGCAGGGCGCGCAGGAAGTCGGCCGCATTGGCGGCCTCGGCTGCAGCCCAGATTTCGGCCTCGCTCGCATCGGGCCGGCCATAGGCAATGTTCGAACGGACCGACCCCATGAAGATGACCGCTTCCTGCGGCACGATGGCGATCCGCGCACGTATGTCCGCCGGGTCGGCCAGCTTCAGATCCACGCCGTCGATCCTGACCATGCCCTGCTGCGGATCATAGAAGCGCTGGACCAGCTGGAAGAGGGTCGATTTGCCAGCACCCGAAGGCCCAACCAGCGCCACCCGTTCTCCGGCACGAATGGAAAGATCTATGCCATCCAGCGCCGCGACATCCGGCCGGCCGGGGTAGCGGAAGGAGAGATGATCGAAATCGATGCGCCCTTCGGCCGGGCGTGGCAGGGCCTGCGGCCTGTCAGGGGCACGAATGCCGGGTGTTTCGGCAAGCAGATCGCGCAGCCTTGCGGACGCACCCGCCGCGCGCATGAAATCCCCATAGACTTCGGTCAGCGCACCGAAGGCCCCGGCAACGATGGCCGCCGCCAGAACGAAGGCGGTGATGGTGCCGCCTGTCATGTTGCCCGCGATCACGTCGCGGGCGCCTTCCCACAGCACGAGGGTAATGGCCCCGAAGGCAAGCATGATGACAAGGCCGGTCATGACGGCGCGCACCCGGATGCGCCGGCGGGCGGTCTGGAACGCATTTTCGACAACGGCCGTGAAACGCGATGTCTCGCGCCCCTCTGCCCCGAAAGCCTGCACCACACGGATGGCGCGCAGAACCTCGGACACCAGCGCCCCGACATCGGCAATGCGATCCTGGCTTGCACGGCTGAGCGCCCGCACCCGCCGCCCCATCAGGACGATGGGCACCACGACCGCAGGAATGACCAGCAGCATCAGACCGGTAAGCTTGGGGGAGAGGCTGAACAGATAGAAAAGGCCGCCCACGCCCATGAACAGGTTCCTGAGCGCGATGGAGGCCGAGGAGGAGACAACCTGTTCGATGACGCCGGTATCGGCTGTGAGGCGCGATGCAATTTCTGACGGCCGGTTCAGTTCGAAGAAGCCCGGATCAAGCCTGAGCAGATGCGCCTGAACATCTTGCCGCAGATCGGCGACCACGCGCTCCCCCAGCCAGCTGACGAAATAGAACCGGACAGCCGTGGCAACGCCCATGACAGCGACAATCGCCAGAAGACCCCAGAAATAGGGCGCGATGTCGGTGCCCGCCCCTGCTCCGAACCCCTTGTCCACCACCAGCTTGAAGCCCTGGGGAATGGCGAGTGTCGCACCGGCCGCCGTGGTGAGGGCCGCAAAGGCGGCTGCAAGCCTGGCTGGATAGGCGCGGGCATAGCCCCACAGCAGCCCCAGGTTGGAAAGCTTGCGCGAAGGGGGGGCATCCTGCCCGGTTGCGGGGGATGCCGTGTTGGATGGGGTGTCAGTCACGCAGCCCAGATAGGCCCTTCAACGGCATCACTCAATCAGGCTTGCCTCGCATGTGGCAAGGCATGCACTATCAAATATGCAGCGGGGGCGGCGCTACGGCGTTCGCAGGGCCGGGCCGCTGCATCAGGGAAGGAACCATTGCCATGGGCGCGACGGAACTGATCGCCATGGCCGCGAGTTTCAGCCTTCTCGCTGGCTGGAGGCTTTATGCCACCGTGCTCGTGGCGGGCCTTGCCATGCGCTTCGACATGCTTCCCCTGCCAGAGCATCTCGACCAGC
>CAYMZC010000127.1:0-7337 GCA_964394815.1 uncultured Sandaracinobacter sp. | reverse complement strand
AGGCCATCATCTGGAAGCCCGGCACGCTGCTCGCCTTCGGCTATGTCGCGGTCTTTCCCTCGGTCCTTGCCTATTTTCTCTACAATGCGGCCGTTGCCCGCATCGGCCCCGGCCCGGCGGGGCAGACGATCAGCCTCATGCCGCTTCTGGGGGCCTTTCTTGCCGCGACCGTCCTGGGGGAAAGGCTGGAAACGCACCACGCCACGGGCATGGCCTTGATCATGGGTGGAATCGCGCTGACGGCACTGGCTGTGCGGAAGATCATGCGCGGCTGACAAGGGCGCGCGGATCTTCCCACCCGTGGCGCATCTGGGCCACATAAAATCAGCATCTGGAAATCGGGGGAGTGTCATGGTGCTGCCGGGGAGGATTGAACTCCCGACCTCAGCCTTACCAAGGATGCGCTCTACCACTGAGCTACGGCAGCACACCATGACAATGCCCGCAAGCCTGGCTGCCCGGGGGGCGTCCGCTGCGGTGGCGGCGCGGATGCATCAGCCGGGCGTCGAAGTCAAGCGTTGCGGCGCGAAGTTGCAGCGGGAGATGCATCCATGGGGCAGGCCGGAAGGGTCAGTATCGCCATCAGCCCGCCCAGGTCCTCGCTTTCGGCCATGCTGACGGAGCCGCCATAGATGGCGGCCACGTCGCGCACGATGGCGAGGCCAAGGCCGGTGCCGGGCTTTTCCGTATCGAGGCGAGCGCCGCGCTCGAACAGTCCTTCCCGCAGCCGGGCCGGAATGCCGCTGCCGTCATCTTCGACGGTGATGGTCAGCATGCCGTCTTCGGCGCCCTCCCCGCGCGCCACGGTCACGAAGACGCGGCCGCCGCCATATTTCGCGGCATTGTCGATGAGATTGCCGGCCATTTCCTCCAGATCCTGCCGCTCGCCCCGGAAAACCACGCTGCGGTCACCGGCAAGGTCGATCACCACGGGGCGGTCGGCATAGATACGCTCGATGGCGGACACCAGCCGCTCCAGCGCCGGGAACACGTCTGCCCGGGCGGTTGCCTGCGTGCGCCGCCCCATGGCGCGGGCGCGGGCCAGATGGTGGTCCACATGGCGGCGCATGGTCGACAGTTCGCGCACCACCGTCTTCGCCAGATCGGGGCTGTTCGCCGCCGCCTCGTTCATCAGCACGCTCATCGGCGTTTTCAGCGCATGGGCAAGGTTTCCGGCATGCATGCGGGCGGATTCGGCGGCCTCCTCATTATGATCGAGCAGCGCGTTCAGTTCCTGCACCAGTGGCGCGATTTCCGGCGGCACATTTTCCGTCGGCGCACGCGTGGCCGTGCCCGCGCGGATCGCCGCCATCGCCGAAGACATGCGTTTCAGCGGCATCAGCCCGAAGGTCGCCTGCAGAACGGCCAGCGCGAACAGCCCCGCGCCAAGCGCGCCAAGCGACCACCAGAGCGTGGTGCGCACAGTCCGGATCTGGGCGTCGAGCTGCCCGGTCGTCTGGGCGGCGGCAAAGCGCCACACGCCGGGCGAGCCTGGAATGCGCACGTCCCGCTCGATCAGGCGCAGGGTTTCCTGCGGGTAGGCGGAAAGCCTGGAAAGGCATGGCTCGATGCAGGAACGGTCGAGATCGAGCGGCAGCTGCCTGTCCCAGAGGGAGCGCGAGCGGAAATCCATGTGCCCGCGCGCACTCACCTGCCAGTAGAAGCCGGAATAGGGCTCGTTGAATCGGGGATCCACGGGGGCGCGATTGAAGCGCACTTCGCCGAAGGGGTCGAGCTCTGCTGCCCCGATCATGGCCGGCAGGGTCGTGGCGAGCTGCTCATCGAAATTGCGCTGGATGGTGCCAGTCACGATCCTGTCCAGCGCGATGCCGCCAAGAAGCAGAAGGGCCGCGATCCACAGCACCGCAAGCGCCAGGATGCGGTTCGTGATCGAGCCCGGCATCAGCAGCCTTCTGGCCGGCACGCGCAGCCCCCGCGCTGGGCGTGCCACGGCGTCAGCCTTCGAGGCTGTATCCGAGTCCGCGGATGGTGGTGATGAGGTCTGCACCGAGCTTTTTCCGGATACGCGTGATGAAGACCTCGATCGTGTTCGAATCACGATCGAAATCCTGATCGTAGATATGCTCGATAAGCTCGGTGCGCGATACTACCTTGCCCTTGTGGTGCATCAGATAGGACAAGAGCTTGTATTCCTGCGCCGTGAGCTTCACCGGCTCTCCGGCCAGGGTCACGCGGCCCGAACGCGTATCGAGCCGGACATCGCCTGCCACCAGTTCCGAAGTGGCATTGCCGCTTGCCCGGCGGATGAGCGCGCGAAGCCGTGCGATCAGCTCTTCCGACTGGAAGGGCTTGGCCAGATAATCATCGGCGCCTGCATCGAGGCCGGCAACCTTGTCGGACCAGCTGTCGCGCGCGGTCAGCACCAGCACCGGCATCTTGTGCCCCGCCTTGCGCCACCGGTCGAGCACCGTAAGGCCATCCACTTCGGGAAGGCCGAGGTCAAGGATCACGGCGTCATAGCTTTCCGTCTCGCCAAGGAACTGCCCTTCCTCGCCGTCGGCGGCACTGTCCACGGCATAGCCTGCGCCTTCCAGCGTCTGTCGAAGCTGGCGGGAAAGGTTCGGCTCATCCTCGACGATCAGAATACGCATTGTATCGGGAACCTCCTCGTCAGACAGGTATCAATGGGCCGTTTCGGTTTGGCCGATCGGTCTTGCCACAGGCGGGTGTCAGTCACGCTCGGCAAGGACGCGGCCGGTGCGGCCGTCCACATCGACCCAGACGACATTGCCGCCCGGGCGCATGAACTTGAAGCGGTAGAGGTTGCTGGAAATGTCCGGCTCGGAGCCCAGATATTCACCACGGCCGACTGCATGGGCACGGCGCATGAGTTCGCTGAAGGGAAGATTCTGCCCGGATTCGCGGCGCTGCCAGGCATGTTCCTGATCGGAAACCGGGCGTGGCTGGTGAGTCCGGGGCATGCGCTGGCGCCGCTCCGCGCGCTCGTCACCAGACATGCGCGCCTGCGCGAACACATCGCCCTGCCAGCCCGGTGGGACCGCATTGAAACCATCCGTCCGCGCGTTGCCCAGCCAAAGCTGGCCGTCATCCTGAAGAGCGGCATTCACCTGGCCCGCCATCGGCGCGGCAATGGTCGCCGACAGGGGCAGCGCCGATGCAATCAGGATCGCGAGGGCCGCGATCCGGCTGGCTGCTGTGCCGCGTGGGCTGGATATCCTGTTGCTATGGTTCATCATGCTGCCTTCAGGCGAGGAATTAGCCTCGTGGCCGTGAACGCGTTCTGAACATCGATGCCGGTCATGTCTGCGCCCGTTCCTGCCCGATCATGCCAGGCATGACGGGCCTTTGATCTTTTTCCTTATTCCATTCCGTTGCCTCGCATCCGGCGCCATGGCAAGCGCTTCCACCATGGCTGCACCACTGGTTTCTCTCGAAGACATCGCCCTAAGGCAAGGTGACGGATGGCTGTTCGAAGGGCTTTCGCTCTTCATCGGCCAGAAGGACAGAATCGCCCTGATCGGCCGTAACGGCGCCGGCAAGACAACGCTTCTGCGCCTGATTGCCGGCACCCTCGAACAGGATCGCGGGCGTCGCTCGGCCCAGCCGGGTGCGCGCATCGTGCTGCTGCCGCAGGATCCGCCCGTTGCCGGATATGAAACCCTGCTCGATTTCGCCCTTTCCGGCCCGGATGCCCCACCCCGGCACGAAGTGGAGGCCATCGCAAGCCAGCTTGGCCTCGACCTGTCGATCACGGCCGAAACGGCATCCGGCGGGGAGCGCCGCCGCGCCGCCCTCGCGCGGGCGCTGGCATCCGAGCC
Organism: uncultured Sandaracinobacter sp.; assembly: GCA_964394815.1. Classification (GTDB taxonomy): domain Bacteria; phylum Pseudomonadota; class Alphaproteobacteria; order Sphingomonadales; family Sphingomonadaceae; genus Sandaracinobacteroides. The sequence continues at coordinate 3,537 of CAYMZC010000127.1, read as the reverse complement.
CGACCTGCTGCTTCTCGATGAGCCGACGAACCACCTCGATCTCGAAGCCATCGACTGGCTGGAATCCTGGCTCAACCGCTATACCGGCGCCTTCATCGTCATCAGCCACGACCGCACCTTCCTCACCCGGCTCACGCGCGCCTGCCTCTGGCTGGATCGTGGCAGCGTGCGCCGGCAGGAAATCGGCTTCGGCGGCTTCGAGGCCTGGATGGAACAGGTGCTTGCAGAGGAAACCCGCGCCACCGAAAAGCTCGACACCAGGATCGCGCAGGAACTGCACTGGCTGCAGCGTGGCGTGACGGCGCGCCGTCGGCGCAACCAGGGCCGGCTTGAGCGTCTTGGCCAGATGCGCGCGGAACGCCGCGCCATGCTGGGCGTGCAGGGCACGGCAAAGCTCGCCATCGCCACCGACGATGTGAAATCGAAGATGGTGATCGAAGCGGAAGCCATTTCGAAAAGCTTCGGTGACAGGGCGATCATCCGCGATTTTTCCATCCGCATCCAGCGCGGGGACAGGATCGGCATCGTCGGCCCCAATGGTGCCGGCAAGACCACCCTTCTGAAGCTGCTGACAGGGGAACTGGAGCCGGATTCCGGCAGGATCACGCGCGCGAAGACCCTGAACGGCATCACCATCGACCAGCAGCGAAAGCTGATGGACCCGGCAAAGCGCGTGCGCGACGTGCTGGCCGACGGCGGTGACTGGGTCACGGTGCGCGGCACGAAAAAGCATGTGCAGGGCTATCTGAAGGAGTTTCTCTTTTCGCCCGGCGTTGCCGACGCACGGATCGGAACCTTTTCAGGGGGCGAACGCTCAAGGCTGCTTCTGGCGCGGGAATTCGCCCGGGAATCCAACCTGCTGGTTCTGGACGAACCAACCAACGACCTGGACCTGGAGACGCTGGACCTGCTGCAGGAAGTGATCTCCGACTATGACGGCACCGTGCTCATCGTGAGCCACGATCGCGACTTTCTCGACCGCACCACCACCATGACACTGGGCCTCGACGGAAGCGGCCATGTGGACATCGTGGCAGGCGGATACCGCGAACTGGAAGAGCTGCGCCGGGCAAGGGCCCAATCACGGTCCCGCACGCAGGCGCGAGCGCAGGAACGCAAGCCCGCGCCAGCGGCCGAAAAAACCTTACCGGCGCGCGCGGCCCGCAAGCTGAGCTTCAAGGACCAGCATGACCTCGATCGCCTGCCCGGCGAAATCGCGCGACTTGAGGCAGAGATCGCCGCTGCCGAAGCCGAACTGGCGGACCCGGCCCTCTACACGCGCGACAAGGCCCGCTTCGACAGGCGGACGGCCGAACTCGACACACTGCGCAGCGAATTGGCAAAAACCGAGGAGCGCTGGCTCGAAGTCGCCGAAAAGGCCGAGGCCCTCGACAGCTGAACCGGACGGGGAAGGAAGGGGCAGGCGCCCTGCGGCGCTCGCCCCTTCCCTGCCCTCAGGCGAATTCCACGCCTTCGGCCGGCTCCATGTCCACATGCGGCAGGTGCAGGCCTTCGCCGTGCATCCTGGCCGAGGGGCAGCGCTCGCGGATGAAATGCTCGACTTCAGGCGCGATCACCTCGCGCCATTTGCGGCCGTTGAAGATGCCGTAATGGCCGACGCCGGGAACAAGGAAATAATGCTTGCGCGCGGCATCCAGGTTCCCCGCGAGATCAAGCGCCGCCTTCGTCTGGCCGATGCCGGAAATATCGTCCCGCTCGCCCTCGATTGCGAAAATGTCGATGTCGGTGATGGCGCCGGGGTCCACCCGCTCGCCCCGGATGTGCATTTCACCCTTCGGCAGCAGATGGCGCTGGAACACCCAGTCGACCGTCTGCAGATAGAATTCGGCGGTCATGTCGCAGACGGCCCGATATTCCTCGTAGAAGGTCTTGGTTGCATCAGCGCTTTCGCCGTCGCCCTCCACCAGATGCCGGAACATGCGCCAGTGGCTCATCATGTGGTTGCCAAGGTTCATCGACATGAAGCCCGAAAGCTGCAGGAAGCCCGGATAGACCCGGCGACCGGCGCCCGGATAATAGTGCGGCACGGTCGCGATCACCATATGCTCATACCATGCGTGCGGACGCTCCATGGCCAGCTGGTTCACAACCGTCGGCGCGCGGCGCGTGTCGATCGGGCCACCCATCATGGTGAGCGTTGCCGGACGGGCCGGATCCTTCCGGGCAGACATCAGGGCCGCTGCCGCATAGACGGGCACCGAAGGCTGGCACACCGCCAGCACATGCACCCGTTCGCCACCTTCGGGCGTGAGGGCGCGCAGCCAGTCGATCACATAGTCGACATAATCCTCGAGGTTGAATTGCCCTTCCGAAAGCGGGGCCTGCCGTGCGTCCCGCCAGTCAGTGATGTAGACATCATGGTTCGGCAGCATCCGCTCGACCGTACCGCGCAGCAGGGTTGCATAATGACCTGACATCGGGGCCACGATCAGCAGGCGCGGATCTGTCGGGGAAGCGCCTTCGCGCACGAAACGCTTCAGCTGGCCGAACGGCTTGCGGGAGACGATTTCCTCGTGAACGGGAACAAGCTTGCCGTCGATCACTGTGGCCGACAGGCCGAAGGCGGGTTTTCCGTAAGGCGCGGTTGCATGCGAGAAGACATCGAGGGCGGCGGCGGCCTTTTCGCCCAGGCCTATGTAGGAAAGTGGGCCAGCCATGGCGCCAACCCATTCAGAACCGAGTCGCGCGGCCGCACTCGCACCTGCCAGCCATCCCCTTGTCATTTCATAGGTGGTATACAGCATCTAGGAAGCCTTTGCGCATGTTTCATTTTTCTTGCAGCGGCGATACCCGTCACGTTGACACGGGGTGGCGGGCGTCGTCGCGCGCATCTTGTGCAGTGCAACGCTAGAACCGGATTGCGCCTTGTCCATATTTTTTTGCACTGCGGTGTAACGGCCTTCTTCCCGGCCGCCCGCCAGGCCCTATGATGCGCCCGGAAGCACAGGAGATTGCCCATGACCGCCGATTCCACCTCCAGCAGGCCTCTTGCCGGCCGCCGGGCCGCCGTTACCGGGTCCACCAGCGGGATCGGGCTGGCCATCGCCGAAGCGCTGGCCCGTGCCGGCGCGGATGTCGCCATCAACGGCTTCGGAGACCATGGGCCGGCACTCGAAGCGGTTTCCGCCCATGGCGCGCGCGCGATCTTCGCCGGCGCCGATCTTGCCGATGGCAAGGCGGCGCAGGCTTTCGTCCATGATGTGCAGGCCGGTCTTGGCGGGCTCGACATATTGGTCAACAACGCCGGAATCCAGCATGTCGCCGCGATCGACGAATTCCCCGAAGACCGCTGGGACGCGATCATCGCCATCAACCTCAACAGCAATTTTCACACCATCAAGGCAGCCCTCCCGTCGATGAAGGCAACAGGCTGGGGGCGCATCATCAACATCGCCTCGGCGCACGGCCTCGTCGCCTCGCCCTTCAAGTCCGCCTATGTCGCGGCCAAGCATGGGGTCGTCGGCATGACGAAATCGGTCGCGCTCGAGCTTGCCGAAACCGGGATCACCGCGAACG
>CAYMZC010000126.1:0-7344 GCA_964394815.1 uncultured Sandaracinobacter sp. | reverse complement strand
CGGCTTGGTGTTCGGCATTTCGAAAAGGCCGGTCACGCCGCCCAGCACCGCCGCGCGGGAGCCGGATTCCAGATCCTCCTTGTGCTCGAGGCCCGGCTCGCGGAAATGGACCTGCGTGTCGATAAGGCCTGGCAGGATGTCGAGGCCGGTGCAGTCCGTTTCCTCTGCGGCGGAGCCTTCGCCCCGCCGGAGGATGGCTTCGACCCGGCCGTTTTTCACGCCGATGTCGCACGGGGTCGGGCCGGCGGGCAGCCACACGGTGCCGTTGCGCCAGATGCTGTCGAAGGTTGCGGTCTTGTCCATATGGCCTATCTAGCAATCGCCATGCCGCTCTGCCAGCTTTCCGACCGCGCCATCGTGCGAATGTCAGGCCCCGATGCGCGGGCCTTCCTGCAGGGCCTCATCACGCAGGATGTGACGCTGCTTGCCCCCGGCAGGCCGCTATATGCCGGCCTTCTTTCGCCACAGGGCAAGGCGCTGTTCCAGCTGTTCCTGCATGCCGATGGCGAGGATATTCTCGTCGATGTGAATGCCGGCCAGGCCGAGGCGCTGATGAAGCGGCTGGCGATGTTCCGGCTGCGGCGGCAGGTGGAGATTGCCCCCGAACCCGGCCTTTCCATGTGGCAGCAGTGGGGCGACCCCGACGATGCGCAGGACAGGCGGCCCGCCGACCCGCGCATGGCCGAAGCCGGGTGGCGCTTTCCCGCCGCCGGCCTGATGCCCGACGCGACCCTCGCCGACTGGCAAGACCATCGTCTTTCCCTCGGCCTGCCGGATGACGACGAGATCGGGACGGACGAACTGCTCTGGCTGGAAACCAGCGCCCGGGAGTTGAACGGCGTGAGCTTCACCAAGGGCTGCTACACGGGGCAGGAGAATACTGCCCGCATGCACCACCGCGACAGGCTGCGCAAAAGGCTGCTGCCCCTTCAGGTGGCCGGGGGCGCAGCCGAAGATGCGACGGTGATGGCAGGCGACAAGGTGGCAGGCGCGCTGCGCGGCCGCCGGCACGGCGACCTGCAGATGGCGCTGATGCGCATGGAGCATGCCGATGCCGCCCTCACGGTCGATGGCCTGCCGGCCCGGCTTCTCCGGCCGCTCTGGCTGCCGGCGGAGGATGGCGAGGGCGAGGGCGAGGGCGAGGGCCAGCCCCCCGCCCGCAGCTGACCCTAGCCGGCGATGATGCGCGCCACTTCCAGTGTCCGGCGCGCTTCGGCCACGTGCAGCAGTTCCACCAGCTTGCCCCGGTAAGTGGCGACGCCCTTGCCTTCGGCCATGGCGGCCTCATGCGCCGCAATCAGGCCGCGCGCGGCTTCCAGCTCTTCTTCCGAAGGGGAAAAGAGCCGGTTCACGATGTCGAGCTGGTCCGGGTGGATGCAGGTCTTGCCGTCGAAGCCGAAGGCGACCGACTGGCGCGTTTCCGCTTCCAGCCCTTGCGGGTCGCGGATGTCGGTGTAGATGCCGTCGAAGCAGAGGATGCCCTCGGCGCGGGCTGCGAGCACGATGCGGCTGGCGGCATAGAGAAGGGGCGCGCGGTCGGGGCCGGGCTTGGCGCGCAAGTCCTTCGTGAGGTCGGCGAACCCGGCCAGAAGCCCCGTGATACCGTCGACGGCGGCGATTTCGTCTGCCTTCAGGATTGCGCGCGGTGTTTCCACCATCGCCCAAACCGGTTTGCCGCGCGCCAGCCGAACGGCTTCGGCGGCATCGGCCGGCGTGTCGATCTTGGGCACGACGATGACGGCCGCCGCCGAGGCGGCGACGGCTTCGAAATCGGCAGCCGACCAGGGCGTGCCGAGGCCGTTCACGCGGATCGCCACTTCACGATGGCCCCATTCTCCGGAACTGGCGGCGGCAATGGCGGCGGCGCGGGCCTCCACCTTCTTGTCGGGCGCGACGGCGTCTTCCAGGTCGAGGATGAGCGTGTCAGCCGGGAGGGTGCGCGCCTTCTCGATGGCGCGGGCATTGGCGGCCGGCAGATAGAGCACGGTGCGGCGCGGGCGGAAATCGGTCATCGCTGATCCTGTTGTCGTTTCCCTCTGGTCGGCATGGCTCTATAGTCCCTGTTCAGCAAGGGAAAGGGCAGGACCTTGGGCGGAGGCATTTTCGCGATCATTCTGGCGGCGCTGGCGGTGCTGGCCGTCGCGCGTTCGGTCGTCATGGTGCGGCAGGGCTATGAATATACGCTTGAGCGGCTTGGCCGTTACACCACATCCCTCAGGCCGGGTTTCTCCCTCATCATCCCGTTCGTCGATCGCATCGGGCACAGGATGAACATGATGGAGCAGGTGCTCGACATCCCCACCCAGGAAATCATCACGCGCGACAATGCGGTCGTTTCGGTGGATGGCGTCGTCTTCTACCAGGTGCTCGATTCCGCCAGGGCCGCCTATGAAGTCTCCAACCTGACGGCTGCGGTCACGGCCCTCACCCAGACCAACCTTCGCACCGTGATGGGCGCGCTGGACCTCGACGAAAGCCTGTCGAAGCGCGACGAGATCAACGCCCGGCTGCTGAGCGTGATCGACGACGCGACCGGGCCATGGGGCCTGAAGGTGACCCGCGTGGAAGTGCGCGACATCCAGCCGCCATCCGACATCGTGAACGCCATGGCGCGCCAGATGAAGGCCGAGCGCGAGAAGCGCGCGGTGACGCTGGAAGCCGAGGGCCTGCGCGCCGCCGAGATCCTGCGTGCCGAAGGGGCGAAGCAGGCGCAGATCCTCGAAGCCGAGGGCCGGCGCGAGGCGGCCTTTCGCGATGCCGAGGCGCGCGAACGCGAAGCCGAAGCCGAAGCGGCCGCCACCGCCATGGTCTCCAAGGCCATTGCCGAGGGGGACCTGCAGGCGGTCAATTACTTCGTTGCGCTGAAATATACCGAGGCCCTTGCAGCCTTTGCGGCCTCCCCCAACGCCAAGACCGTGTTCCTGCCGCTTGAGGCGACCAGCCTGATCGGCTCCGTTGGCGGAATCACCGAACTGGTGCGCGGGTTGCAGGATGCGCCGGCCGGTTCCGGGGGCGGATCCGGGGGCGTTCCCGCACGAGGGCCGGCCGCGCCGCCGCGGCCCAACCCCTGGAAAGAGCCGGCCTGATGCCCGGCGACGGCGTGCACGACTTCTTCTTTTCGCCCTGGGGCTGGCTGTCGCTCGCCGCGATCATGGCAGGGCTGGAGATCCTGCTGCCCGGCGCCTTCATGATCTGGCTTGCGGCCGCAGCGCTGGCGACCGCCCTTGTTGTCCTGCTTCTCCCCCTGGGATGGGGCGCGCATCTGGTGCTGTTCGCCGTCTTTGCCGCCGTTGCCGTCTTTCTCTCGCTCAGGCTGAAGCGCCGGCGGCCCATCGCCACCGCCGATCCGGCGCTCAACCGACGCGCCCTGCGGCTTTCGGGCGAGGTGGTGCTGGTGACACAGGCCATCGAAGCCGGGCATGGCCGGGTAAAGCTGGGTGACACGGAATGGAGCGCGCGCGGCCCTGACATGCCGGCTGGAAGCCATGCGCGGATCATCGGCATGGATGGGGCCACTCTGCTGGTGGAGCCGCTGGCGGGCTGAGGCGGCAGCCCCCTTCCCGTTAGTCCCTTCCGGTCAGCCTTCGTCCAGTTTCAGGATCACGATCCGGCCCGTGGCGTCTTCGGGCATCGTCTCGCCCGTGTGGCGGGCGGCATCGCGGCGGATGAGGGCCAGGACGGGAAGCGGCATGCCCGGCGCGTGCACCACGAGGTCGGCGCTGGCGAGCAGGCGCAGTTCCCGCAGGGTGAGCGCATCCGCCCCTTCCGGGCCGACACGGATTTCATCGACGCTGTCGCGCGGTGCGCCGTCGCCGGCCAGCGCATCGATAATGGCCGCGGCCGGATCGGGCGCGGGGCCGAACGGGTCGAGCGCCGCGCCGGGAGCAAGCAGGGCGGACCAGAAGGCGCGCCGGGCCGGCACGTCGGCGTGGGTGGCGGCGACTGGCGCGCGCGCATCGCGAATGGCGCGGGCCATCGCGCCGAGCGCGGAGGGCAGCAGCAGGTCCAGTCGTTCCTTCAGGGCTTTGGAAAGGCTGGCGGATGCGCCGCCCGTGCCCACTGCCACCACCACGGGCGAGCGATCGATGATCGCCGGCACGGTGAAGTCGCAGAGGTCGGGGCGGTCGACCACATTCACCAGCAGCCCGGCTTCGCGCAGACGCGAAGCGGCTTCCTCCGCGCCTTCGGCCAGCGCCACGAACGCAAGGCGGACCCCCGGCCCCAATTCCGTCACGACGGTTCCGCCGGCTTCCTCCACCAGACGCGCCTTGGCATCGGCGGCATCCCCTTCGCCCAGCACCAGCACCGGCTGGCCGGCAATCCGGTGGAAGAGCGGAAGCTGGTCCATCAGCCCTTCAGCCGGGCTTCGAGCCAGGCGCGCACTGCCGGGCCGACATCGTCGCGCTCCAGCGCATAGGCGATGTTCGCGATCACATGGCCGGCCTTGTCGCCGCAATCATGCCGCACACCATCGAAGGCAAGGCCGTGGAAGGGCTGTTTGCCGATCAGCTGCGCCATGGCGTCCGTCAGCTGGATTTCATTGCCGGCGCCGCGCTTGCCTTCCGAAAGGATCTCCATCACTTCCGGCTGGAGGATGTAGCGGCCGATGACGGCAAGGTTCGACGGCGCGACTTCGGGCTTCGGCTTTTCCACCAGCCCGGCAACCTCGGTCAGCTTGCCACGGGTTTCGCCGGGCGTGATGATGCCGTAGCTGCCCGTGCGCTCATGGGGCACCCGCTCGGCGGCGATGATGTTGCCGCCTACCTCGGCCCAGGCATCCACCATCTGGCGCAGCGCGCCGGGTTTGCCCTGCACCAGATCATCGGGCAGGATCACGGCGAAGGGCCGGTTGCCGACGATGTGGCGCGCGCACCACACGGCATGGCCGAGGCCCGCCGGTTCCTGCTGGCGCACATAGGCGATATCGCCCGCCGGCAGCCGCGTTTCGGCAAGCACTGCCAGTTCGGCATCCTTGCCACGCGCCTTCAGCATCGCCTCCAGTTCGCCGGCGACATCGAAATAATCCTCGAGGCCGGCTTTCCCGCGCGCGGTCACGAACACCATCTGGCGGATTCCGGCTTCCAGCGCCTCGTCCACGGCATATTGCAGCAGCGGCCGGTCAACCACCGGCAGCATTTCCTTGGGCACCGCCTTGGTCGCCGGCAGGAAGCGCGTGCCCATGCCCCCCACGGGAAAGACTGCGATATCGATCATGCCCCCTCCTTCAGCCAGTGGGGAACCCGGTCCAGCCCCACAAGTTCCTCCAGTGTCTGCCGCGGCCTTATGACAGCCATGCGGTCGCCATCCACAAGCACCTCCGGCACCAGCGGCCGGCTGTTGTAGGTGGAGGCCATGGTGGCGCCATAGGCGCCGGCCGTCATCAGCGCGACGAGATCGCCTTCCTCGACCGGGGTGATGCGCCTGTCTTCTGCGAACATGTCGCCTGTCTCGCACACCGGGCCGACGACCGTGGCGGCCATGGTGCCGGGCCGTGGAACAACGGCGCGTATGTCGTGATAGACACCATAGAGCGTGGGCCGGATCAGGTCGTTCATCGCCGCATCCAGCACCACGAAATGCCGGGCAGCGCCGCTTTTCAGCGTGATGACGCGCGCCACCAGGATGCCGGCATTGCCCGCGATCAGGCGGCCCGGCTCGAACATCAGCTGCACGTTCCAGCCAGTCGTCACGCGCGCGACCATTGCGCCATAATCGGCCGGCGACGGCGGCAGCGGCAGCGATGGGTCATAGGGGATGCCGAGGCCGCCGCCGAGATCGACCCGCGTGACGGACAGGCCCGCACCGCGCAGCCTGCCCACAAGATGGCCGAGCTTGGTGAAGGCGGCCTCCATGGGCGCCAGATCGAACAGCTGGCTGCCGATGTGGGCAGCGATTCCGGCCGGGCGGATTCCGGGAAGCGTGGAGGCTTCGGCATAAAGGGCCTCGACACGGTCGATCGGGATGCCGAACTTGTTCTCGGCCTTGCCGGTGGAGATCTTGGCGTGGGTGCCGGCATCGACATCGGGGTTCACGCGCAGCGCGATTTCGGCGGTGCGGCCCATGCCGGAGGCAATGGCGGACAGGCGCCGCAGTTCGCTTTCGCTTTCGACATTGAGCTGGAGGATGCCGGCGTCGAGCGCGGCGCGCAGTTCATGATCGGTCTTGCCCACCCCGGAAAAGACGATCCTGCCGGGCGCGATGCCCGCTTTCAGGGCGCGCAGCATCTCGCCTTCGGAAACCACGTCTGCGCCAAGGCCCTCCTTCGCCAGCAGGCTGAGCACCGCGACATTGGGGTTCGCCTTCACCGCAAAGGCGATCAGCGGCCGGTCGAGCGCCGAAAGCGCTTCCTTCATCACCCGCGCATGGCGGCGAAGCGTTGCAGCCGAATAGCAGTAAAAGGGGGTGCCGACGGCTTCGGCGATGGCCGGAATAGGCAGGTCTTCGGCGTGGAGCACGCCATCCTTCAGCTGGAAATGGTCCATCAGTCCTCCGGGGTCGTGGCGGGCGCGGGAAAGGCTGGGCGCGCGGGCGTGTCGGCCCCCGGATCGCCGGGGAAGGGGGCGGGGGTGCGGCCCCGCGTGCCTTCGGGCGGCAGGCTGAACGGATCATCGGGGCGCACGTCGAGCTTCACCGTCAGTTCGTCCACCCTGAGGGGCTGCGCCTGCGCAGGAAGCTCCAGCCCCTTCGCCACCCGCTTGCGCTCATCGGCGCGGGCGTCCTTCAGCGCCTCTTTCGACAGCGCCGGGTCCGGCGTTTCGAGCCGGGTGACGGGCGCGCGATACCCGCAGGCGGCCAGCAGCACCATGCCGGCAAGGGCCGCCCACTTCACCATTGCGGAATTTCAGCCAGCGCCTTGCGGGCGGCGGCCAGCACATTGGCGGGCGCCGTGCCGCCGTGGCTCGTCCGGCTCGAGACGCTCGCCTCGACGCTCAGCACGGAATGGACGCGCGCGTCGATGCGCGGGTCGATCGCCTGCAAGGTTTCAAGCGGCAGGGCATCGAGCCCGGTGCCGGCATCCTCGGCGGCCTTCACCGCCCGGCCGGTGATGTGGTGGGCTTCGCGGAAGGGCACGCCCGCCTCGCGCACCAGCCAGTCAGCGAGATCGGTGGCGGTGGAATAGCCGCTCGCGGCGCTTGCCCGCATGCGGCCGGGCACGAAGCCCAGGGTTTCCATCATGCCGGCCATCGCGGCGAGGCTGAGTTCCAGCAGGTCATGCGCCTCGAAGACGGGTTCCTTGTCGTCCTGCATGTCCTTGGAATAGGCCAGCGGCAGGCCCTTCATCGTTACCATCAGCCCGGTCATCAGGCCGAGGATCCGGCCCGAATGGCCGCGCACCAGTTCGGC
>CAYMZC010000125.1:5950-7405 GCA_964394815.1 uncultured Sandaracinobacter sp. | reverse complement strand
AATATCGAAGTGGCCGAAGTGCGGCACGAGCGGGAAACCGATTACCAGACGCTGCTGCGCGTTCGTGTGCGCACTGCCTCGGGCGAGCGTTCGGTGGCCGGCACCCTCTTCGGCCATGCCACACCGCGCCTCATCGAGATCTTCGGCATCAAGGTCGAAGCCGATTTCGCACCGCGCATGCTCTTCATCGTGAACGAGGACAAGCCGGGCTTCATCGGCCGCCTCGGCACCACGCTGGGTGAGGCGGGCGTCAACATCGGCACCTTCCACCTCGGCCGCCGCGACGCCGGTGCGGAAGCGATCCTGCTGCTTTCGGTCGATCAGCCGGTCGGCGAGTCGCTGCTGAAGGCCGTTTGCGCGCTTCCGGGCGTGAAATCGGTGAAGGCGCTGAAGTTCGGATGAGCGACGCGGCGAAGACAGGCGGGCGCCAGCCCGGCGTCGGCGCCCTCCTGCCGGTGGGCTTCCGGGATCGGCTGCCCCCGGCAGCCGAAGCCCATTCCATCCTGACCCGCACGATCGTCGATGCCTTTGCCGCGCACGGCTATGAACGTGTGGCGCCGCCTCTTGCCGAGCATGAGGCATCGCTTGCGCGCTGGCTTGGAAAGCCGCTGGGCGCCGCCCTCTTCCGCTCGCCCGATCCCATGACAGGTGACGCCCTTGCCCTGCGCCCGGACATCACCGGCCAGGTCGCCCGCATTGCCGCGACCCGGCTTTCGCAGGCGCCCCGGCCGCTGCGCCTGGCCTATGCCGGGCCGGTGCTGCGTGCCCGCTCCGACCAGCTGGACCCGGCGCGCGAACGAACACAGGCCGGGGCCGAGCTGATCGGCAATGACAGCGTTGCAGCGCTTGCGGAGCTGATCGGCGCCGCCGTCGAGGGGCTGACGGCAGCCGGCGTCCGCAACATCTCCATCGACCTGACCACCCCGGAACTGGTGGCGCAGCTTGCATCGGTGCGCTGGCCCGTGGCCGACAGCGACGCCCTTCTGGCCGCGCTCGACGGCAAGGACTGGGGCGCCCTTTCCAGCCCCGAGGCCATGCCCTACCGGGCGCTTCTCGAAGCGGCCGGGCCGGCGGAAGACGCGCTGCCGAAGCTTGCGGCGCTCGCGCCGGACCTCGCGAAGCGCCTGTCCGACCTGGTGGAAGCGCTTCCGCCTGTCCGCGTGACGATCGACCCGACGGAACGGCACGGCTTCGAATATCAGAGCTGGGTCGGATTTTCGCTGTTCGGCGAAGCAGAGGATGCACCGCTGCGCGGCGAGATCGGGCGCGGCGGCACCTATCTCGTCCGCCATCCAGACGGCGGCACCGAGCCTGCGGCCGGCGTATCGCTCTATGTCGATGCGCTTGTCGATGCCGGGCTGGGCGCTTCGGTCAGGCAGCGCGTCTTCCTGCCCATGGGCACCCCGGCCGATGCCGGTGCGCGCCTCAGGGCGGAAGGCTGGGCGACGGTCCCGG
>CAYMZC010000125.1:0-5940 GCA_964394815.1 uncultured Sandaracinobacter sp. | reverse complement strand
CAGCAACCACGAAGGCCCGGCCCCGCTATCGCCGTCCGCGCAGGACCGCCCGGATGGCTGTTCCCACATCTGGGACGGTACCCGGCCTGTGGCGCGCGCCTGAGCCCCGCCCAATCCCCTTCAAGCCCCTTCAAGGAGCATCTATCGTGGCCAATGTTGTTGTGATCGGCGCCCAGTGGGGCGATGAGGGCAAGGGCAAGATCGTTGACTGGCTGTCGGCCCGCGCCGATGTCGTCGTGCGTTTCCAGGGCGGGCACAATGCCGGTCACACGCTTGTCGTGGGCGAACAGGTCTACAAGCTTTCTCTGCTGCCATCCGGAATCGTGCGCGGCACGCTCAGCTGCATCGGCAATGGCGTCGTGCTCGACCCATGGGCGCTGAAGGATGAAATGGCCCGGCTGCGTGGCCAGGGGGTCGTGATCACGCCCGAAAAGCTGATGATCGCCGACAATTGCCCGCTGATCCTGCCCTTCCACCGCGATCTCGACGCCCTGCGCGAGGATGCGAGCGGCGCCGGCAAGATCGGTACCACGCGGCGCGGCATCGGGCCGGCCTATGAAGACAAGGTCGGCCGCCGCGCCCTGCGCGTCTGCGACCTTGCCGACCTCGATTCGGCTGCCCCGCAGATCGACAGGCTGCTTGCCCATCACAATGCGCTTCGTTCCGGCTTCGGCGTCGATCCGATCGACCGCGCCGCCCTGGTGGCGGACCTGCGGGCGATCGCGCCGGAAATCCTGCCCTATGCCGCCCCGGTCTGGAAAACGCTTGCGTCCAAGCGCCGGCAACGCGCGCGCATCCTTTTCGAAGGCGCGCAGGGTGTCCTTCTGGATGTCGATCACGGCACCTACCCCTTCGTCACCTCGTCCAATGTGGTCGCCGGGCAGGCGGCTGCCGGCTCGGGCATGGGGCCGGGCGCCATCAACTATGTGCTGGGCATCGTGAAGGCCTACACGACGCGCGTCGGCTCCGGCCCCTTCCCGACCGAGCTCGAGGATGAAACCGGCGAGCGCCTTGGCCAGCGCGGCCGCGAATTCGGCACGGTCACGGGGCGCAAGCGCCGCTGCGGCTGGTTCGATGCAGCCTTGGTGCGCCAGTCGATCGCGCTTTCGGGCGTCGATGGCATCGCCCTCACCAAGCTCGATGTGCTCGATGGCTTCGAGGAACTTCTGGTCTGCACGGGCTATGAAGTGGATGGCGAGATGCTCGACCACCTGCCCTCTTCCACCCGCGCGCAGGCAGCCGCGAAACCGGTCTATGAGCGGTTCGAAGGCTGGCAGGACAGCACGCAGGGCGCGCGCAGCTGGGCCGATCTGCCGGCGGCCGCCATCAAATATATCCGCCGGATCGAAGAGCTGATCGACTGCCCGGTCGCCCTTGTCTCAACCAGCCCCGAGCGCGACGACACAATCCTCGTGCGCGACCCCTTCCGGGACTGAGGCGGCACGAAACCGGCCGGATCAGGCCAAGTGGATCAGGCCAGCAGGGTCGCGACACCCAGCCCGGCGAAAATGAGGGCGGCGGCAAGGCGCAACAGCTTCAGCGGCAGGATTTGCAGCAGCTTCTGGGCGAAGACCACGGCTGGAACATTGGCCAGCAGCATGCCGATCGTGGTGCCCAGTGTCACGGCGATGACAGCATCATAGCGGGCGGCAAGTGCCACGGTCGCGATCTGGGTCTTGTCCCCCATCTCGACGATGAAGAAGGCCGCAAGGGTCGCCAGGAACGGCCCCCAGGCGCCCTGCCCCACCGGCCCTTCATCCGCCTTGTCGGGCACAAGCGCCCAGATGGCCGTGGCGAAGAAGCCGGCCGCCAGAAGCCAGCGCAGGATCGCAGGATCGACCAGCCCCGCAACCAGCACGCCGGCAGACGCTGCGAGCGCATGGTTGAGCACGGTGGCGGCGGCAATCCCGGCGATGACGGCAAGCGGTTTTCCGAAGCGCGCCGCAAGCAGGATTGCCAGAAGCTGGGTCTTGTCCCCCATCTCGGCGATGGCGACCGTAAGGGTGGAAACGAGGAACGGCTCGAACATGGTTTGCCTGTGCGCGCTGGCAAAGCCGGTTGCAAGGCCGGCCCGTGCGCCGTAACCGGCTGGCATGAGCATGATGTCCAAGGATCTCGAGAACCTCGTCACCCTCCTCGATGTCGAGGAAATCGAAGTGGATCTCTACCGCGGCCGCAACACGGACGAAGGCTGGGTGCGCGTCTATGGCGGCCAGGTGGTGGCGCAGGCGCTTGCCGCCGCGCAGCGCACCGTTGCGGCCGACCGTCCCATCCACTCGCTGCACAGCTATTTCATCCGCCCCGGCGAACCCCGTATCCCGATCCTCTACAAGGTCGACCGCGAGCGGGACGGCGGAAGCTTCACGACGCGCCGTGTCACCGCGATCCAGCATGGCCGGGCCATATTCTCGCTCGCCGCAAGCTTCCAGGTGATGGAACAGGGGCTGGAACATCAGGACCGCATGCCCGAGACGCCTGGCCCCGAAGGCCTGCTGAACGAGCGGGAATGGAACGAGAAGATCGGGGAGCGCATCCCCGAACCCTGGCGCACCACCTGGACGAAGCGCGCGCGGCCCTTCGAATTCCGCGCGGTGTCGCACCAGAATCTGTTCAAGCCAAAGAAGATGGAGCCGGCCGCACGCAACTGGTTCCGCGCGGATGGCGCTGCACCCGAAGGCATGGCGCTGCGCGCGGCGCTCTTCGCCTACGCGACCGACATGACGCTGCTCGATACCTGCATCCTGCCCCATGCGGTTTCCTGGACGGACCCCGCCCTGCAATCGGCGTCGCTCGATCACAGCATCTGGTTTCACCACCAGCCCGATCCGTCGGAATGGCATCTCTATGATCAGACAAGCCCGGTCGCTTCGGGCGGGCGCGGCCTCAACATCGGCAAGATCTATCGCCAGTCGGATGGCCTGCTCGTCGCGACCGTGGTGCAGGAAGGGCTTATCCGCTACCGCGCCCCGCGCTGAGGCGGATTGTCTGCGGCAGGCGCCGCCATCTGCTCCACGGCAACGGGGCGCCTGGCGACCGTTTCGCGCGCAAGCTTCTTGCGGACAGCCTCGACATGGGTCGCAAGCCACGCCCTGTCCCCTGTGCGGATCTGCCGGATGAGACCGGACACCAGCCGGGACGTCTTCTGGGAGTGCGCCGTGACGGCAAGCGAGGCCAGCAGCCTTTCTGCGCTGTCCGGCCTGCCCACAAGAGCCAGAAGCATGGCGCTTTCCAATGCAATATCCGCTACCTGGGGGGCAATCCGCTGGGCCTTCAGCAGGGTCATCATCATCTCGTGCGGCACAGGCCCGGCCTGCGGCGCGCCATGATCCTGCTCATGCTTCCAGATGACCCACTGCACCCATGCCAGCGCATGCAGGCTGCGCCAGTCATCCGGGGCCGCGCGCACGGCCGCTTCCAGCAACTGCCGCGCCCTGGCCACCGTTTCCGGCCCGGCGGATGCGGCATAGGGCTTCAGCGACAGGGCGTGCCAGCGAAGAAGGTCGGGATCATCCGGTGCGTCGCGCAGCAGCGCCTCCAGCGAGACGGCAGCCGCATCCGTGCTTCCATGCTGCAACTCGGCCAGCGCAAGCGTGCGGCGCGCCAGCGGATCATCCGGATGGCGGGCTGCAAGGCGGCGGATCTCGTCAATCACGCCGGTCCGCAAGCGCGGATCCACGCCATGCTCCAGCGCTACCATGTGCATCAGCATGTCATCGGCGGCCGGGCCCAGCAACCGCATGCTCACGACAGGCGGGGGTTCGGCGCGCGGCATCGTGCGCCGCCCGCTTTCAAGACCATGGCGGGCGTGGTGCTTCAGGGCGCGGGTGAAGGCTGCGAAGTCCTTCGCGACATGCCGGCGGAAAGCCTCCACCCTGTCCTCGCCGGCGCGCACGGCTTCAAGATAGCTGTGCAGCTTCGGTCGCATGGCGGGGCTGTGCATGAGATGATGCACCATCAGCCAGCTCTGGGCGTAAAAGGCTGCCGTATCCGCGCCGCTCTTGCCGGACGATTCCCATGCCAGCAGCTTTTCGAGCGGCATCCAGTCGCGCCTTGAAAGCCAGGCCGCATGCGCCTTCACCGGCGCGCCAAGAGCCACCTGCCGGGCAGTGAAGCCGGCGGTGGCGACATATTCCGCATAGCCTTCCAGATACCATGGCGGCAGGTCGCCGGCGCCCGCCGAAAACATCACATGGTGGGCGACTTCATGCAGCAGGATACGGCGCACCCCGGCAGTATCCGGTGCGCCCGCGCCGGCATGATCGAGTGCTATGACGGACATGCGGCCGCTGTCCGCCCGGTACATGCCGGCGACACCATGTGGCAGCGCCTGCCAGGGCGTTGCCTTTTCCATGTCGGGCACCAGAAAAAGGTCGAGCCGGGGCGCACGGACGGATTTGCCGCTGCCATCGGTGAAAAGCCCGCGAAATTCCTCGAGCAGGACCGCATGCTCGGAAACACGCCCCGTATCGCCCCGGCCATAGACGCGGAAGCTCGCCGTTTCCGCGACAGCCCATTGCGATGCCGCATCCTGGCCATTCCTGGCCGCAGCCGGCAGGGCCAGAAGGACGGTCAGGAACAGAGCCAGAAAGACGCGCAAAAAATCATTCTCCTCCGCCCCGGTGAATTCCTTAGGCAGCTTGTGGTCTTGCGAGAAGATGAAAGGCCTGCCGTAATTGTGAAGGAAGGTGAACCATGTTGGCCAGGACGGCCCTCAGGCCGTCAATTTCTCTGGGCGGCCCTCCAGGCCTTCAGCGGGCCATGGCCGCCAGCGCCGCCACGCTGTCCGCTTCCCCGGCGGGCTTGTCGGTGCGGATGCGGCTGATGCGGGGAAAGCGCATGGCAAGGCCTGACTTGTGGCGCGCGCTCGGCCCGATGGAATCGAAGGCGACTTCCAGCACCAGCGATTTCTCGACTTCGGCAACCGGGCCATGCCGCGCGACCATGTGCGTACGCACCCAGCGGTCGAGCCACTTCAGTTCCTCGTCGGTAAAGCCGAAATAGGCCTTGCCGACAGGAAGCAGCTGCCCGTCGCTCCAGGCGCCGAAGGTGAAATCGGAAAAGAAGCTGGAACGGCGGCCATGGCCGCGCCGCGCATACATCAGCACGCAATCGGCCCTGAGCGCATCGCGCTTCCACTTGTACCACAGGCCAGCGCGCCGCCCTGAGACATAGGGGGCATCGCGGCGCTTCAGCATCAGGCCTTCGATCAACGGGTCGGGCGGGGAATCGCGCAGCGCCGAAAGCGCAGCGAAGCTGCCCGCTTCCAGGGCCGGGGACATGTCGAAACGCTGCGGGTCAAGCTGGCCGACAAGAGCCTCCAGCCGTGCCCGCCGCTCGTCGAGCGGGCGATCGCGCAGATCCTCGCGCCCATCGAACAGAAGGTCATAGCAGCGCATGAAAACGGGATAGTCGCGCAGCATCGCACCCGGCACACGCTTGCGCCCCAGCCGCTTTTGCAGGGCATTGAAACTGGCCACGCCGTCTCCGGCGCGCACGAGAAGCTCGCCATCAAGCACGGCATCGACCGACTGGGCCGCCGATATTTCGGGGAAGGCAGCCGAAATCTCGTTCCCGTCACGCGAGTAGAGCCGCGCCTGACCGCCGGCGCGCACGGCCATGGCGCGGATGCCATCCCACTTCCACTCGGCGCTGTATTCGGCCAGGTCGAGCATCTCGGGCGCTTCGAGCGGATGCGCCAGCATGAAGGGCCGGAAAAGCGGCTGCGCGCCCGCGTCAGGGCGTGGCCCCGCCCCCGTTGCCCAGTGGAACAGCGGGCCATAGGGCGGCTCAACGCCGTGCCACAGTTCCTCGACGTCGCTTTCGGGAACGTCGAAGGCACGGGCAAAAGCCATCCGCGCCAGCCGCGCGCCGGCCCCCACGCGCAGATTGCCGGTGGCAAGCTTCAGCAGCGCATGGCGGCCGCGCTCGTCCAGCCGATCG
>CAYMZC010000124.1:5666-7519 GCA_964394815.1 uncultured Sandaracinobacter sp. | reverse complement strand
CACGACCGACGACCGCAACTGGGAGCTTCGCTTCGGCCTGTCGGCTCGCCGCTTCAACCAGAGCCGCGCTGTCGCCGTGGACATGGAATCGGCCACCATCGCGGCGCAGGGCTATCGCTTCCGCGTGCCCTACGGCACGCTGCTGTGCGTTTCCGACAAGCCGCTGCACGGGGAAATCAAGCTGCCCGGCCAGGCCAACCGTTTCTACGAAGGCGCGATTTCCGAACATCTGCAGATCGGCATCCTTGCCGTCGAGCTGATGCGCAAGGATGCCGGGCGGCTGCACAGCCGCAAGCTGCGCGCCTTCGACGAGCCACCCTTCCGCTAGGCTGCCAGAGGGTATAGCTTTCCTGTGTGGCGCCCGGGGGAAGGCGCACATGGGGGAGACAGGATATGGGCAGACCATCCGGTGACGGAAAAGCCATTGTCGGGCAAACGCCCTGGCACCTCTGGCTGGTGGGGCTTGTGGCGCTTGTGTGGAACGGCTTCGGCGTTGCTGACTATCTCCAGTCACGGCTGCGCGGCGAAGCCTATCTGCGTGATTACGGGCTGTCACAGGCGCAGATCGACTACATGCTTTCCACCCCCTGGTGGCTCACGGCGCTGTGGGCGATCGGCGTCTGGGGCGGGCTTCTGGGCGCCGTGATGCTGCTGATGCGCCGGCAACTGGCGCTTGCGCTCTTCCTCGCCAGCCTCGCGGCCTATCTCGTCAGCCTCATGCATCACCATGTCCTGCCGGACGGGCGCGCGGTGCTGGGCGGGATCGGGACGATGCAATGGGCGGTGCTGGCCGGCTGCCTGGTCTTTGCCGCCTATGCCTGGGTCATGAAGGCGCAGCGCGTCCTGCGCTGAAGCCCCCTCTTCCCATCAGTTTCGGCAGCGCGCCGCAAAGGCAGCCGGCGCGCATGATGCCGGCCGAGGAAGAGGGAAAGGAAACCTATGAAACTTGAAGGCAAGGTCGCCATCGTGACAGGGGGCGCCAGCGGAATCGGCCGGGCAGCGGCGCTCAGGCTCGCGGCCGATGGCGCCGCCGTGATGGTGACGGACATCGACGACGCCGGCGGCGCGGAAACACAGCGCATGATCGAGGCGGCGGGCGGCAAGGCGGCCTATCGCCATCAGGATGTGGTGGAGGAAGGCCGCTGGAAGGAAATCGTGGCCGACACGCTGGCTGCCTTCGGACGGCTCGACATATTGGTGAACAATGCCGGCATCGGCAGCGGCCAGCTCGTGACGGAGATGTCGCTTGAAGCCTGGAACCGGCAGATCGCCATCAACCTGACCGGCGTGTTCCTCGGCTGCAAACATGCCATTCCGGCCATGCGCGCGGGCGCCCGGGGCGGCTCCATCGTCAACATCTCGTCTGTAGCGGGGCTTGAAGGCTCGGCCGGGCTTGCGGGCTATTGCGCCACCAAGGGCGGCGTGCGGCTCTTCACCAAGGCGCTGGCCAAGGAATGCGCCGCCGCGCGAGACGGCATCCGCGTGAACAGCGTGCACCCCGGCATCATCGACACCCCCATCTGGACCAAGATCGACGAAGGCGGCCTTTCAAGCGCCAGCGAAGCCCTCGGCCAGCCCGGCGCCAACATGCTTTCGGCCGACATGGTGGCAGCCGCGGGCACTCCGCTGGGCCATGCCGGCACGCCGGAAGACATCGCCGCCGGAATCGCCTTCCTGGCATCGGATGATTCGAAATACATGACCGGAAGCGAGGTGGTGATCGACGGCGGCTGGTCCGCCTGAACGGCAACGGCGGCTGGTCCGCATGAACGGCAACGGCGCGCGGGGGCCTGACGGCATCAGCGCCAGAGGCAGGCGTCCAGTCCCTCGTTCGCCACGACGCGGCTGCGGCT
>CAYMZC010000124.1:0-5566 GCA_964394815.1 uncultured Sandaracinobacter sp. | reverse complement strand
ATCAGCGCCAGAGGCAGGCGTCCAGTCCCTCGTTCGCCACGACGCGGCTGCGGCTTTCGATCCGCCCGGCATAGCGCCTCGTATAGGGGCCGGGCCGGGCGGCATCGCGCTTCACGGGCTGCGGCAGGATGGCGGCGAGGCGGGCCGCTTCCTGCCGGGTAAGGCGGCTGGCCGGCTTGTCGAAATAGTGCCGGGCCGCCGCCTCGGCGCCATAGACGCCGCGCCCGAACTCCGCGACGTTGAGATAGACTTCCATGATGCGCCTCTTGCCCCACAGAAGCTCGATAAGCGCGGTGAACCACGCCTCCGCACCCTTGCGCACCATCGTGCGGCCCGGCCAGAGGAAGGCGTTCTTCGCCGTCTGCTGGCTGATGGTGGAACCACCCCGCAGCCGGCCGCCCTCGCGGTTGCGCTCCATCGCCTTCTCGATGGCCTCGATGTCGAAACCATGGTGGCTGCAGAATCGCGCATCCTCGGCTGCGATCACGGCGCGCGGCAGGTGGCGGGCAATATCGTCAAGGTCGGCCCACTGCCGCTTCACGCTTTCCCCGCGCAGCGCATCCCGCGCCATCAGATAGGTGAGGGGCGGATCGACGAACCGGTAGGCCCCGGCCCACAGAAGGCTGAAAAGCAGCAGCCCGGCGACCAGCCGGGCCAGAAACCTCAGCATGGGCGTTCCAGCCCCGACAGCACGCTGCGGATCATGCGCCCCAGAATCCCTGTCCAGCGGGCGATGCCGGCATCATCGGCCAGCAGATCCTGCCGCACCTCGATCCCCAGATAGGGGATGCCATTCGCCTCGGCGTGACGGTCCATCGTGTAGTTGAGGATCCTGCCGGAATAGGGCTCGTTCGCGCCGACCGGCCCTTCCAGCCCGGGTTCGGCCCGCAGCGCGGCAAGGCCAAGGGCCGCCGCCCTGTCATCCCGGTTCCACAACAGGCCGACCGGCCAGGGCCGTGGCTGGTCACTGGTGGCAAGGGCCGGGGTGAAACTGTGCACCGAAACCAGCAGCACAGGCGCGCGCCCGGCCACAAGGGCGGCCAGGCCTTCGTGAAAGGCCCGATGCAGGGCAAGCCTTTCCGCGCGCGCCCCGGCTGCAAGGCCGACATTGCCGGGAATGGCATGACCGTCGCTCGATTCGGGGATGCAGCTTTCCGGCGGGCGGTTGAAATCGGCCACAAGGCGGGAAATGGTGGCAAGCCAAGCACCCGCCCCGAGGCTGGAAGCAAGCCGTTCGGCAAGTGGGCCGGCGCCAATGTCATGGGCAATGTGCAGGTCCATCAGTTGCGGTGGCACGCAAAGCGAAACGCCATGGGGCACGGCGTTCGAGGCATGATCGCAAACCAGAAGCAGCCGCCTGTCCTGCCCGTCAAGGAAACGCGCCGCGCTCATCTGCCAGCCCTGCCCATTGCTGCAACCCCGATGCCTGTCTTCATGTCGCAGACAGTGGCAGCAGCGCCTGCCCTGCTCAAGACCCGGCGGGGCGCCGTGCGATGTTGCCGGTAACAGGAAAGGCGGCGGTCCCGAAAGGGAGCCGCCGCCTTCTTGGAGATGACAGGCCGCAATGGGTAGGGGGAGGGGAGGAGCGGCCTGTCGAGGGATCTCGTTCCGGCTTATTGCGCCGCGGCAGTGCCTTCGACAGCCAGCACGGAAGCCAGCTCGGTGCCCATCAGCTTGGCGGCGAGGCCGAACTTCTTGTTGGCTTCCGACTTGTTACGGGCTTCGCAAAGCTGCTCGCCAAGGGTGACGTTGCGCAGGGCCTTGCGCTGCACGCCGGCATCGGCGCTGCCGGCAAGGGCGCGCAGCTTCGCGGGCGCTTCGGCGCAGACGTCGCTGGCAAGAGCCGGGCTGGCGGTGAAGGCAATGGCCGACAGGGCTGCGGCGAGCGAAAGCTTGATCATGCTGTTGCGCATTACTGTGTCCTTCCTGGTCGCGGCCCGGACCCACCATGGACCCCTGGCCTGCACCCCGGCCAGCTCGACGGACCGCATGTCCGTCAGACCAAAACCGAGTGGCGCTCAATTTCTGGGATTTGTTTAAAGTGAGGCTCAGATTGCGTCAATCGCAAAATTGAGTGGCGCCTGAATTTTTGCAGCATAATTTTTTGCATCGCAACATTTAGGGGAAGATTTTCACATTAAATAACTGTAAAATATACATGAAAAATTAGACTATCAATATTGCCATGCCGAAAGACAATGGCCGCCATGCGCTTAAGGCATGGCTTTCCGCGCGGGTTGGCCACTGGCTGCCGCCAGATGGCACCGCATGATCCGACATGCGCGGCAGGGCGGCACGGGCCTCAGGGCGAAGACCGCAAGAGTGCGTATCTGAAGGATGGGCAGGACTCTGGCGCCGCGGCATGCGGCAGGCCGGAGTGCGGTCAGGCTTCGCCTTCTGTTTCCACCATGGCGGCCGTCAGCGCGTCACGCGGGCTCTTTCCGCCCCACAGGACAAACTGGAAGACGGGATAGTAGCGCTCGCACTCGTCGATGGCGGCATCAACCAGCGCATGGGCCTGCGGCAGGCTGAGCGACGGCTCTTCCGAACCATCGAGAAGGGCCGCATGCCGGAACAGGATGGCGCCATCGGACGACCAGGTTTCGAAATGGCCGATCCACAGCTGTTCGTTCACCAGCGCCAGCGTCTCGAAAAGATTCGCCCGTGTTGCCACATCGATGGGCGCCGCACCGGCGTTGATGCCTGTCATCGCGATGAACTGGAGCACACGGTCATCTTCGCGCCAGAGGGCCCGAAGCTCGTAATCGGACCAGCTGCCCTTGACAGTGGTGACGATCTCCTCGTCCCCATCCCGCTGGAAGCTCCAGTTGTGGCTGGCGAAATACTGCTCCAGCACGTCGATCGGCGCGCTTGCATCGGCACCGGAGTCGAACTGCAGGCTGGTCATGCAAAGATCCTCAAAAGCTTGTGGTCAGGCCTTGCCGCGCCCACCAGATGGTGCCGGTGATGCCACGCAATGGCAACAGGAGCAGGCAGCACCTGGCCGCCTGCCGGAAAAATGCTGTGGATATGTGGGGCTTCAGGCTTCGCCGCCGCCAGTGTTGCCGCCAGTAGCCTTGCTTTCCGTTGCATCGCTGGCCGGGCCAAGGCGGGCCTTCAGCGCTTCAAGTTCGGCGCGGGTTTCGGCCGCCATCGCCTTGACGGCCTCGAATTCCTCGCGGCTCACCATGTCCAGGCCGCCCACGGCCTCGCGCAGTTTCTCGCGCATGCGGGCTTCCGCTTCACGGCCGGCGCCAGCCACGGTTCCGGCAATTCCCGACATCAGCCGCGCAAGGTCCTCGAAGACCGGGTTCTGGTTCTGCATTCCGGGCACTCCTGTCAGTCACGGCCGTCATGGAAGGTGGGGCGGGCGGATCGCCTGCGTCCATACAGGGCCTTCAGATAGTCGATCCGCGCGAAAATACGAGTCCTCGGCTCATTCCGCCGGCTGGGGTGAGGCCTTCCCGTCGCCCGCGCCATCGCCGGCCCCGCTTTCAGCCCCGCTTTCTGCAAGGCCCTTTTCCAGTTCCCGCGTGATGGCTTCGGGCGAACGGGTGCGGCGCGCCAGCGCTGCATAGAAGACAGGAATCACGAACAGGGTCAGCAGGGTCGCGAAACTCACGCCCCAGACGATGACAATGCCGATGGACTGGCGCGACGCGGCGCCTGCCCCGCTGGCAATCATCAGCGGAACAGCACCGGCCACGGTCGCGATCGAGGTCATCAGCACGGGGCGAAGCCGGCGCTCGGCCGCCTCGATCACGGCATCCCGGAAGGGGCGGCCGCCATCCCGCAGCTGGTTCGTGAACTCGACGATGAGGATGCCGTTCTTGGCCGCCAGGCCCACCAGCATCACGATGCCCACCTGCGAATAGAGGTTTATGGTGCCGCCCATGGCCCACAACCCCATCAGGCCGCCGCCGATGGCAAGCGGGACGGTCAGGATGATGACGACCGGATGCACGAAGCTTTCGAACTGTGCCGCAAGCACCAGCAGGACAAGCAGGATCGTCAGCCCCAGCACCACCCAGAGCAAAGAGCCCGTCTGCTTCAGCTGCAGGCTTTCCCCGCGGTAGCCGATGGCCGTCACGGCGGGCTGTTCGATTGCGACGCTTTCGAGGAAGTCGAGCGCCTCGCCCAGTGGCATTCCCGGCCCCAGATTGCCCTGGATCGTGATTGCCCGCTGCTTGTTGAAGCGGCCAAGCTCGCCCGCCTGCGCCGCTTCGCGCAGGCGCACGAGACTGGAAAGCGGCACGAGTTCGCCCGATGTCTGGCTGCGGACATAGATGTTGGCGAGATTGTCGGGCGCTGCCCGGTCGGCGTCTTCGGCCTGGAGCACGACATAATATTCCTCGCCCCGGTCGAGGAAGGTCGTGACCCGGCGCGAGCCCATCATTGTTTCGAGCGTCGAGCCGATGTCGGCGACCTGTACGCCAAGATCGCCAGCCCGCGTGGTGTCGATATCGACGATGAGCTGCGGCCGGGTTTCCTTGTAGTCGCTGTCGAGGTCGATGATTCCGGGCTGGGCCTCGGCGGCCTTGAAAATGGCGTCGCGCGCCTTTGCCAGCTCATCGAAGCTCGATCCGGCAATCACAAGCTGTATCGGGCGCCCGCGGCCGCGGCTGAGGGCGCTGCCGACCGAGGCGTTGCCGCGAATGCGGGGATCCTCGCCAAGGATCTTCTGCATGTCGGCCACCACGTCGCGCGTCGTTGCCGTCCGCTCTTCCCAGGGCACGAGGAAGACGATCATGCTGCCGGACGCGAAATCCGCCGTCGGGCCGAAATTGCCCGGCGCACGGACCAGCATGCGGCGGATCGGCTGGCCTTCGCCCACCATCGGAAGCGCGCGTTCCTGCAGATCCTCCATGTAGGTCTGCATCCGGTCGTAGCCGGTGCCTTCGGCGGCCTGCACGTTCACGAAGAAATTGCCGATGTCCTCTTCGGGGGCAAGCTCGCTCGCCAGCGTGGCGCCAAGGGCAACACAGACGGCGACAATGCCGGCCGCCACCCCGCCGACCAGAAACGGCCGGTCGAGGATTCGGTCGAGCACATTGACGTAGCGGCGCTGCAGGCGCGCGAACTGCCGGTCGAACCAGTCGGTGAAGCGGTTGTGGCCGGTTTCGCGCTTCAGGAGCTTCGAGCACAGCATTGGCGTGAGCGAAAGCGCGACGAAGCCGGAAAAGGCGATGGCGCCGATCATTGCGCCGGCAAGTTCCCGGAACAGCAGGCCGACGTTTCCGGCAATGAAGTAGAGCGGCACGAACACCGAGCAGACGACAATGGTGGTCGCAACGACCGCGAAGCCCACCTGCCGCGCGCCCTGATAGGCGGCCACGAGCGGCGGCTCGCCGCTTTCCAGGCGGTAATAGATGTTTTCCAGCACGACGATGGCGTCATCGACCACGAGGCCGATGGCCAGCACGAAGGCCAGAAGGGTCAGCAGATCGGAAGAGCACACGTCTGAACACCAGTCACTCCGCGAAATCTCGTAAGCCGTCATCTGCGTGAAAATGGGGGGGGGGGGGGGGGGGGGGGGGGGGGGGGGGGTGGGGGGGGGGGGGGGGGG
>CAYMZC010000123.1:0-7585 GCA_964394815.1 uncultured Sandaracinobacter sp. | reverse complement strand
ACGATCTGCCCCATGCCCTTCATCTTGTTGAAGCGCGGGAAGTTCATCAGCATCGCAAAGCTGGCGAAGAGCTGCAGCCCCTCGGTGAAACCGCCGAACATGGCGAGCGTGCGGGCGATGTCGGCATCCGTGTCCACGCCGAAGGTGGACAGATAATCATGCTTGTCGCGCATTTCCTTGTAGTTGAGGAAGGCGCTATATTCCGATTCCGGCATGCCGATGGTGTCGAGCAGGTGGGAATAGGCCGCGATATGGACCGTTTCCATGTTGCTGAACGCCGTCAGCATCATCTTGATTTCGGTGGGCTTGAACACGCGGCCATATTTGTCGTGGTAGCAATCCTGCACCTCGACATCGGCCTGGGTGAAGAAGCGGAAGATCTGCGTCAGCAGGTTGCGCTCATGCTCGGCGAGTTTCTGCGCCCAGTCGCGGCAATCCTCGCCCAGCGGCACTTCCTCGGGCATCCAGTGGATCTGCTGCTGGCGCTTCCAGAACTCATAGGCCCAGGGGTATTCGAAGGGCTTGTAGACCCGGCTTGCTTCGAGAAGAGACATGGCGATTCCTTCGAATTCAACGGAACGTATGTAGAACGGAAAGCCGCCTGCGTGAAGGGGCGTGATGTCCCTTTGCTCGCCTGAAGCGCCGCATGCGGGCAAGACGCAACAGTGTCGCGGACGAAAGCACGTGGTGCCTGCGGCGCGGGGGAACCGGCGCTTCGGAGGGAAGCGCCACCCCGGCCGGATTCACGCCGCCGCAGGCCACGAGGGCAAGTTGCGCGCCCTGCGCCTCGGCTGCGTCGGCGTCACGCGGGCGACCGCCCTCGCTCACTGGCATGCCAGACATTCGTCATAATCCCGCATCTCCACCTGGATCTGCTTCAGGTCCGGCGTGTTGTCGCTGTCGACAGCACCGGCGAAACCGGCACGCTGGATGGACTTGGAGCGCAGGTAATAGAGCGACTTGATGCCCAGTTCCCAGGCTCGGAAGTGGAGCATGAGCAGATCCCATTTTTCCACGTCGGCCGGGATGAACAGGTTCAGCGACTGGGCCTGATCGATATAGGGGGTGCGGTCACCCGCCAGTTCCAGAAGCCAGCGCTGGTCGATTTCGAAGGCGGTCTTGAAGCAGTCCTTCTCTTCCTGGGTCAGGAAGTCGAGATGCAGCACCGACCCGCCATGCTCGAGAATGGAATTCCAGACGGCATCCGAATTCTTGGCTTTCCCGATCAGCAGCTTTTCGAGATAGGGGTTCTTCACCACGAAGCTGCCCGACAGGGTCTTGTGGGTGTAGATGTTGGCCGGGATCGGCTCGATGCAGGCCGAGGTGCCGCCGCAGATGATCGAGATGGACGCCGTCGGCGCGATCGCCATCTTGCAGCTGAACCGCTCCATCACGCCGCGATCGGCGGCATCCGGGCACGGCCCGCGCTCGGCCGCCAGCAGCATGGAAGCCTCGTCCACCTTCTGGCGGATGTGGCGGAACATGCGCAGGTTCCAGCTTTTGGCCATGGCGCTTTCGAAGGGCAGGCCCCGCGCCTGATAGAAGCTGTGCAGGCCCATCACGCCAAGACCGACCGAGCGCTCGCGGCCAGCCGAATATCTGGCGCGCGCCATCTCGGGCGGGGCGCGCTCGATATAATCAATCAACACATTATCAAAAAAACACATCACGTCCTCGATGAAGCGTGAATCGCCGTTCCACTGGTCCCATGTCTCGAAGTTGAGGCTGGACAGGCAGCAGACGGCGGTGCGGTCGTTACCGAGATGGTCGATCCCGGTGGGCAGGGTGATTTCGGAACACAGGTTGGACGTGGAAACCTTCAGCCCCAGCTCCTTCTGGTGGCGGGGCATGTGGTCGTTCACATGGTCGGCGAAGATGATGTAGGGCTCGCCGGTCGCCAGCCGGGTCTCGACCAGCTTCTGGAAGAGTGCGCGCGCATCCACTTCGCCGCGCTTTTCCCCGGTCTTGGGGGAAACGAGATCGAAACTGCTGCCGGAACGCACCGCTTCCATGAAGGCGTTGGTGACGAGCACGCCATGGTGCAGGTTCAGCGCCTTGCGGTTGAAATCGCCCGAGGGTTTGCGGATTTCGAGGAATTCCTCGATCTCGGGGTGGGAAATGTCGAGATAGACGGCGGCAGAACCACGCCGGAGCGACCCTTGCGAGATCGCCAGAGTCAGCGAATCCATCACCCGCACGAAGGGGATGATGCCGCTTGTCTTGCCGTTGAGGCCGACAGGCTCGCCGATGCCGCGGACCCGGCCCCAGTAGGTGCCGATGCCGCCACCGCGTGCTGCAAGCCAGACATTCTCGTTCCAGGTGGCGACGATACCCTCGAGGCTGTCGGACACGCTGTTCAGATAGCAGCTGATGGGCAGGCCCCGGCCAGTGCCGCCATTGGACAGAACCGGCGTGGCCGGCATGAACCAGAGGTTCGAGATATAGTCATAGAGCCGCTGGGCGTGGCCTTCGTCGTCGGCATAGGCGGCCGCAACGCGGGCGAAGAGATCCTGGCTGGTTTCACCGGGCAGCAGGTAGCGGTCCTTCAGCGTTTCCCTGCCGAACTCGGTGAGGAGGCTGTCGCGCGACGGGTCGGTCTTCACCGGGAAGCGCGGCTGATAGATGGCATGGCTTGCCGGGGCGCCGCCGGACACGCCGCTATCATCCCCTGTCATCTGACTGCGCTCGAAATCCATCATGACCCCTCGTTTTCTTCTGTCCCTGCGAGGCGGCGCCGACTCCGGCACAGCCCCTTTCACGCAACAATCGATATCTTGTGCCCGGCCTTCCGGGCCCTGGCCGAAGCCCTTGGGCCATTCTGGCATGTAAAGGTTACAGACACGATATCTAGGGGTGCGTTCGCCGCACCACCACGAGGGATAGTGCCATTTTGGGCAGGAAGGGCAAGATCAAATTTGCGTGCGCGGGTGAATATGGCAGCCCTGCCTGTGGACAGATGCGGGGATTGCCACGGCATGGAATGCCATATGGAATGCGGCATGGATTGCAGGGCTTCACCCTGCCCCCGCGCGGCTGCTAGGGGCACCGCTGAAACACGGGTTGCCTGAAACACGGGCAGATTACGGGAGTATGACGAACCATGGGCCTGATGCGCAGCGAGGATGTGATCGAATCGGTGGCGGATGCGCTGCAGCACATCAGCTATTATCACCCGCTCGACTATATCGAGGCGCTGGGCCGCGCCTACGAGCTTGAGGAAAGCCCGGCGGCGAAGGACGCCATTGCCCAGATCCTCACCAACAGCCGCATGTGCGCCGAAGGCCACCGCCCCATCTGCCAGGATACCGGAATCGTCGCTGCCTTCGTGAAGGTGGGCATGGGGGTCAGCTGGGACGGCAGGATGACCCTGCAGCAGATGATCGACGAAGGCGTGCGCCGCGCCTACGGCCACCCCGACAACAAGCTGCGCGCCTCGATCGTGGCGGACCCGGCCTTTTCCCGCGTCAACACGCGCGACAACACGCCGGCTGTCGTCCATGTCGAGATGGTGCCGGGCGACCATCTGGAAATCGCGCTAGCGGCCAAGGGCGGCGGTTCCGAGAACAAGTCGAAGTTCGTCATGCTGAACCCGTCGGACTCGATCACCGACTGGGTGGTGAAGACCGTGCCGCTGATGGGCGCCGGCTGGTGCCCGCCCGGCATGCTTGGCATCGGTATCGGCGGCACTGCCGAAAAGGCCATGGTGATGGCCAAGGAATCGCTGATGGGCCCGATCGACATGGCCGAGCTGAAGGCCCGCGGCCCGAAGACCCGGATCGAGGAACTGCGCATCGAGATCTTCGATGCCGTCAATGCGCTGGGAATCGGCGCACAGGGGCTGGGCGGGCTGTCCACCATTCTCGACGTGAAGATCCTTGACTGCCCGACCCATGCGGCATCGAAGCCTGTCGCCATGATCCCCAACTGCGCGGCCACCCGCCATGCCCATGTCCATCTCGATGGTTCCGGCCCTGCCTACCTGCCCCAGCCCGACCTTTCGCGCTGGCCGAAGGTGGACTGGAAGCCGAGCCAGGAAGCCATCCGCGTCGATCTCGACACCCTGACCCCCGAACAGGTGGCAAGCTGGAAGCCGGGCGACCGGCTGCTGCTGAACGGAAAGATGCTGACCGGTCGCGATGCCGCGCACAAGCGCATCCAGGACATGCTGGCCCGCGGCGAGGAACTGCCCATCAGCTTCCGCGGCCGGGTGATCTATTATGTCGGCCCGGTGGACCCCGTGCGCGACGAAGTCGTCGGCCCCGCCGGCCCGACGACCGCGACCCGCATGGACAAGTTCACGAAGATGATGCTCGATCAGGGCCTTCTCGCCATGGTCGGCAAGGCCGAACGCGGGCCGGTGGCGATCGAGGCGATCCGCGAGGCGAAATCCGCCTATCTGATGGCGGTGGGCGGCGCCGCCTATCTCGTCGCGCGCGCCATCAAGGCAGCGAAGGTTCTGGCCTTCGAGGATCTCGGCATGGAGGCCATTTACGAGTTCGACGTGCGCGACATGCCGGTGACGGTCGCCGTCGATTCCGAAGGCACCAGCGTCCACAGGACAGGGCCGGAAATCTGGGCGGCGCGGATTGCGGCAAGGCAGGCTGAACCGGCCTGAAAATCCTGCCGGGGACATCCGACCCGGCAAGCTGGGCCAAGGGCTGCCGGCCTTCGGGCTGGCGGCTGGCTCAGCCGCGCGGATGCGTGCTGGAATAGATGTCGAGCAGGCGCGCGGTATCGACCGAGGTGTAGATCTGCGTGCTCGACAGGCTGGCGTGGCCCAGAAGTTCCTGAATGGTGCGCAGATCGGCCCCGCGCGCCAGCAGGTGGCTGGCGAAGCTGTGGCGCAGGGCATGGGGGGTGGCGCTGTCGGGCAGGCCGAGCGCGGCACGCGCCTTCCGAAGCGTCACGCGCAGCACGCCATCCTTGAGCGGCCCGCCCTTCGCGCCCCGGAACAGCGGCGTCTCGGCCGTGATCGTCCAGGGGCACAGCTTCACGTAGAGCGCAATCGCCTCGCGCACGACGGGCAGAAGCACGATGGTGCGCTGCTTGCGCCCCTTGCCGGTGATGGCAAGCGTTTCGCCGAGCGGCAGAACCGCCCCTGTCAGCCCCAGCGCCTCCCCGATCCGGAGGCCGGCGCCATAGAGCAGCAACAGCGCGGCCGTGTCCCGCGCCTGCAGCCACGGCTCATCGTGAAATTCGCCGCTGGTGTCGGCAAGCGCCCTGGCATCGGCAGGCGCCAGCGGGCGGGGCACGCCCTTGCGCACGCGCGGCATCGCCACCTGCTCCAGCCCGCCCAGCGGCCTGCCGTGCCGCTCGCGCAGCCATGTGGAAAAGCCGCGCAGGGCCGAAAGCTCGCGCGCCGCCGATGCATTGGTCAGCCCTTCGGCGCGGCGGGCCGACAGAAAGGCGCGGATGTCGGCTGCCACAAGGCCCGACAGCAGGTCGAGATCGGCCGGGCGGCCATGGGTGTGGGCCAGAAAGTCCAGAAAGCGCCAGAGGCTGGCGCCATAGGCCTTCAGGGTATGCGCGGAAAGGCGGCGCTGGTGAGCCAGCGTATCGAGCCAGCCGGTTGCCAGCGCCGCCGCGTCCATGGCGGTCAGCCGATGGTCTCGCCGGTCTTGGCCCAGTCAGCCAGAAACTGTTCGAGCCCGCGATCGGTCAGCGGGTGCTTCGCCAGCGCGCGCATGACGGCGGGCGGCGCGGTCATCACGTCGGCGCCGATCTTCGCGGCTTCCAGCACATGCACAGGGTGCCGGACGGAGGCGACGAGGATTTCGGTGGTGAAATCATAATTGTCGTAGATCAGGCGGATGTCCTCGATGAGGTCCATGCCGTTGAACCCGACATCGTCGTGGCGGCCGACGAAGGGCGAAATGAAGGTGGCGCCCGCCTTGGCGGCAAGCAGCGCCTGCGTCGCCGAGAAGCAGAGGGTGACATTCACCATCGTGCCCTCGGAGGTCAGCTTGCGGCAGGCCTTCAGCCCATCCATCGTCAGCGGCAGCTTCACGCAGACATTGTCGGCCAGCTTGCGGACGATGTCAGCCTCGCGCAGCATGTTCTCATAGTCGGTCGCAACGACTTCGGCCGAAACGGGGCCATCGACGATGCCGCAGATTT
This sequence comes from uncultured Sandaracinobacter sp., assembly GCA_964394815.1. GTDB lineage: Bacteria > Pseudomonadota > Alphaproteobacteria > Sphingomonadales > Sphingomonadaceae > Sandaracinobacteroides. The sequence continues at coordinate 1,468 of CAYMZC010000123.1, read as the reverse complement.
CCTTCACCACCGCGAGGAACGGGCGGCCCGACTTGTGGATGAGGCTGGGGTTGGTGGTGACGCCATCGAGCAGACCGGTCGCGGCCAGTTCGGCAATGTCGGCGACGTCGGCGGTGTCGACGAAGAATTTCATGGGGGTTGCTCCGGCTGGGGTGGTTGAGGCTCCTGTCCCCAAAGGCTAGTCCGCTGTCAATGCGTGGCACCGTCCTTCTGTTGCAGCACGGCCTGAAGCCGCTGGACTACCGGCTGCCCGACGGCACGCCGCCCGGCGCCGTGGTGTCGGCGCCCCTCGGTCCGCGCCGGGTGCCCGGCGTGCTGTGGGACGAAGGCGTGTTCGAATCGGCCCCGATCGAAACGGCCCGGCTGCGCGAAGCCCAGCCGCTGGACCAGCCGCCGCTACCCCCTGCCCTCAGGAAGCTGATCGGCTGGGTGGCGGATTATTATCTCGCCCCGCCCGCCGCCGTTCTGCGCATGGCGCTGCCACAGGCGGCCTTCCTGCCGACGCCCAGGGGCGCTGCCCGCTATGCGCTTGGCGCCCTTCCCGATGATGTGAAGCATCCGGGCCGCCGCGCGCTCCTCGAACGGCTGGACAGCCTGCGGAGCCTTGGCCCGGCGCCATTGTCCATCTGGGCGGCGGCGGCCGATGTGCGGGTGGAAAGGCTGCGCCCGCTGGTGAAGGCGGGCGTGCTGCTGCCGGCGGACCCGTCCGTCGACCAGCAAGCCGATGCAGGGCGGTCCGCCCCCCCCGCCCTGCCCCCCGGCCCGAGCCTGAACCCGGGGCAGCAGACCGCTGCCGATGCCCTGCGCGAAGCCGTGCGGGACAGGCGCTTCCAGCCCTTCCTGCTCGATGGCGTGACGGGGGCCGGCAAGACCGAGGTCTATCTCGAAGCAGTCGCCGAAGCCCTGGGGGCCGGCCGGCAGGCGCTGGTGCTGCTGCCGGAAATCGGGCTGACACAGGCCTGGCTTGCCCGGTTCGAGCGGCGCTTCGGCTTTCCCCCCGTCGTCTGGCACTCGGGCCTGACACCGGCACAGCGGCGGCAGGCCTTCGATGCCATTGTCCGCGGCACGGCCCATGTGGTGGTGGGCGCGCGCTCGGCCCTGTTCCTGCCGATTGCCGACCTTGGCGTGATCGTGGTGGATGAAGCGCATGACGCCGCCTTCAAGCAGGAGGAAAGCGTGCCCTATCACGGGCGCGACGTGGCGGTGATGCGCGGCCGGTTCGAGGAAATCCCGGTCGTTCTCGCCACCGCGACCCCGGCGCTGGAGACACTGGAACAGGTGGCCAGGGGCACCTACCGGCTGCTCAGCCTGCCGGACCGGCATGGCGGGGCGCTGATGCCGGTGATCCACCTGATCGACCTGAGGCGCACGCCGCCGCCACGCGGGCGCTGGATCGCCCCGCCGCTGGCCGATGCGATCACCAAGCGGCTGGCCGCCAAGGAGAAGGCGCTGCTGTTCCTCAACCGCC
>CAYMZC010000122.1:0-7706 GCA_964394815.1 uncultured Sandaracinobacter sp. | reverse complement strand
GTGGCGATTGGCGGATTCGTCTTCGACCTCGCCGGCGCGGTGGATAATGGCCTGCTGCCCGGCCTCGATTTCCTGGCAGATGTCACCCATGAACAGCTGAACGAGCTTCTGGCGCTCGGCGCCGAGGTGCGACAGGATCTGCGCCGCGCACTGTTCGGGCTTTTCACCGATGCCGATCATGCAGATTCCACCCGCCCCTTCCTCGTGCCGATGGCTGCGGCCGATCTCTACCTGCCCTGCCAGGTGGGCGACTACACGGATTTCTATGCCGGCATCCACCATGCCACCAAGGTCGGCAGCATCTTCAGGCCCGACAATCCGCTGCTGCCCAATTATCGCCACGTGCCCATCGCCTATCATGGGCGGGCATCCTCGGTGGTGCTGTCGGGCACGCCGGTCACGCGGCCGTCGGGGCAGCTCGCCGGGCCGGACGGGCCGAGGCTCGCGCCCACCGCCCGGCTGGACATCGAGCTTGAGCTTGGCGTCTGGATCGGGCCGGGCAATCAGCTGGGCAGCCCCGTTCCCATCAATGAAGCTCATGCCCATGTGGCGGGCTACTGCCTTCTCAATGATTGGTCGGCGCGTGACATCCAGGCCTGGGAATATCAGCCGCTGGGGCCGTTCCTCGCCAAGAATTTCCTCACCAGCGTCAGCCCCTGGATCGTGACGCCGGAGGCGCTCGCCCCCTATCGCGCGCCAGCCTTTCCGCGCGGCGAGGGCGAACCCCAGCCCCTGCCTTATCTGCTCGATACGGAGGACCAGGCCCATGGCGGCCTCGCGCTCGAGCTCGGCATCTGGCTGCAGACGGCGAAGATGCGTGAAGCCGGTATTCCCGAGAAGCGGATCTCGACCGGCCATGCAACCGCCCTCTACTGGACCGCGCAGCAGATGGTCGCCCACCACACGGTCGGCGGCTGCAACCTGAACCCGGGCGACCTCTTTGGCACCGGCACCATCTCCGGCCCTGAAAGCGGCAGCGAAGGTTCGTTCCTCGAACTGACTTCAGGCGGCGAACATCCCATCGCCCTGCCCGGCGGTGAAACCCGGCGCTTCCTCGAAGCAGGCGACCATGTCCGGATCGGCGCCATGGCACGGCGGCCGGGGCTGGCATCCATCGGTTTCGGGGATTGCAGCGGCGAGATTCTGGGCTGAAGGACAGTTGCACACCATCATTTCTGCCAATTCCTTCCATAAGCGCATTTTATTTGGCTCATGTAATCCTGTTACTACATCTCCGAAGCAGAACCGGCCCCACCCATTCCGGGTAAAGGGCACATATTCACGAGGGAGATGACCAAGATGACCATCAATGCCGAAGCCACGGACTGCTGCGCGCTCGACAGACGGCGCATGCTCGGCCTTTCGGCGCTTGGAGCTGCGGCGCTTGCCGGCGGTTTCGGCATGGCTTTCCCCGCCCATGCAGCAGGGCTTACCAAGGCCCAGCGCGATGCGATGACACCGGCGCAGGTGCTCGACATGGTCATGACAGGCAATGCCCGCTTCGTGCGCGGGGAGCGCAAGACCCGCGACTGGCTGTCCGAACAGCGCAGCACGGCTGCCGGTCAGTATCCGGCCGCCGTCTTCCTCAGCTGCATCGACAGCCGGGCGCCTGTCGAGGTGATCTGCGACCTCGGGATCGGCGAGGCCTTCAACGCCCGTGTCGCCGGCAATGCCGTCAATGACGACATTCTCGGCTCGATGGAATTCGCGACTGCTGCCGCCGGTGCGAAGCTGGTGATGGTGATGGGCCATTCGGCGTGCGGCGCCATCAAGGGCGCGATCGACAATGTCCGCCTCGGCAATCTGACGCTGCTTCTGGGCCGCTTCGGCAACGCCGTCGAAGCGACCCGCTACGAGGGCGACCGCAGCAGCGCCAACGCGGCCTTCGTCGATGCCGTGGCAAAGACCCATGTGCAGCAGACGATCGAACTGATCCGTGACCGTTCGCCTGTCCTTCGCGGGATGGAGCGCGATGGCAAGATCATGATCGCCGGCACCTTCTACGACCTCGAAAGCGGCAAGGTCTCGAAGGTCTGAAAAGCCTGATCCATCGCCCTGCTCCCGCGGCTTGATCGAGGTCATGGCGGCTTTCGGGCAAGGCTGCTCTTTGCAAGTGGTTACGGCATCTGCATTATGCGGCCTTACGATGAGGCAAGGGAGTGGGGCGATGAAATCGATTCTTCTGCATTGCGGCGATGACGCCCATTTCGAGGCACGCCTTCAGGGCGCCCTCGATCTGGCGCGTTTCACCGGTGGGCATCTCGAACTTCTGCAGACCCGGCGCGTGCCGGCCTTCCTGGGCGCGGACGCCGCAGGTTTCGCAGGCAGCGCATCGATGGTGGTGCAACTCATCGAGGATGAAGCGAAACTCGCCGAGGATTCGCGCAAGGCCCTTTCCGAAAGGCTCGCCAAGGAAGGGGTGCCCTTCAGCTTCACCGAGGCCATGGGCGAACCGGGCCAGACCCTCGTGGATCGGTCGCTTCTGTCCGATGTCATCGTCATGACCCTGCCCTCGGAAGGCGAACGCGAACTGCTGCATTCCCTGCATGCGGTCGTCACCCATGCCGATGCGCCGGTGCTGGCGGTTCCCGGCGGCGCCCACAGGCTGGAGCTTGAAAAACCGGTGCTCGTCGCCTGGAAGCCGACGGCCGAGGCCGCTCACGCCGTGAAGCGCGCCATGCCGCTCCTGCAGAAGGCGAGCCGGGTCGACATCGTGACCATCGATCCGCCCGGCGTCGGGGATTTCCCGCCGCTTGCCGTTGCATCCTATCTGTCGCGCCATGGCGTGAAGGCAGAACTGCACGAGCGCTCGGCCGGCGGGCAATCGACCTCGGACACGCTGCTCGCCACGGCACAGGAACTGGGCAGCGGCCTTGTCGCAATGGGTGGTTATGGCCGCAGCCGGGCGATGGAGTTCCTCCTCGGCGGCGTGACCCGCCGCCTGCTGTCCGCCAGCCGGATACCACTGCTTCTGGCGCACTGAAACGCACGCCAAGGCCTTTGCGCCATGGTCAAGGGGGGCATTCCAGCCCCCCTTTTTCGTTTCAGCCCGCAGCTGCCATCAGGGCCGCCAGGTGGGGTTGCCCGCTATGAGCCATCAGCCCGCCATCCACGGGAATGTTCGCCCCGTTCACGAAGGCAGCGTCATCGGATGCCAGGAAGGCGATCACGGCGGCAATCTCCTCCGGCCGGGCGAATCGACCCATGGGCACCAGCCCCTCCCAGAGGCTGCGCGCACCCGGCATGTCGTCCACCCCGGCAAGGATGGGCGTATCCACCGGGCCCGGGCTTACAGCGTTCACCCTTATCCCCTCACGGGCATGATCGATGGCTGCCGCGCGCGTGTAGTTGATGACGCCGGCCTTGGCGGCATTATAGGCGGCAAAGCCATAATCGCCGGCCATGCCCGAAATGGAGGCGACATTGACAATGGCGCCTGACCCGCGCGCCCGCATCCTCGGAATGACAGCCTTGCAGCCGAGGAACACGCCCTTCAGATCGACCGCGAGAACCCGGTCCCAGGCCTCAGGCTCAAGGTCGGGCGTGGTGGCGAAACTGCCGATCCCGGCACTGTTCACCAATATGTCGATATGCCCGAATCGGGCTTCGGCGGCATCCGCCATGGCTGATACGGAAGCCCAGTCGGCCACATCCACGCGCTGAAAATGCGCCCTGCCCTCGCCCAGCTCATCGGCGAGCGCCTGTCCTGCCTCCTCGGCAAGGTCGGCAACAAGAATAGCGGCCCCTTGCGCATGCAGGCGCCTTGCCGTTGCCGCGCCGATTCCCGAAGCCCCGCCCGTGACGATCGCCACCCTGCCCTTGAACCGCATGCACATGTCTCCCTTCCCATTCTTTCCCGACAGGCAGGATGGGGACGGAAAAAGCGGCAAGCCAGCCTGACGATATGGGGAAGGCCATGGCGATCATGGCCACGGCCGGATCAATTGGGTGGAAAGGCCATCTGGCCTGCTGCGCGCCCTGCCCTGAGAGAGCTGCCCTGAGAGAGCTGCCCTGAGAGAGCTGCCTTGAGAAATCTGTCTGAAGAAAGCTGACTGAAGAGACCCGGCCCAGGAGTCCTGGCCGAAGATTTGGCCCAGAAAAGGCATGGCCGGAGGGCAGGCGAAGCAAGTGCCACCTGTGTTGCTGGCAGCATATGCGTTCATGATGTCAGCTATTGGTAAGGTGGTGGAGCCGAGGGGGATCGAACCCCTGACCTCTACAATGCCATTGTAGCGCTCTCCCAGCTGAGCTACGGCCCCGTTCACCTTTTCGCTTCGGCCCGCCTGGGGGCGGGAGCGGTCGCCTACCGCATGGGCGATGTGGGTGCAAGCCCCAAATCGCCCAGGGGCAGGATTTTTTTAGCGATCCTCCTCGCGGCTCTCAACCACGACTTCGGACAGGTCGTCGTCGCCGCCGATATCGACGTCATTGTCATCCGACGGTTCATCGCTGTCGGCGTCGATGTCGAGATCGTCGGTCTCCAGCGCGGGTTCGCTCTTGTCCTCGCCGCCTGCCTGCTTGCCGGCGTCGAACGGCAGCGTCTGCTTGGACTTCAGGATCGGCTCCGGAGTCCAGCTGTTGCCGCAATCGATGCAGGTGACAGGGTCATCCTGCGTCAGATCATAGAAGCGTGTTCCGCATTTTGGGCACTGGCGCTTTGTGCCCCATTCGGCCTTGATCACCTTGGAAAACTCCCAATGGGGGCGAGGATGGTGCCTGGCCCGTGAATATGGCCCGGCACATCTTCGAAACGTCTCCGGAAGGGGCGCGCCTTGCCATAGGCGCGCCCCCCTGTCAAAGCCCCCGCCATCATGAGAGAGACTGCGCACCCCACCGCCACATCGCTCAGCCTTCGCGCGGATGGCCCGCTTGGCGGGCATGTCGCCATCCCGGGGGACAAATCCATATCCCACCGCGCCATCATGCTTTCGGCGCTGGCGGTCGGCACGAGCGAGATCCGCGGGCTTCTGGAAGGCGAGGACGTGCTGGCAACCGCTGCGGCCATGCGCGCCATGGGCGCGACCGTCGCTCGCATCGGGGACGGCCACTGGCGTGTCGATGGCGTTGGCGTCGGCAGCCTGCTGCAACCGGCAGGCGCTCTCGAGATGGGAAACAGCGGCACCTCCACGCGGCTGCTGATGGGCCTGCTGGCCAGCCACCCGCTCACCGCCACCTTCACCGGAGATGCATCGCTCTCGCGCAGGCCGATGGGCCGGGTCATCGAACCGCTGAGCCGCATCGGCGCGGATATCCAGGCCTCTCCCGGCGGCCGCCTGCCCCTGATGCTGCGCGGAACCGCCCAGTCGCTTCCCATCCGCTACCGCCTCCCTGTTGCTTCGGCGCAGGTGAAATCCGCCATCCTTCTCGCCGGGCTCAACATCGCCGGGGAAACGGTGGTGGAAGAGCCGGTGCCCACGCGCGACCATTCCGAGCGCATGCTGCGCGGCTATGGCGCCGATCTTTCGGTCGAGCCGATGGCGGGTGGCGGCAATGTCATTTCCATCCGTGGCTGGGCTGATCTGAAGCCGCAGTCCATCACGGTTCCGGGTGACCCGTCCTCGGCCGCCTTCCCCCTCGTGGCAGCCCTGATCGTGCCGGGCAGCGAAGTGCTGATCGAAGGTGTCGGGGTGAACCCCACAAGAGATGGCATCATCCGCGTGCTGGGCATGATGGGGGCCGACATCACCCTGCTGAACCCGCGGGACGTCGGCGGCGAGCCGGTTGCCGATCTCAGGGTCCGGCATTCGGCGCTTGAAGGCATTGAAGTGCCGCCCGACGTCGCCCCCTCGATGATCGACGAATATCCTGCCCTGTTCGTGGCGGCAGCCTTCGCGAAAGGCCGAACCGTGATGCGGGGACTCGAGGAACTGCGCGTGAAGGAAAGCGACCGCATCGCGGTCATGGCTGAAGGCCTGCGTGCCGCCGGCGTGCGGGTGGAAGAACTGCCGGACGGCCTGATCGTCGAGGGCAGCGACGGCGACCCTGTGCCGGGCGGGGTGACGGTTGCCGCCCATCTCGACCATCGCATCGCCATGAGCTTTGCAATCCTGTCGCTGGCGGCGCGCGCGCCCGTGACCGTGGACGACCGCAGCCCCATCGCCACCAGCTTCCCGGGTTTCACGGCGATGATGGAAGGGCTTGGCGCACGCCTCGGCTGAGGGCCGCCTCAGCCTGCCATGTCCAGCACCTCCGACTGGAAAGCCTTCCGGTCTCCCTGCCTCAGGAAGTCGAGCAGGATGGTGCATATCCGCCCGGCCGCGCGACCGTCCCCGAAAGGGAAACGTGGCGCCAGCTTCGGGCGTGAAAGCTGCCGCCATGCAGCAGCAGCAATGGCTTCCGGCTCGATTGACACCAGTTCCGATGCGCCGGCATCCACGGCTTCGCTCCGCTCCGTCCTCTGGCGCAGCACGAGCGTCCTCAGCCCGAGCGCCGGCGCTTTTTCCTGCAGGCCGCCCGAATCGGTGATGAGGAGCTGGCTGCGGCGCATCAGCCAGACCATCGTCGCATGATCGACAGGGGGCAGCAGGTGCACGCCTGCAAGATGCCCGAGGCTGGCGCGCAGGAGCCTTTGCACCGCCGGACCAGGGTGCAGGGGCAACACCATCTCCACCCCTCCGGAAGCGGCGATGTGCGCCAGCCCTGACGCAATGGCGGCAAGGCGCTCGCCATGATTTTCGCGCCTGTGCACCGTGGCCAGGATCATCGGCCGGCCGGGACGGACCGGGAAGCGCGCCTCCAGGGCGGCGCACAGGTCTGGCGACGCAATCAGCCTGGCGTTGGTCTCCAGAAGAGCGTCGATCCCGCTGTTCCCCGTGACATGCACAGTGCCGGGGTTCACGCCCTCGCCGATCAGCGCTGCCGCGGCCCGATGCGTCGGGGCGAAATGCAGGCTGGCCAGCGGGGCAATCAGCCGCCTGTGCATTTCCTCGGGGTGCGGCTCCGCCATGTCACCGGTGCGCAGCCCGGCTTCGACATGGGCCAGCGGAAGCCCCGCATAGGCGGCAGCCAGCGCGCCCGCGAGGGTTGAAACCGTATCCCCCTGGACCAGCGTGACCGCCGGGCGATGCGCTGCGAACACGGGCGCCAGCGCATTGATGATGGCAGCCAGCATCTGCTGCGGCGGAAGCCCCGCTGGCGGCACGGGCAGTTCGATATCCGGCTCCAGGCCGAGTTCACGCAGCATCTGCGGTGCAAGATCCGGATGCTGGCCCGTGAAGAGCAGCAGCACATCCTGCCCGGCATCGCGCAGGCGCCCGACAACAGGAGCCATCTTCACGACTTCGGGCCGTGTTCCGCACACGGCAAGAATCAGCGATCGGGCTGGCACAGCCGGAAACTCCCCCACGGGCCGCGCCCCCACGCGACCTCAAGCATCCGACCTTCCTGGGTGGCTAGCAGGATAAAAGGCCGCCCTGCAACGCTTTTCTGGAGACCATGCCGGGCGGCACACCGACCACGCCAGGGACATCAGGAATCCGCTTGCAGAGTCCGAAACTATTGCATATCATTCTCAACATCACGCAAACGGCTCAAAGGGCAGCCACTGCCATGATCGTCTGTTCCTGCAATTGCATCTCTGACCGGGAAATCCGCGCCATTGCATCCGAAGGGGTCGAATGCCCCGTCGAAACCTATGCAAGGCTCGGATGCGCGCCCCAGTGCGGCCAGTGCCTCGATCATGCACGTGACATTCTTGATGAAAACAA
>CAYMZC010000121.1:0-7808 GCA_964394815.1 uncultured Sandaracinobacter sp. | reverse complement strand
TGCGATGCGCGCCTGCCCCCACAGACTGACCCTGAGGCTGTTCGACCGGTCCCAGCGGAGATTGCCCGTCACGATGTCGAGCAGGTCGAGAATGTCCCCGCCTTCGACCGTCAGCCGGCCATCCATATAAGCCTCGCCTGCCCCGAGGCCCGGGTTCGCGCCGATCCTGCGCGCCGTCGCTGCATCCTTCAGGCGCACGCGGACAGGCTCAGCCGCCATATCGCCATATCTGTGCACCTTGCCATTGGCCTCGGTGATTTCGAGCGCGCCCTTCGTGACGGCGCGGCTGAGAAGTCTGTCGAGCATGTGCATGGGCGCGATTGTCGCATGTGGGGAAGAAATCGCAAGCCCATCATGGCTTTCCCGTTTTCCCCCGCGCCGGAACATGCTTCAGGTAAATCAGAGGAGGATCCTGCCCGATGAAACGCCCTGCCCGCTTCCTTGCCGCCAGCCTGATAGCCCTTTGCCTGCCCGCCCTCGGCATGCCGTCTGCAGCACTTGCCGCCGACCGGCCGGGCGATCCAGCCTATCAGGGCCGGTCGGCCGTTCCCGCCCGCAACGGGATGGCGGCCACCGCCCAGCCACTGGCGACACAGGCTGCCGTCGACATCCTGCGCGCCGGCGGTTCGGCCGTCGATGCGGCAATCGCTGCCAATGCCGTTCTTGGCCTGGTCGAGCCGACGGGCAATGGAATCGGCGGCGATCTCTTCGCCCTTGTCTGGGATCCTGGAACGCGCAAGGTCGTCGGTCTCGATGCCTCGGGCTTCGCACCAGCCCGGCTTGACGTGAAGGCCTTGAGAAAGCGCAACCCGGGCGGGCTGATGAACCCCTGGGGCATGGATGCCGTGACCGTTCCGGGCGCCGTCGCCGGATGGGAGGCCCTGCACAGCCGCTACGGCAGGCTTCCGCTTTCCAAAGTGCTGGAACCGGCGATCCGTATTGCGCGCGAAGGCTTCCCGCTGACGCCGGTGATTGCACGCGGCTGGGCCGGCAATGTCCGCCGGTTCGAGGAAAACCGCGCGGCCATCCAGGCCGCCGGCCACGCCTTCAGCCTCTATGCGCCTTCCGGCTCGGCGCCGCGCGAAGGCCAGATTTTCACCAACCCCGACCTTGCCGCCACGCTGGAGGCTATTGCCACGGGTGGCGCCGGGGCTTTTTATCGCGGGGCCTTCGCGCGTGATCTGGAAGCCCATTTCCGAAGCCATGGCCGCACCCTTTCGGCAGGCGATCTCGCCGCCATGAAGGCCGAATGGGTCGAACCGATTTCCGCCCCCTATCGCGATGTGCGCCTGTGGCAGATTCCGCCCGCCACGCAGGGACTCGCGACGTTGCAGATTGCCCGCCTTGTCGAGCGCTTCCCGATGGCCGACCTGTCGGAGGCTGACCGGCTGCATGTGCTGGTGGAGGCCAAGAAGCTCGCCTTCGCTGACCGCGCCCGCTATCTGGCCGATCCGCGCCGCGTGAAGGTGCCTGTCGGGGCGCTGCTGGATGATGCCTATATCGCCCGCCGCGCCGCCATGATCGCCATGGACCGCGCCCTTCCGGATGACGTGCCGCCCGGAGACCCGGAAGAGCATAGCGACACCACCTATCTCGCGACGGCGGATTCGAGCGGCATGATGGTGTCCCTCATCCAGTCCAACTATCGCGGCATGGGCTCGGGCGTGGTGATTCCGCGAAAGGACCCGGTGGAGAATGGCCGCGGAACCTGGGGCTTCATGCTCCAGAACCGTGGCGCGCAATTCTCCCTTGACCCGAAGGCCGCGAACCGGATCGAACCGGGCAAGCGCCCCTTCCACACCATCATTCCCGGCATGATCACCAGGGGGGATGAGCCATTCCTCGCGTTCGGCGTGATGGGCGGCACCATGCAGCCGCAGGGTCAGGTGCAGGTCATGGTCAATCTCGTCGATCTCGGCCTCAACCTGCAGGCGGCAGGCGATGCGCCGCGCGTGCGCCATCTCGGCAGCCCCGATCCGGGCGAAGGCCGCGAAACTACCCCCGGAATCTTCCTTGAAAGCCATATCGGGGCCGAAACCCGCGCCGCCTTGCGTGCCCGAGGCCATCAGATCCTCGAAACCCATCAGGATGTCGGCGGCTATCAGGCCGTGATGTGGGACAGCGCGAACCGCATCTGGTGGGGCGCGACCGAAGCCCGGAAGGACGGCATGGCGCTGGGCTATTGATTACGGGCTATTGAGGACCAGGCGGCTCCGGTGCATGCTCCGTCACAAATGAGGGAGGGACAATGAGCAACTGGTGGGACAGGCATGTGGTGCCGAAGCTGCTGGGCTATGCCTGCACGCAGCCGCCGATCATGAAATGCCGGTCATTCGTGGTGCCTGACGCCAGCGGCAAGGTGCTCGAACTGGGCGCCGGTGGCGGCATCAACCTGCCCTTCTACGATCGCGGCAAGGTCGAATCCGTTACCGGCATCGACCCGTCCGAGGAGATGATCGCCGAGGCGCGCGCGCATCAGTCCGAGGCGGACAGGACCTTTGTGAGACTGGAGCGCGGCCGTGCGGAGGAACTGCCCTTTGCCAGCGGCAGCTTCGATACCGTGGTCACCACTTTCACCCTCTGCTCCGTGCAGGACCAGCAGCAGGCGCTGAAGGAAGCCGCGCGCGTGCTCAAGCCCGACGGGCGGCTGCTGTTCCTGGAGCATGGCCTCGCGCCCGATGCCGCCGTGCAGCGCTGGCAGCGGCGGATCGAGCCTGTCTGGAAGCGCATTGCCGGCGGCTGCCATCTTTCCCGCCCCGTGACCGATGCCGTGGAAGCGGCAGGGTTCAGGGTTGCCGAACGCCATGGCCAGTTCATGGAAAAATCCCCCCGCTTTGCCGGCTGGATGGAATGGGGCGTGGCGACGCCGGGCGCGCAGGCCTGAGCTGGCTTCCTAGAGAAAGATCTTGCGGAAGCTGATCTCGATGCGGCGTCCGACCGGGTCGAGCAGGTCCGCCTGATAGCCGATCGGCACATTGCCGAGCCTGTCGCGCACGTCCTGCCGGCTGTCGAACAGATTGTCGATGCCGATGGAAATGCGGGCGCCCTTCAGCCAGGGGGCCTTTGCAACCAGGCTCTGCTGCTGGCCAAGGTTGGCGAACAGCCGCAGGTTGAAGGTTGCAAGGTCCGAGAAGCGCAGATCATCGGGCGATGGTGCGCCGCGCGGATCGACACGAACATCCGTCGCGCTTTTCCAGTTCGCGGAAAGCCTGCCGCCCACCCCATTGCGAAACAGGCCGGCCCGCATCTCGACCTCGTGGCGGCTGACGCCACCGCTGCTGCCCGTCGCCGACCCGCCGAGGAGATCAAGCTTCGGAACAGAGTCACGGATGAGGATGGTCTCGGCAAGCTTTACGGTGTGAAACAGGGAAAGCGTGGCCCGGCCGGATGACCTGCCACCCCCGCGACTTCCGCGCGCGCCCGGGGGCGGGCCGGACGGGCGGCCGGCCGTTTCCCCGCCGCCATTGCCGGCTGCCGCTGCCGCTCGGCCGCGTTCCATCGCGGCCTGCTCGGCCCGGCTCGGCTTCAGTTGCCCGGAATAGCTGAGGCCCCAGCGCAGTTCGCGCCTGTCGGAGCGTTCGAAATTGACAGGGCGGTTGTCGATCTGCACCAGCCTGCCATCGGCATCGCGCAGGAATCGCTCGGGAAACGCGGCCTCCAGTTCCGCAGTCGCCGTCGGGAAGGCCGCAATCGGGCCGGTGATCCGGCTGTCGACATAGTCGGCCGACAGGCTAAGATTTTTTTCCGGCAGAGGCTTGAGGTTCGCGCCCAGTTTCAAGACACGGCGCCTGTCTGCCATCAGGCCGGGGTTGCCGCCATCGAGCCGGCTGATGTCGACCGTTTCGCCGCGCAGGAAATCGAACACCCGCACATTGGGCGTGATGATCGTGGGGTTGCCCAGTTGCTGAACGCTCGGCGCCCCATCCTCGACCGTTACATTGGCGCTCAGCCGCAGCGCATCGACGGGCCGCCAGCTGACGCCGCCGCCCAGGCTGGAAAGCGTCCCGAAGTCGGACAGTTCGTTCACGGATGCGTTGAGATTGAGTGCCAGCTCGCCGAGATAGGGCAGAACATCGCGCCGGCGGCTCGCAACCGGCAGGTCGAGGCTGGCCTGCCCGCTCAGCCGGTTCCGTTCGAGCGAGACTTCGCGCGCGACACCGGCAATGAAAGTGTCGCTGTCGAAGCCCTGCCTGTCCGCGCCGGCCTGCACGCTCATCGCGACCGGCCCGGCCGGCAGCTCCAGCAACTGCCCGTTCGCCACCAGCTCGATGCGGCTGAAATCCCTGACCGAACGCGCCCGGTCCTGCCCGATCTCGCCTGCCACGGCATCGGGATCGAAGGGGTTGAAGAGCGGGTCGCCCGCAAGGATTCGTGCCTGCGAGGCCGTTACGTCGAGCCTGCGATCCGTCGTCGATCGCGCAACGCTGCGGTTGTGGCCGCCGGTCGCGATCCAGCGCCACAGCCCGTCGCCGATCGAGATGTCGCCATTGACGGTTGCAGCAAGGTCGAGGCTCATGTTCCGGCTCCTGCCCATGAGCGCGCCTGCGGCTTCCGAATGGCGAAGCAGCTGCACATTGCCTGCGAAGGGGGAAAAGGGGTTTGCCGCCGGCAGGTCGAGGGTGACGCCGGCAAGGCCCAGCCTGCGGTCGCTTTCCGTCCACTCAAGCCGCGCGCTGAAACTGGCCTGGATGGACTCGGTGAGCGCGGTGCTGACATTGGCGCCCAGCGACGTTTCGCGTTGCTCCGGCAGCAGGGTGCGCCATAGGCCGGTATCGGCAAGGGCGGGGTTGTTGGCGCCGGCCAGGAAATCCACAAGCGCCTGCGCGCCCGCTGCCGCCGTTGCCGGGACGGCAGCGACCAGCACCGGCGTTCCGGCAAGCGCGCTGAGCGCCGGGTCGATCTCGGCGCCATCGGTCGCGGCAATGATGTTGCCAGCCAGCGCATAGGGTCGGGACGGTTGCGCCTGCGTGATGTCGCGTGCGCTTTCCAGAAGCTGCGAGCGACGGACATGGCTTGCATCGACGAGGATTCGGCTGTCGCCGGCAAGGCGCAGCAGGTTGAGATCGAACTCGGCCTCTCCCCTGCCCCCGGCCGTCGGGCCGCCGCCTTCGATTTCCGCCGTGACCGATCGGAACCGCTCCTTCAGCACGAAGTTGATCACACGCTGGTCGGCCCGGTAGCCATAGCTGAGGGAGACTTCCTCGGGCAGGATGTCCACCCGCTCGACAGCCTCGGGCGGAATGGTTCGAATTTCGGAAAAGCCGGACACCCGCTTGCCGTTGACCAGCACGACGGGCGCCTCCCCGCCGCGCCCGCGCCCGCTTCGGGTCTGTGGTGCAAGCTCGCCCAGAAGATCGGCGAGGCTCGACGCGCCGGTCGCCTCGATATCCGCCTCGTCCAGCTGGAGCTCGGGCTCGATCGCGCCGATGACGGCGCCGCGGGGCCGCCCGCCGAGCACGATGATTTCCGCTCCCAGCGCTTCATCCTCGACAGGCGGAACGGGTGCAGAATCCTGCCCGCCAGCAGCCAGTACCGGCACACTGGCAGTTGCCAGCAGGGCTGCAAGAGACAGTCGCCGCATCCTTCATCCTCTCGACCGGGGTGGTTCGATCCGGGTTCCCCCCGGGGCCGTGGCATCTTTACGCGACAAGCCGATGAAATCCCTCGGCGCAGGAGCCTCGACGCAAGACCTTCGCCACATGTCACGCATCCTCACCTGCTTCATCTTCCAGCTGGCAAGGCCGCCCCCTCTGGCCGAGACTTGCCGGAAAGGAAAGAATGGGGAGAAGGCATGATAAAGCTCGTCTATGTGATCCGGCGCCGGCAGGGGCTTTCTGCGGAGGATTTCGCGACCTATTGGCGCGATACCCACGGCCCGCTGGTGGCGAAGCAGGCCAGCGCCATCGCCGCCCGGCGCTATGTGCAGAGCCACCCGATCGACCATCCCGCCAACGAGGCGATGCGCGCCGTTCGCGGTATGCTGCCGCCTGTGGATGGCGTCACCGAAGTCTGGTGGGATTCCCTAGAATCGATGCAAGCGGCCTATGCAACGCCCGAAGGGGCCGAAGCGGGGCAGATATTGCGCGCGGACGAGGAGCGCTTCATCGATTTTTCAGGATCGAGCGTGTTTCTCACGGAAGAGCATGAGATCTTCGACCGCACGGGTGGAAAGGGACCGGGGCCAGAGGCTGTGAAGGTCACCTATCTGCTTGCCCGCCGGCCGGAGATGTCCGTGGCGCAATGCCACGCCACCTGGCTGAAGGATCATGGCCCGCTGGTCAAAAGCCACGCGGAAAGGCTGCTGATGGCCCGCTATGTGCAAAGCCACGCAATCGCGCCCGATGTGAACGAAGGCTTCCGCCAGGCTGGCGGCTATATCCAGCCATTCGAAGGAATAACCGAGGTGTGGGTCAGGTCGCTGGCCGATCTCGAAGCCAGCGGCCAGACGGCGGAGCAGCAGGCAGCCGCCATGGAGCTGGTGGAAGACGAGCGCCGCTTTGTCGACATGGGCCGCTCGCACTGCTTCCTGACGCGCGAGCATCTGGTCTTCGATCATGTGAAATGATGCCTTCCGGCCGCGCCTGGGCAAGGCTCGGCCGGCACGGCACATGGCGTCACATCAGTGCGTCACATCAGTCGATCGGGCAGCTCGCCACTTCCAGCTGCAGCAGGGCGAGCACCCGGCCGAAGCCGATATACTGGCCAGCCATCATCGCCAGTTCCAGAAATTCGGCATCGGAAAAATGGCGGCGCATTTCGGCCACATCGTCATCGCCGATATTATGATGATCGACCGCCATCTTTTCCGCAAAGCGGATGGCGGCCCGCTCACGCGGCGTGAAATTCGCGGCTTCCGGATGGTCGACACCGCTGGCGGCTTCGCTTTCCGTGACCGTTTCGGGCGCCATGCGGACGGATTTGCACAGCACGCAGCCATTCAGCGTCGCGATGCGCAGACGCACCAGTTCCTTCAGCCGTGGTTCAACCACGCCGGCCCCGCCCGTATGCCAGGGCAGGTAGAAGGACTGGTAGGATTCCACCAGCGCAGGGTTCGGACCGAAGGCGCGTGCGAAGTTGCGGGCAAGCCAATTGTCTTCGGGCGTCGCATCGTGGATCGCCTTCAGATAGGGCGGCAAGGCTTCAGGCTCTACGAGTGGCATGCGGGACATGGCGTTTCTCCCTCCTCTTGAGGTTTCAGACTGCCTTGTCCGCAATGCCCTGCCACCCCCTCAATGCAAGAGGCTCGCAAGAGCGGCAGGATCAGCCCGGTGAAGCGGCCGCCTTCTGCAGCATTTCCCCCATCAGTCGGTGCACGAGGTTGATCGCCTTCAGCGGGCGGACCATGACCTTGAAATTCGTGATCTGCCCTGCGTCGTTCCAGGTGATCATGTCGATGCCGTTGACGCTGATCCCCTCGATTTCCTGCACGAACTCCAGGATGGCGCTGTTGTCGCCATGCCATTCGCCCACATAGCGGAAACCTTCCCCGCCCAGCACATTCCCGGCGCTGGTGAGATATTTGAAGACGATCTCGCGGCCGCGCTGCGGCGTGTGCACGACCGGGCTTTCGAACACGGCATCGGGGTGCAGCATGTCCCACAGGGCCTGTTTGTCATGGCTTTTCATGAACGCATGCCAGCGTTCCAGATTGGGGTTTGTCATCACGCGGTTCTCCCTTTCCTCGAATGCGACGATATCGGCCTTTCGCCAAGTCTAGCCCGGCCGCACGCCCCTGCCCCCCTGCGAGCATTGGGGGCATGCGGCGGCCCGCAAATGCGGCTAGCCGGCAAGATGCAAGCGGCGCGGCA
>CAYMZC010000120.1:0-7866 GCA_964394815.1 uncultured Sandaracinobacter sp. | reverse complement strand
ATATTGCGGTCACGCGCCATGCTGGGCGCGTTCACCATGTTCACCGTATCGGAGAAGGTGCGCATCAGGCCGGCGAGCACGGCGCTCGTGATCGGCTTGATGTTGAGGTGGGCGGCAGCGCCTTCCACTTCCACGGTGACGGCGCGCAGTTCCTCGGATTCGAGCTGACCGATGAGATGGCCCAGATGTTCGGCAAGCGCCATGTAGGGCTTCACCTTCGGCGCATCCTCGGCCGAGAGCGACGGCATGTTGAGCGCGTTGGTGACGCCGCCGGTGAGCAGGAAATCCGCCATCTGCTCGGCCACCTGGATCGCGACATTGACCTGCGCTTCCGAAGTGGAGGCGCCAAGGTGGGGCGTGGCGATGAAGTTGGGCGTGCCGAACAGCGGATGTTCGTGGGCGGGCTCTTCCTCGAAGACGTCGAGCGCCGCACCGCCGACATGGCCGCTGTCGAGCGCGGCCTTCAGCGCCTTCTCGTCGATCAGGCCGCCGCGGGCGCAGTTGATGATGCGCACGCCCTTCTTGGTCTTGGCGATGTTGTCCGCCGAAAGGATGTTGCGGGTGGAATCGGTCAGCGGCGTGTGCAGGGTGATGAAATCCGCCCGTGCCAGCAGTTCGTCCAGCGTCACCTTTTCGACACCCAGGTCCTGCGCCCGCTCGGGCGTGAGGAAGGGATCGAAGGCAGCGACCTTCATCCGCAGCCCGAGGGCGCGCTCGGCGACGATCGAGCCGATGTTGCCGCAACCGATCAGGCCGAGTGTCTTGGATGTGACCTCGACACCCATGAAGCGGTTCTTTTCCCACTTGCCGGCCTGGGTCGAGACATCGGCCTCGGGGATCTGGCGCGCAAGGGCGAACATCAGGGCGATGGCATGTTCGGCCGTGGTGATGGAGTTGCCGAAGGGCGTGTTCATCACGACCACGCCGCGCGCCGTCGCGGCGGGCACGTCCACATTGTCGACGCCGATTCCGGCGCGGCCGATAACCTTGAGCCGGGTGGCGGCTTCGAGAATCTGCGTCGTCACCTTGGTGGAGGAGCGGATGGCGAGGCCGTCATACTGGTCGATGATGGCGATCAGCTCGTCCTTCGAAAGGCCGGGCTTTTCGTCCACCTCGACACCGCGGGCGCGGAAGATTTCCGCCGCGAGAGGGGACATCTTGTCGGAAATGAGGACTCGCGGAGCCTTGTTCGTCATGGCTTGGGCCTTCTTGTCTGGATCAGGCGGCAGTGGCGGTGGCGTAGGCCCAGTCGAGCCAGGGCGTCAGCGCCTCGATATCGGCGGTGTCGACGGTCGCGCCGCACCAGATGCGCAGCGACGGCGGCGCATCGCGATAGCCGTTGATGTCGAAGGCGACGCCTTCCTTTTCCAGAAGCGATGCCATTGTCTTCGGAAGATCGGCCGGGCCATCGATCCGGATGCAGACCGAGGTGTTGGACCGGGTGGCCGGATCGACCGCGAGGTTCGATGCCCAGGGCGTGCGATCGATCCAGGCGTTGAGCGCAGCCGCATTGGCATCGGCGCGGGCGTGCAGGCCCTTGAGGCCGCCCACCGATTCGGCCCAGCGGAGCGCGTCGAGATAATCCTCGACCGCAAGCATGGAGGGCGTGTTGATCGTTTCGCCCACGAAGATGCCCTCGATCAGCTTTCCGCCCTTGGTCAGGCGGAAGATCTTGGGCAGCGGCCATGCCGGCGTGTGGCTTTCCAGCCGCTCGACCGCGCGCGGACCGAGGATGAGCATGCCATGTGCCCCTTCGCCGCCAAGCACCTTCTGCCAGGAGAAGGTGGTGACATCGAGCTTCTCGAACGGAAGCGGCTGGGCGAAGGCGGCGCTGGTCGCATCGCACAGGGTCAGGCCCTCGCGATTGTCGGAAATCCAGTTGCCGTCGGGAACGCGCACGCCGGAGGTGGTGCCGTTCCAGGTGAACAGCACATCATGCCCCTGATCGACGGCGGAAAGATCGGGCAGCTGGCCGTAATCGGCCTTGATGACGGTGGGATCGAGCTTCAGCTGCTTCGCGGCATCCGTCACCCAGCCTTCGCCAAAGCTTTCCCATGCAAGGGCCGTGACAGGGCGGTCGCCGAGCATGGTCCACATCGCCATTTCATAGGCGCCGGTGTCGGATGCCGGCACAATGCCGATTCGGTGCGTTTCCGGCACATGGAGGATGGCGCGGGTGCGGTCGATCGCGTCCTGAAGGCGCACCTTGCCGATCTTCGCCCTGTGGGAGCGGCCGAGGCAATCGGTGGGTAGGGCGGCCAGTTCGTAGCCGGGGCGCTTGGCACAGGGGCCGGACGAGAAATGCGGGCGCGCGGGACGCGCGGTAGGCTTGGCAGTCATATTCTCTCCTCTCAGAGAGCTCGCGCCGCGTTGGGGCGGCGTGGCCCGCGTTCGACATAGAGACGCAGGCCTGCCTGTCAAGCATTCAGCCATGCATGCTTGCAGCCACGCCCCTGCTTCCGGGCCGGTTCCAGGCCATTTTTCCATGCCGCCGGGCGCATTTCAGGGCGCGGATGGTTGGGCTTTTCGCCGGACCCGGCTAGGCGCAGAATTATGAGTGAGAAGAAAACGACAAGGCCCTTCAAGCCTGCCGCGCGCGAGGCGGATTTCGCCGCCCACCCCACACCCACGGCCCAGACCGAGCATCCGGCCTATCGCCTGGCCTTCCAGGACCCGGATTTCCTGCTTCTGGATGCGCTGCGCCCGGTCCGTTTCCAGCTTGAGCTGATGAAACCCGAACTGCTTCTTGCCGAAGCCGGCATCGCCTCGACCTTCGTCTTTTATGGTTCGGCGCGCATACCTGGCCCGCATGAAATCGAAGCGCTGCAGGCCTCAGCCGACACGCCGCAACGGCGCAAGGTGGTGGAGCGTCTGGCGGCCAAGGCCCGCTATTATGAAGAGGCCCGGAAGCTTGCCCATCTCGCGTCCAGCCGTCCCTGCGTCCCGGGGCAGCGCGAACTGGTGGTCTGTTCCGGTGGTGGCCCGTCGATCATGGAGGCAGCCAACAGGGGTGCGCACGAAGCGGGCGCGCCATCAGTCGGGCTTAATGTGGTGCTGCCGCATGAACAGCTGCCCAACGCCTATGTGACTCCGGGCCTGAGCTTCCAGTTCCACTATTTTGCGCTCAGGAAGATGCATTTCCTGATGCGGGCGCAGGCCGTGGCAGTCTTTCCCGGTGGCTTTGGCACGTTCGATGAACTGTTCGAGCTGCTAACGCTCGTGCAGACGAAGAAGATGGAGCCGGTTCCGATCCTGTTGTTCGGGCGCGATTTCTGGAACCGGGTCGTCGATTTCGACGCGCTGGCCGAAGAGGGGGTGATTTCCCCGCATGATCTCGATCTCTTCCGTTTCGTGGAAACGGCGGAGGAGGCGTGGGAGATCGTCTGCGGCTGCATTGGCGAAACAGCGGAGCGGGGCTGAGACGAGCGGCTTGGCCCGGGCGAAAGGCCCGATCCGATGCAGCCATGAAAAAGGCCCGTCCGGAATGCCGGACGGGCCTTTGTTCAGTGCGGAGGCTTTTGCCCTACAGGCCCCTTATGGGGCATCGGTTCAGGCGGCGGGTGCCGCCATGTCCGTCGTTTCGGCAGCCGGCTCGCCGTCGGGGGCGACTTCGGCCGGCGTTTCCTCGGCCACCGGCACGGCCGGCATTGGCAGGGGCGCATCGCTCTTGCTGTTGAGATAGGCGATGAGGTCGGCACGATCCTGCGGCTTGCCCATGCCGGCGAAGCTCATCTTGTTGCCCGGGATATATTTGCGCGGGTTGGCGATCCAGGCGGAAAGGCCTTCCCAGTCCCACACCTTGTCGCCGGTGGACTTCATGGCGTCGGAGTAGCCGAAGCCGGCGATGTGGGCGTGCTTGGCGCCGACGATACCGTAAAGATTCGGCCCGATGCCGTTTGCGCCACCCTTGTCGATGGTGTGGCAGGCGGCGCATTTCTTGAACTGGTTTTCGCCCTTGGCGAGATCGGCCGTGGCGAGGAACACGGCGATCGGCTGCTCGGCCGCGCCGGCAGGCCCGGCAGCCCCGCCTTCTTCCTCAACGCCTTCAACGACGTAGGCGCGGGTTTCCGGCGCCGTGGTCGGGAAGAGATAGCCAGTGATGATCGACAGGCCGAGCACGGCAATGGCTGCGGTAAGCACCCAGCCGGCGATCTTGTTCCACTCGTAGCTGTCCACTGGTCCTGGTCTCCGAAACTTTTCCATGGCCGCGCGCCAGAACTGCGCCTGCAGTCCGGGCGTCCGCGCGCCTCATAGAAAGGGCTGAACCGCTTGGCAATGGCCCGCGCGGGGCGTGCGACGAGAGGAACGGCAGGAAGATGCCATCTTCTGGCGCATGTTCAGGGCCGGTTCAGCCCTTCCCGCAGGTGGCCGCCCGGCCGCGCTGGCAGGCGGTGGCGCCTGTCCACGGATTGACGGCCGGGGTCGCGGGGGGCAAGCGCAGCGCCATGCAGAGCTATCCTCCTCTTGCGCAGACGCTCGTTGATTCCCTTCGCGCCGAAGCCCTTGCAGAGCCCGCCCGCGCCATCGCCTTTCAGGGGGCGCCGGGCGCCTATTCGCACCAGGCAGTGCGGGAAACCTTTCTGCAGGGCCTGCCGCTGCCCTGCTACAGCTTCGAGGATGCGCTGGCCGCCGTTTCGGACGGGCAGGCCCATGCTGCCGTGATCCCGGTGGAAAACAGCCTGCATGGGCGCGTTGCCGACGTGCATTTCCTGCTTCCCGAATCAGGGCTTTCCATCACCGGCGAACATTATGTGAAGGTGGAACATTGCCTTCTGGGCGCGCCCGGCGCCCGGCTTTCCGACGTGCGCGAGGCGATGTCCCACCCGCAGGCGCTTGGGCAGTGCCGCAAGCGCCTGAAGGCGCTGGGAATCAAGCCCGTGACCCATGCCGACACGGCCGCCGCCGCCGCCGAGGTGGCCGGCACCGGCGATACTGCTGTCGCTGCTGTTGCCTCGGCGCTTGCCGGAAGCCTTTATGGCTGCGCGCTGCTGATGGAGGGCCTGCAGGATGCCGATCACAACCGCACCCGCTTCCTCATTCTGGAACGAACGCCGCGCGACCCTGCCGAAATCGAGGGGCGTGCAAAGACCAGCCTCTCCTTCGAGGTGAAGAACGTGCCGGCTGCCCTGTTCAAGGCGCTTGGCGGGTTCGCCACCAACGGGGTCAATATCACGCGCCTCGAAAGCCACCTGCGCGGCGGCGCCTTCGTGGCGGCCGAATTCCTCATCGACATCGAGGGCCGACCGACCGATCCTGCCGTCACCAGGGCGCTCGACGAACTTGCCTTCCATTCCAAATGGGTCCGCATCCTGGGATGCTACCCCATGGTGCCGCCCGAACTCGCAACCACCTGAGGGTGCCGGCGCGGGCTTCCCGCTAAAGGCGCGCGTGATGCCGCCGTTTTCCCGGGCGATGTTTCCGGGAGAGGGAAAGCGCCCAGATGCGAGTGCATGAACGCCGGGCCAGACCAATATCGGGCCCGACATCAGGGCCGATATCGGGTTTGCGCCCATGACGGCGATGTTTCCTCCGCCCCGACCGGTGGTGATGCATGCTGGATGGCGCGACCTGCTCTCCATCGGCGATGCCGACGATCCGTTCCGGCACAAGGTGCGTGGCCAGCAGATGGCCTTTCTCTATCGCTGCCTGCCATTTGCGATCCTCGTCTGCGTCAGCAATGGCGCCGTTGTCCTTGCCTCCATGGCCGACGAGGCTTCGCCGCCGGTGCTGTTCTTCTGGTTCTTCGCGCAGCTGGCGATGATCCTGGCCTGGCTGGTGCGGGCGGTGCGCGAGCATCTTGCCGGCCGCCTGACCGAGCCGACCCCCGGCTTCGTGCGGCGGGCGGCTGCGGAACTGGGTGTCGTGGGCCTCGCCTGGGGACTGTTGTTCGCCGATGTCCTTGGCCGCGTGCCGCCGGCGGAATCGATGCTGGTGCTGGCCATGGCGATGACCGCCATGGGGGTTTCGGCCTTCACCACCTCCATCTTTCCGCTGGGCGCCATCCTGCTTGCCGGGCCGATGATGGCCGGCACGGTCTGGGGCCTTGCCGCCAGCGACTGGGCCGGCAACTGGATGGTCCATGTGGTGATGGGAAGTTTTATCATCGTCACCATCCGCGGCAACATGCTGAGCGCCAGGAGCTTCATGGCGCGCCGGCATGCCAGGGAGCGGCTGACGGAGCAGGAAGAGGTTCTGCGCCTGCTGCTGAACGAGTTCGAGACGAACGGCTCGGAATGGCTGTTCGAATTCGATTCGGCCGGCCGGCTCAGCATCGCGTCCCCCCGCTTTGCCGAAGCCGTGCGCCAGCCCGTGGAAGCGATCCTCGGCCGCCACTGGACCGATTTCCTGACCGATCTTTCGGCTGCCTCGGAGTTCTTCACCATCGTGCGGCGCGGGCTGCCCTTCCGGGACACTATGCTGCGTGTGGAAGTGGACGGCGAAAGCCGCTGGTGGTCGCTTTCGGGAACGCCCAAACGGGACCGGGACGGGCGGCTGGTAGGCTATCGCGGTGTCGGCTGCGACGTGACGGAGCGCCAGCGTTCGGCCGAACGCATTACCGAGCTTGCCACCTTCGACACGCTGACAGGGCTGGTGAACAGGCGCATCATCCATCAGGCGCTCGCCGATGGCCTCGTATCGGTGCGGGGCACATGCCTGCTGTTCGTCGACCTGGACAGGTTCAAGGCGGTGAATGACAGCCTTGGCCATGGCGCCGGAGACAAGCTGCTGCACGAAGTCGGCTACCGGCTGCAGGATGTGGTGGCACGGCGCATGGGCGCGGATGCGCTGGTCGGCCGGCTGGGCGGGGACGAGTTCGCGGTTGTCGTCCGAGACAGCGATCTTGCCCGTGCGACGGCACTCGGGGAAGAGATCATCGCCACAGTCTCGCGGCCCTATGTGCTGGGCGGCAAGCAGGCGATCATCGGCGCAAGCATCGGCCTCGCGGTCGGGCCTGCCGATGGCGCCGATGTCGAGGGCCTGATGCGCGCCGCCGATCTTGCGCTTTACGACGTGAAGGCCAAGGGCAGGGGCACGGTGCGCCATTACGACCGCGCCATGCACCGTCGTGCCGAGGCCCGGCGCGCGCTGGAGCTGGATTTGCGCAACGCGCTGGCGGGCGGGCAGATGCGGCTGGCCTTCCAGCCTGTCGTCAATGCGCTCGATGAGCGCATCGTCGGTTTCGAGGCGCTGATGCGCTGGCGCCACCCGCAGCATGGCGAAATCCCGCCGGCGACTTTCATTCCCATTGCTGAAGAGGCCGGGCTGATCGGAGAGCTGGGAAGCTGGGCGCTGGCGGAAGCGTGCCGCATTGCCGCCGGCTGGCCCCGCCACATCAGGCTGGCGGTCAATCTGTCGCCCATCCAGTTCGACGACCCGGCCTTCGCCGACATCGTTTCGCATACCCTTTCCCGCTACAACATCCAGCCCGAACGACTGGAACTGGAGCTGACCGAAAGCCTGTTCCTCGAGGAAAGGCCGCAGACGATCGCTCTGCTGGAACAGCTTGAGTCCATGGGGGTCGGATTCGCGCTGGATGATTTCGGCACCGGCTATTCATCGCTCGGCTATCTGCGGAAGATCCCCTTCCGGCGCATCAAGATCGACCGCAGCTTCGTGCGCGCCAGCACCAGCGGCGGCGGCGAATCCATGGCCATCATAGAGGCGATCGTGGCCCTGGCGGATCGCCTCGGCATGGAAACAACGGCCGAGGGCACCGAGACACGCGCCGAGTTCGAGGCGATGCGGCGGCTCGGCTGCGCGCAGGTGCAGGGCTATTATTTCGGCGCCCCGATGAGCGCGGATGACGCGGAGCGGCTGATTGACCGCACCCGCCCGCTGGTGGAGCTGGCGCCGGCGCTGATGGCC
>CAYMZC010000119.1:0-7867 GCA_964394815.1 uncultured Sandaracinobacter sp. | reverse complement strand
TTGCCTGTTACTTTGTTTTTTGCATGGATCGACGGGCCTGACGAACATGCGCCGCGCAAGCGGCTGAAGCTGCGGACGGTCTTCATTTCCGATACGCACCTGGGCACGCCGGGCTGCAATGCGGACCTGCTGTTCGATTTCCTGAAGTCGATCGAGTGTGAGACACTTTATCTGGTGGGCGACATCATCGACGGCTGGCGGCTGAAACGGGGCTGGTTCTGGCCGACACGCCATAATGACATCGTGCGCCGCGTGCTGAAAATGGCGCGCAAGGGCACGCGGGTCGTCTATGTCCCCGGCAACCATGATGAAGTGCTGCGCGACTTCATAGGCCTCGGCTTCGGCGACATCGAGATCCGGCCGGAAGCGCTGCATGTCACCGCCGACGGCCGCCGCCTGCTGGTCCTGCATGGCGACGAATTCGATGGCGTGGTGCTCTACCAGCGCTGGCTCGCCTTCCTGGGCGATCATGCCTATGTCGCGCTGCTGAAGCTGAACCGGGCCTTCAATACCTGTCGCCGCCTCTTCGGCCTGCCCTACTGGTCGCTTTCCGCCTATCTGAAGAAAAAGGTGAAGAACGCGGTCGAATATGTCTGCCGCTTCGAAGAGGCCGTCGCCCATGCCGCGCGGGAACGCGGCGCCGATGGCGTAGTCTGCGGCCACATCCATTGCGCAGAAATCCGCCAGTTCGGCGAGATCACCTACTATAATGACGGTGACTGGGTGGAAAGCTGCACTGCGCTGGTGGAGCATGCCGACGGCCATCTGGAGATATTGGACTGGGCAGCCCATGTGCGCGCCGAGGCTGCTGCCGGCCAGGCCGTGAAGCCGCGCCTGAAGGCGGGCGCCGGTGCCGCTGCATGAAGCACCTCGTCCTCGTATCGGATGCCTGGAGCCCGCAAGTGAACGGTGTGGTCCGCACCCTGCGCACCACTGCCGATATATTGGAACAGCGCGGCTGGACGGTGACGGCCATCACGCCGGACCGCTTCGCATCCCTGCCCTGCCCCACCTACCCGGAAATCCGCCTGGCGTGCGCCACGCCCGGCACCGTCGCGCGGCTGATCGCGCAAGCCGGCAATGCAGCGGTGCACATCGCCACCGAAGGCCCCCTGGGGCTTGCGGCGCGACACCATTGCCTGAAGGCCGCGCGCCCTTTCACCACCAGCTTCCACACCCGCTTTCCAGACTATCTCCACGCCCGCTTCCGCCTGCCGCGCAGCCTGAGCTGGCGGTACCTGCGCTGGTTTCACGGGGCCGCGCGCGCCATTCTCGTGGCGACGCCGCGCCTGGCCGCGGAACTGGCCGGGCACGGGTTGACGCATACGCAGATCTGGTCGCGCGGCGTGGACCTAGCTGCCTTCCGCCCCGGCCTTCCCCCTCCGGATGCCTATCATGGCCTTGCCCGCCCCATATTGCTGAATGTCGGCCGCGTGGCGGTGGAGAAGAACATCTCCGCCTTTCTCGAAGCCACGGTTCCGGGATCGAAAGTCGTCGTCGGCGACGGACCGGCCCTCGCCGAACTGAAGGCGCGCCACCCCGAGGTATTGTTCCTGGGCGCGCTTCAGGGTGAAGCGCTTGCGCGTGCCTATGCCGGGGCAGACATCTTCGTCTTTCCCAGTCGCACCGATACCTTCGGCCTGGTGCTGGTGGAAGCACTGGCTTCCGGCCTGCCGGTTGCCGGCTATCCGGTTGCCGGCCCGCTCGACATCCTGGGCGACAGCCTTGCCGGCGCGCTGGATAGGGACCTGTCGCGCGCCATTGGCAGGGCCCTGACCATTCCGCGCGGAGCCGCCATCGCCCGCGCCCGCGATTACAGCTGGGACAAAGCCGCCCGCCAGTTCGAATCGGCAGTAATCGCCTGTGCCGCAATGGCAGGCACGGACGTCAGGCCGGGCATCGACTTGTGCGGCGCCACCGGAAAGGCCTGACAGCAACTTTCAGGAAAAGCCTCTGGCGGAAAAGAAGGGGGCGGCCGGATCACCGGCCGCCCCCTTTCAGTGTTCCGGAAGGACTGAAATCAACCGGATAATCAGAATTTCGCTGTCAGCCCGAAGGAGAAGCTCGTGCCGACATCATAACGGTTGTTGTAGATGATGCTGTCACCAAGACGCTGGAATTCCTTGAATTCCGTGCCCGTGATGTTGCGGACTTCGAGCTTCATCTCCATCGGCAGGCTGCCGATCTCGATTTCCTCGCGCACGACAAGGTCAAGCCGCAGGCCGGGGCGTTCGGTCAGGTCGGGCGTACCGTTGGGGCCACGCTGCGACACACGATCGGACGCATAGGTCAGCATCAGCGTCTGTTCGGACAGCCTGTCCTCATGCTGGAAGCCGATCTGGACGTTGGCCACATGGTCCGACTGGCCGGTGAGCGGCGCGCCATTGACGAAATAGTCGCTGGCCGGGGCATCGGCGCCATTGCCGGTCACGGGGCGCGTGGTATCACCCTCGCCGACCTTCAGCTTGGAATTGGTGAAGGTGTAGTTGGCGGTGGTGAAGAGCCGGCGACCGGCGAACAGGCCTTCGTCGGCGATGTGGAAATATTTCTGAACCTCTGCCTCGATGCCGTAAAGCTCGGCCTCGGGCGCATTGGCGAAGGTGGTGAAGAGCGTGCCGCCCTGCTGGAAGGAGACCACTTCGATCGGGCGATCGATTTTCTTGTAGAAGCCGCCGAGCTGGAAGCGCTCGTCACGGCCGATATACCATTCGTAGCGGGCTTCGAAGTTCAGCAGTTCGGAATCGACGAGATAGGGGTTGCCGAAGCTGGTCCGGTCGGTATCGGTATCGAGATACTGCTGGGCCGCCAGCTCGCGGAACTGCGGGCGGGCGATGGTCTTCGATGCCGCAAGGCGCAGCTGCATGTCCTCGGCGAAGTTCCAGGTCAGCGTGCCGGCCGGCAGCCAGTAATCGGCTTCGATGCGGCTGGACAGCAGCTGGCCGGCGCCCGTGCCGAACAGGTCGAGCGGCGTGACCGACTGGCGGCCATCCTCATAGCGCACACCCGCCGTCAGCTTCACGCCATCGGCGACTTCCGCTTCCACCTGGCCATAGCCGGCGTGAACGGTCAGCGCCGCATCATAGGCGGCAAGGCCGGCCGCGCCCGAGGTTTCGCTGATGTAGATGTCGTAGGCGTAGACGTTGAAATCCGACAGAAGATAGTCCGGCCGCTGCTGGCTGACACCGGCAGGCAGGGCGCCATCGGACTGATAACGGAAATCACGCCGGCTCGCGGAGCGGCTGTTGTCGGTATAGGCGTAGCCGGCCGAGACCGAGACCGGGCGCTCCGTCGGCAGCCTGTAGCCGAGGTCGACCCCGCCCGCCCACACATTGTCCGAAAGTTCGGAGAAGGCGATGGTGGAAGAGGTGCCGTTGGTCCGCAGGTCGTTGAAATAGGAATTGGTGACCGGGTCGAGGCGATAGCTGTTCACCCGCTCATAGGGGCTGTCGCGGCGGGAATTGGCATAGGTGCCGCGCACGTCGAGCTTGAGGTCGCCGAAGCGGAATTCGCCTACGAGCGAGGAGGAGAAGAGCTGACGCTCGAACCAGCTGGTGTAATTGCGGTTCACCGGGTCTTCGCCGACGTTCACATCGTCGATACCGGCCTGGATGCGTGCTTCCTTCAGCACATCGCGGATGTAGAGGTTGGTGAAGCGCAGCTTGCTCTCGCCGAACTCGTAGCCGATGCCGAGCAGGCCGTTCAGCTGGATGCGGTTTTCGGTCGAGAGGAAACGGTAATCCTGGTCGGGGAAGACGATTTCATTGCCATCGGCATCGGTCGAGATGCCAAGGGTCGTCTGCTGCAGGCCGTCCTTGGTCTGCCAGTTGTTCGACCAGTTGGCCGACAGCACGAAGCCGAGGCGATCCTCGCCGATGTCCCAGGCGTTGCCGGCGGTGAAGCCGACCGACATGTTGGCCGGGATGGTGTCGTTGCGCTGGATGAGATTGGTGCGCGCGTTCGACAGGCTGGCCGTGATCGTCTTCAGCTCATCGAGCGAATAATTGCCGATCCCGATCAGCTTGCCGGCGCCCAGCGCGCCCTTCAGCGGCGTGGGCACGGAGCGCGTGCCGCTGTCGAAGCTGGTCCAGTCGCTGCGGGAACCGAAATAGGTGTAGCCGAGCTGGCCGGTGGTGACGGTGTCGCCCGACACCGAGGCGGAAACGTTCAGGAACGCCTCATCCGGCACGGCGCGGGTCGTCAGGTTGATGACGCCGCCGCCGAATTCGCCGGGATAGTTTGCGGTGTAGCTTTTCTGCACCAACGTTGAGGCCAGAAGGTCCGTCGGGAAGATGTCGAGCGGGACAACGCGCTTCAGCGGTTCCGGCGAGGGGATGGGAAGCCCGTTCAGAAGCGCAAGCGAATAGCGTTCGCCAAGGCCGCGCACATAGACATATTTACCACCGACGACCGACAGGCCGGTCACGCGCTTCAGGGCGCCGGCGATGTCACCTTCACCCGTGCGCGAGAGATCCGCAGCAGACAGGAGCGAGACGACAGACGGCGTGGCGCGAATGGGGTTGGGGATGTTGCGCCCGATGACGACGATATCGCCGCTGCTGAAGGAGCCGGCACCCGGCGCGGACACATCGACATCATCCTCTGGCTCGGCCTCCTGGGCGGCCGGGGGTTGCGGCGCCTGCTGCGCAAGGAGCGGTGCGGCATGAAGTGCGGTCGTCGCCAGAAGCAGCTTCGCCAGAGTGGAATTGGTCATCTGGGTTCCCCGGAGGTGAAAGCGGCCTTGAAACCGCAGGGCAGACATCATGAGTGCGGGGGTGGCGCGCAAACGCCACCCCCGGCGCTTTTCAGGTTCAGTTGATCGGCAGGGCTGCCGCGGTGCACGAAGCCGCGCCCGGCAGGCCGCAGGTCCAGCCAGCGAACCAGCGGTCATTCTGGTCGCGGAAGGCGCCGACATAGGTCGTGTCGGTGAAGTAGCTGTTGTAGCCCGACACCGCGAACGGCGTGACGGCCAGTTCATTGGCGCCCGGGAAGATGCGGTCGACCATCGTGCTGGTGCCGTCGAGGACATTGTTGTTGCCCGTGAGCAGGTCGAGAATCTGCTGCTGGGTGATGCCCGTGCCGGCAGCCGCCGCACCACCGCCACAGGCCATGAAGGTCGAGGCGACGACCGGCGGGCCTTCTTCCTGGATGGCGGCATCGGCCGGCGCGATCGTCTGCGGGTTGGCATATTGGAAGCATGCGCCCGGAGCCGTCACGATGCTGTTGTAGATGCGGTAATCGGTGCCGCCACGGAACAGCAGGGCGGCAGGCGTGCGATTGCCGACGAAAGTGTAGTTGGTGAAGACCGGACGCGAGCGCGGCGTGCGCAGGTCATTGCCCGAGGTTTCACCCTCAATCACGCGGTCACCGCCGGTCGAGCGCTGCAGCACGAGGCCGAACTGGTTGAAACCACGATAGCCGAGGTCGGTGTCGAGCGAATCGTCATCGGCGCCGGTCACGACGAGATAGCGGCTGTTGACGCGGCCGCCGAACCATTCGACGCCATCATCCGAGCCATTGTGGACCTGGACATTCTCCATGAAGGTGCCCGAGCCGACGCCACCCAGGGTGATGCCGTTCAGTTCGTTGCCGGGCGAAACCTCGAAGCCGGCGTAACGCACCTGCAGATAGCGCAGACGACCGGAGTTGTCGGTCGGAAGCGCGCCACCGTAAAGGCCGTTGGCGCCTTCGATCTGGGCTTCGCAGTCCACACTGCCGCCAACGATGCCCGCACCGATGCAGGTGTGGATCGGCGCGCGTCCGAGAATGACGAGACCACCCCACTGGCCGATCGAATCGTCGTTGGTGGTGCCTTCGACATTCTGGCGGCTGGTCAGCACGATCGGCTTGTCGGCCGCCCCTTCGGCGAAGATCTGCGAGCCACGCTCGACGAGGATGAAGTCACCGCCCGAGGAGCCGAAGACGACGACGCCCGGCTCGATGGTGAGGATGCCCTGCGCGCCGCCTGGCTTCTTGCCATCGCCGCCGATATCGCGACCGATGCGGACACCGCCCGAGACGGAGTAGATAACGCCCGGCAGGTTCTCGAGGACGAGGTTGCCCGTGATGGTGCCCGAGACCTGGCAGTTGCGGAGATCGGCAATGATGCCGACGTTCGACGTGCCGGCGGGGCAGCTTTCGGCCGGGCCGGTGGGCGGCGTCGGCGTGGGGGTCGGGGTCGGCGTGGGGGTGGGCGTGGGCGTGGGCGCCGGCGGGAAGACGATCACGCCGTCGCCGGGAGAGGCGACGTCGGTTGCTCCGCTGCAGGCGGCCAGCGCCATGGCCGAGCCGATGAGAAGCAGGGCGCGAAATTGAGACATGGTATTCCCCTTGGCGTGTAAGGTGCGAATCCGGTCCGCTTCCCCGGCCCGTGCCGGTGCGGCGGCGTCTCACTAGGCTGCAAGCATTGCAGCTTGGTTGCGCGCAGCTTTCAGTTGGGTTTCAATCGCGTGACACTAAGGTGACGCAAAAGTTGCGCTTTGATGACAGCGCGATCTGTCAGGCCCCTGCCATCTCCGCCAGAAGCGCTTCCTCGGCTTCGCCGCGCACGCCTTCACGGCCTATGTCGAGCAGCACCGGAACAGCGAGCGGGCTGACGCGGTCGAGGTGGCGCACGACCAGTTGCGTGCGCGCCCGTCGCACCAGCGCGTCCAGCCGGTCCAGGTCCGTCAGGCGGTTGCCCGCCTCGGCCCGGGCGGCTTCGAGCAGGATATGGCCCGGCTCGTGGCGCTGCAGCACATCGTGGATGAGGTCGGTCGAGAAGGCGATGGAGCGGCCGCTGCGCCGCCGGCCCGGCTGCTGCCGTTCCACCAGCCCCGATATCACCGCAACATCGCGGAAGGCGCGCTTCAGGAAAGGCGTCGTGCGGATCCATTCCTCCAGTTCATCGGCCATGATGGCGCCTGAAAACAGGGCGGCCGGATCGTCGAACGGCTCCAGCCCCCACAGGCCCAGCACATAGTCGCTGGCAAGAAAGCCCAGCGGTTTCAGCCCCAGAGTCTCCATCCGCCGGGTCAGCAGCATGCCGAGGGACTGGTGCGCGTTTCGCCCTTCGAACCCGTAGAGTATGAGGTGATGGCGGCCATGGCGGGCGAAGGTCTCGGCCAGAAGCTTGCCCGGCCCGGGAAGCTCCGACACCTGTTTCTGCAAGGTGAGCCATTCGCGCACATCGGCCGGCATGCGCGCCCACTGGCTGTCATCCGCCAGAAGGGCCTGAACCCGGCGGGCGAGATTGGTGCTGAGCGGCATGCGCCCGCCGACATAGGCCGGAACGGACGGTTCGCCCCGCGCCAGACGGGTATGCAGGTCCGTCTCGGTCGACTGCACCAGTTCCAGCACCTGCCCGGCGAAGAGGAAGCGGTCGCCGATGCGAAGCTGGCTTCCGAACCATTCCTCTATGGTGCCGAGCGCCCGGCCGCGCCCCAGCCGCACCGTCATGGCCGGAGCTTCCACGATCACGCCCGCGTTCAGGCGATGCTGTGCCGCCAGCTTCGGATGTGCCAGCCGCCAATGGCCCGGCGGGCCTTCGACCAGCTTGTGGAAGCGGTCATAGGCGCCGAGAGCATAGCCCCCGGTCGCCGCGAAGGCGAGCAGCCGGTCGAAGGTGCTGCGTGGAAGGCCGGCATAGGGTGCCGCCATCCTGATTTCGGCAAACAGGGCATCGGCTCCGAACGGGCCGGCCGATGCCACCCCCATGACATGCTGGGCAAGCACATCGATCGCGCCCGGCCGGTGCGCCTCGCCATCAAGCTCGCCGGCGGCCACTGCATCGAGGCAGGCGAGCGCTTCCAGATATTCGAAGCGGTTTCCGGGAACGATCACCGCGCGAGAGGATTCCTCCAGCCGGTGGTTGGCGCGGCCGACCCGCTGC
>CAYMZC010000118.1:0-7871 GCA_964394815.1 uncultured Sandaracinobacter sp. | reverse complement strand
CGCGCGGGCCGCAGGGTTTCACCTCGTCAAGCAGCGCCCGCCTGTCCAAAGCGCCGGCGGACGTCTGGGCGGCCCTTGTTGCCTGGCACCGCTGGTGGGATCCTGCGCACAGCTATTCCGGGCAGGCAGGGGCGATCAGGCTGGAAGCGGATGCGGGCGGCGCGCTGCTGGAACGCTGGGATGGGGGCAGCGTACGCCACGCAAGCGTGCTGGCGTCCATGCCGCCTGTCCTCCTCAGGCTCGAAGGAGGCCTGGGACCGCTTCAGGCGCTCCCGGTCAACGCCGTGCTCGACTTCACCCTGAAGCCGGATGGACCCGGCACGCTGCTGTCGATGGAATACAGGGTGGCCGGCACGGCATCCGGGCTGGAAGCCATGGCGGAACCGGTCGACGCGGTGATGAGCGCCGCCTTCCGGCGGCTTGTCAAACATATAGGCGGAGCGGACACACAGCCCGGCCCCTGAAGCAGTTCAGCCTGGGACAGAATGGCCCCGAGGCGGTGCGGCTGGGCAAGGCCCGCCGCACCGCGCTCAGGAAAATGGATCAGGCCGTGGTGGAATAGCCGCCATCCACCGTGATGGTGGCGCCGCACAGGAAGGCCGAAGCCCTGGAGCCCAGGAACAGCGCGCAACCGGCCATGTCCAGCGAATCCCCCCAGCGCTTCAGCGGGGTCTTGTCGAGGGCGTTCTCGTTGATGTCGTCGGCGACGCTCGCCGTCATCTTCGAGGGGAAATAGCCCGGCGCGATCGCATTGACGGTGATGTTCCGGCTGGCGAGATTCTTCGCCATCATGCGGGTAAGGTGCAGCACGCCCGCCTTCGATGCCGCATAGCTGTAGGTTTCCATGTGGCTCACATGCTGGCCATCCATCGAGCCGATGTTGATGATCCGCGCATGATCCTCGGGCGTTGCCGCCGCTTCCAGAAGCTTCACCAGTTTCTGCGACAGGAAGAAGACGGACTTGACGTTCAGGTCCATCACCTTGTCCCAGCCGGCTTCGGGGAATTCGTCGAAGCTCGCGCCCCAGGAGGCGCCGGCATTGTTGAACAGGATATGGACCTTGTCCGTCAGCTTCGCGACTTCGGCCGCGAAGCGCTCGATCTCGTCCATCCGCGACAGATCCGCGGCGATGGCGGTTGCGTTCGGGCCGAGTTCGGCTGCAAGCCCTTCCACATCGGATGCCTTGCGGCTGCTGAGGATGACCCTGGCGCCATTCTCGA
Source organism: uncultured Sandaracinobacter sp. (assembly GCA_964394815.1). GTDB lineage: Bacteria > Pseudomonadota > Alphaproteobacteria > Sphingomonadales > Sphingomonadaceae > Sandaracinobacteroides. Next base: position 6,651 of record CAYMZC010000118.1, on the reverse strand, counting down.
CATAGGCGCGGGCGATCATTTCACCGATGCCCCGGCTTCCGCCGGTGATCACGACGGTCTTGCCGGCAACGGAAAAGAGATCGGAAATCCTGAACGACATGAGCACTCCTAGACTGGTTCGCCATGGGCCCGCGCACGGTCGAGCCTCGAAGCTTCGGCTGCCGGAAGCTGGCGGTAGATGAGATAGAGCAGCACCGCGGCAACAGGCATGAGCGTGATCAGTGCCAGATTGGCCTTGGCAAGGCTACCGAACACCTCGGACAGCTTGCCCACGGTGAACGGGCCAAGGCCCAGGCCGATCATGGTGGTGCCGAGGAAATAGGTGGCCGTGGCAGCGCCGCGCATGCGCGGCAGCACAAGATCCTGCGTCGTGGCGGCAGCAACCCCCACCCACATCGAGCCGGTGATCGAGTTGAAGAAGGCCAGAACGTAGAACAGGGCGACCGATTCCGTCGTGAACTGCAGCCAGATGAGCGGCGCGGTGGCGAAGATGCCGGCCATGGGCACGAACAGGCGGCCTGCCGGGTTGCCGCGCTTGAACCAGTCCGCCATGCGGCCGCCGATGATCACGCCCAGAAAGCCGCCCAGCGCGCCGCCGCCGCCCAGGAACAGGCCGGCGGTCGCTGCGTCCACCTGGAAGGTGCGCATGGCATAGGGCGCTGCCCAGAAGCCCACGGCATAGCCCTTCAGTGAGACGATCCCGAAGGTGATGACGACCAGGATGAAGGCCGGCGTGCCCCAGATGAGCTGGTAGGTCGGCCGGTCGCGCATCTTGATGGATTGCGACCAGGAAAACACCGCATAGGAGCCGGTGCCGAGCGCCAGCCACTGCTGCCAGCTGCCCATCAGCTGTGTCAGCCCCCAGGCGATCGCCGCGATGACAAGCGCTGCGATCACATTGTCGAGCAGCGCACGCTTGCCGTAGCGGGCCGCGTGGAAAAAGGTGAAGGGCGGCAGAACCGAGGAAAGCTCGGTGAAGAATTTCGGCCAGGGCCTCGGTTCCTTGGGCATGATGATGCCTTCGGAAAGCCCGCGGATCGGCTCCTTCAGGGTGGAAACCCAGATGGCGAGCAGCAGGCCCGGAATACCGACCGCCATGAAGGCGGCCTGCCAGCCGACAAGGCCGAGCGGGCCGCCACCGGGGAAGGCGTCGTTCCAGCCATCCTTGATGAAACCGCCCAGGAACAGCGAGATGCCGCCACCGAGGTAAAGCCCGGACGAATAGACGGCGAGCGCCGTTGCGCGTTTTTCCTTGGGGAAATAATCTGACAATACCGAATAGGCGACGGGTGTGGCCGAGGCTTCGCCGACGCCGACGCCGATGCGGGCTGCGGCCAGCTGGCCGAAATTCTGCGCTGCGCCCGACAGCGCCGTCATGCCGGACCAGAGGGTGAGGCCCGCCGTCAGCAGGCGGACACGGTGCCACATGTCTGCCAGGCGGCCGAGCGGAATGCCGAACAGTGCGTAGAAGACACCGAACACCGTGCCATAGAGAAAGCCGATTTCGGCATCGCCGATGCCCAGGTCGCGCTTTATGTCCTCCGCAAGGATGGACATGATCTGCCGGTCGATGAAGTTGAAGACGTATACGAGGACGAGAACGCCCAGCACATACCAGCTGTAAGGACCGCCGACCCGGGACTTGGCTTCGCCGATTTCGGCTTCAGTAGGCTCCATGCATTCCCCCGTAACTCTCCCGCCCATCACCTAGCAGCCAAATTTCCGCCGTGAAACAGGTTTCAGGCTTTGCGGCCCTGTCCATTTGCGCATGTCGAGACCGGAAGGCCCGAGCGCACATGGAGCGCACATGGAGCGCACATGGAGCACACATGGCGTCATGCCCCGGAAACGGCCCTGCCATCTGTGCGCCTGCCCCGGAACAGGCTATCAGGGCATGACATGAGCAGCCTTTACGACCATGTGCCCAACCGGCGCGCCATCATCGACCGGCGGCAGGCCACCGCCCGAGTCCAGGAAGCCATTGCGGATGCCCCCGCCGAGGAACGCCGCCTCGCGGTTGCGATGGCGCTCAGGAAGATGCTGGATGACGGCCGGGCCGAAATCCGCCGCCGCATCCGCGCCAACCCGGGGCGGGGCATGGAACTGGCGGCCGCGCAATCCTTCCTGATCGACCAGATCCTGCGCATGGCCTTCGATGCCACCACCCAGCAGCTTTACCGGCTGGACAATCCGAGCACGGCCGAACGCATCTGCCTTGTGGCCGTGGGCGGCTACGGGCGCGCCGAAATGGCGCCATGGTCGGACGTGGACATCATGTTCCTGGCGCCGCTTCGCCATACCGCCTGGGTCGAGCAGGTCGTCGAGGCCATTCTCTACATCCTGTGGGATCTGGGCCTGAAGGTGGGCCACTCCACCCGCACGGTGGACGAGATGATCCGCATGGCGAAATCCGACCTGACCGTGAAGACAGCGCTGCTCGAAGCCCGCTACCTGTGGGGGGACCAGTCCCTCTATGAGGAAGCGCGCAGCCGCTTCATGACGGATATCGTCGCCGGCGAGGCCCGGGCCTTCATCACCGAAAAGCTCGCCGAGCGCGACGAGCGCCACCGCCGGATGGGCGACAGCCGCTATGTCGTCGAACCGAACGTGAAGGAGGGCAAGGGCGGCCTGCGCGACCTGCAGACCCTCTACTGGATCGGCAAGTTCGCCATGCAGGCGACCAGCGCCGCCGAACTGGTGGACAAGGGCCTCTTCACGGCGGCCGATTACCGGCAGTTCCAGCGTGCCCACAACCATCTGTGGGCGGTGCGCATCAGCCTGCACGATCTCGCCGGCAGGGCCGAGGAGCGCCTCACCTTCGACGTGCAGCGCGAGCTTGCCGACCGGATGAACTATGCCAACCGCCCGGGCATGGCGGCGGTGGAGCGCTTCATGCGCCATTATTTCCTCACGGCGCGCCAGGTCGGCAGCCTGACGGGGCTGTTCCTGGCGCATCTCGAGGAAAGCGTCTCGCGAACCGCCTGGGTGCCCCGCCTTTCACGGCGGCCGCGCCGGCTCAATGGCTTCCGGCTGGTGCGCGGGCGCATGGAAGCCCCGTCGGACAGCTATTTCGCCGAGGATCCGGTCCGGCTCATCGAACTGTTCCAGATCGCCGACCGCGAGGGGCTGGAGATCAACCCCCTCACCCTCAGGCAGGCGGCCCGCGATTCAGCGCTGATAACCGAGGCGGTCCGCCGGGACCCCCGCGCCAACGCGCTGTTTCTCGATGTGCTGACCAGCCCGAGAGACCCGGAAACCACGCTGCGCCTGATGAACGAGGCCGGGGTCTTCGGGCGCTTCATTCCCGATTTCGGGCGTGTCGTGGCCAAGATGCAATATGACATGTACCATCATTATACGGTGGACGAGCATACCATCCGCGCCATCGGCCTGCTCGCCCGGATCGAGAAGGGCGCGCTGCAGGACGACCATCCGCTGTCGTCCACGGTGATCCACCAGCTGCTGTCCAGGCGCGTCCTCTACGTCGCCGTTCTGCTGCATGACATCGCCAAGGGCCGCGGCGGGGACCACAGCGTGCTGGGCGCCGAAGTGGCGATGAAGCTGTGCCCGCGCCTCGGCCTGACGGAAGCCGAGACGGATACGGTTGCATGGCTGGTGCGCTACCATCTGCTGATGAGCGCCACGGCCTTCAAGCGCGACCTCGCCGACTTCAAGACCATACTCGATTTTACCGAGGCCGTGGCCGGCATGGAGCGGCTGCGCCTGCTGCTGGTGCTGACGGTGGTGGATATCCGCGCCGTGGGGCCGGGCGTGTGGAACGGCTGGAAGGCGCAGCTTCTGACCACGCTTTACACCAGCGCCGAAGAAGTGCTGCGCCTGGGCCACAAGCAGACGGGCCGGCGCGAGCGCATATCCCGGCGGCAGGAGCGGCTGCGCCAGGTGATGGGCGTGGCCGAGGCGAAGTTCGAAGCCTATGCCACCCGCTTCGCAGACAGCTACTGGCTGGCAGAGCCATCGGATGTGCTTGCATCCAACATGGCGCTGGTGATGGACGCGGACCGGGACAAGCAGCAGTTCAGCATCCGCTCACAGCCGGACAAGGTCGCTGGCACGACGCTTGTCACCATCTATGCGGCGGACCATCCCGGCATCTTCTACCGTATCGCCGGCGGGCTGGCGCTGGGCGGGGCCAGCATCGTCGATGCGCGAATCCACACCACGCGCGATGGCATGGCGCTCGACAATCTCGTGGTGCAGGACCCGCTCGGCGGCCCGTTCGACGAGCCGGAGCAGATCCGCCGGATGGAAACGGCGGTGATGGATGCGCTGGCCGGCAAGGTGAAGCTGGCCGACAGGCTGAAGGCGCGCCCCCTGCCGCGGCGGCGGCAGGAAGCCTTCCGCGTCGTGCCGCAGGTGCTGATCGACAACAAGGCGTCGAACCGGTTCACGGTGGTGGAAGTGAATGCGCTGGACCGGCCGGCGCTGCTCTATGCGCTGACCTATGCGCTTTATGGCGCGCGGGTCACCATCCATTCCGCGCATATCGCAACCTATGGCGAACGGGCGGTGGACACTTTCTATCTGACCGACCTGACGGGGGACAAGATCGTCTCGACGCAAAGGCTGAAAGCGCTGGAACGCCGGCTGCTGGAAGCTGCCGCGACGCCGGGCGCGGAAGACGACAGGAAAGACGGCGCGGCCGCCTGACCGGCCCCCGCCCGGAAAGGGCAAGGGGCCGGCGGCGGCGTGTTCGTCCGGAGGTCAGAAGCGGACGTTCACACCAGCCATGAGCTGATGGCGCGACGGGCTGGCCGTTGCATCATTCGTGGCGACATCAAGCGTGCGGGCCGGGAAGCTCTTGTATTCACTGTAGCGATACTCGCCCTTCAGCGAGACATTCTGCGTCAGCATATGCTCGACACCGCCGCCAAGGGTCCAGCCATCGCGGTTGGAACTGCGGCTGCCGACGGCATCCTCGACAGTGAAGCGCGTGTTCACCCAGCCACCCCGACCATAAACCAGCGTCTCGGGGCCGGCGAGGACGCCGGCGCGGGCCGCGAGGCCGAGCGTGCGACCGGTATCATAGCTGAGGCCGGCGGGGCCGCGCACGGTGCCGTCATTACCGGAAACCGATGCCTCCGCACCCAGCACGAAGCCGCTGCCTACCTTCGCATCATAACCGAGCACGGCACCATAAGCGAAGGCGTCGTCCTTGTCCTTGACGTCATAGACCGGCGCGCCGAGCCTGGCCTTCGTGCCCATCTTGTTCTGCTGCCAGCCAAGTTCGGCACCAATATAGGGCCCGTTGAAGGGTTCGGCAGCCATCGCCTGGGAGGCGGCAAGAGTGGCGCCAGCGAAAAGGGCGGCGCCGAAAACAGTCCTGGCAAGAGCCATGGCAAGAAACCTTTCAAATTATATCGGGCGGCTCGGGGCCGGCCCTTGTTGATTCGGCCGGCCTGCTGCCAACCTTGCGCCCTTCATGCCGCCGGCTGGCTGACGAGGCGCTGAATCCACCGTTTTCCTGAGGTTAATAAATGATTTAGTCATGCACCATGCCAGATGCATGCTTTCCGGACTGCCGGGCTGGTCACATCGAACCCGGCCGGCAATCAATCCGGTCACATCATTCCGCTGCGGCATTGTCCTGCGGGCAGGCGCAGGCACGCGGCTTTCGTGGCGGCGGCGCCGTGGTCGCGAACTCCGCCGCTGTCAGTGCGCCATTGCCGTCAGAGTCCGCCTTGCGGAATTTCGCGATGCCGCTTGCTGCATATTCCTCGAACGACAGCCGCCCGTCCCCGTCCCGGTCGAGCTTGTCGAAGTTGCGGCGGCGCGCGTGCAGATATTCATCTTGCAGGATTCGCCCGTCGTCATCGCGGTCGGCGCGGGCGAAGCGCTTTTCCTCCCGGCTTTTCGGGGAAGGCGGAAGCGGGGCGGGCGGCACATCTTCGCCATCGTCCGGCAGGGGTGGGGCCAGCGGGGCCATGGCCGGCGCCGCGGACTGGGGCGATGCCGCCTTCTCCGCACTGCCGGTGGCCCAGAGCGTCGCCGCCGCGCCAAGGGCAAGGGCTGCGCCAAGCGCGAAAAACAGTCGAAACCGGGCGTGGAGCATGGACAGCGCTTTCGGACCGGGCGCGCCCACCCGCGCCCCAGTGCCGACCCCGGATGCCGCCTAGCATGGCGACAGCCAGCCGCCTAGCGGGCGGAAATGGCCGTGCGCAGCATCCGCCACTGGCGGCCGGCCGAGGCCGCGCGCCGCAGGGGCCGGCCAGACCGCAGGCGCGCCCAATCCTCATGGGCAAGGGCATCGAGCACGGCCAGCGATGCCGGCAGACGGGTAGCGGGGAGGTCAGGAAGCCGCGGCGGATCGAGCCGGGAAAGCCGCAGTTCAGCCTGCCCCCAGCCCGGCCGCCACAGTCGGGCAAGCGCCCAGCGCGTGCCGGCCAGTTCGGCGGCTTCGGCTTCGGCCGCTTCAGGGGCACGGCCCAGAACAACGGTTGCAAGCGCCCGGAACAGCGGAGCGCCACGCGATGTGGCCAGCGCCAGCGGGTCGAGCGGGCCATCCGTCAGCAGCGGCAGGAAGCCCTCTTCGATGATGGAAAGGCCGGCCGGGTCCAGCCCGCGCGGCACGGCATGGGCCGCCAGCGCCTGAGATCGGAAGAGCACACGTCTGAACTCCAGTCACTCCGCGAA
>CAYMZC010000117.1:0-7910 GCA_964394815.1 uncultured Sandaracinobacter sp. | reverse complement strand
TGGACGACCCGCAGGTCATCCACAATGACTGCATCCTGACAGTGGACCAGGGGGCGCTGGGGCCGGTGCGCGTCGCCCGTCACCCCATCCGCTTTTCGACAACACCTGCCTGCGACAGCCCCGGCCCCGCGCCCGAACTCTCACCCCCCGCCTGAAGGCCGGAAACCGTTTCTCGCGGGCGCCTTTCGCGGGAATCAGGGTTAGCGGCCGCGGCGGTGATTGCATGGCCCGGAACAGCACCCCATATTGCCCCTATCATGAATGCACCCGAGACCATGACCCGCCCCGTTCTGCCCCTGCGCGACATCGTCGTGTTCCCGCAGATGATCGTTCCGCTCTTCGTCGGCCGTGACAAGTCGGTGAAGGCGCTTGAAGCGGTCATGCAGACCGACAAGACCATTTTCCTCCTGTCCCAGAAAAACCCGGCTGACGAGGACCCGAAGCGTGACGGCCTCTATGATGTCGGCACGCTGGCGACAGTCCTGCAGCTTCTGAAGCTTCCCGACGGCACGGTGAAGGTGCTGGTGGAAGGCCAGCAGCGCGCCAGCCTGTCGAGCCTCGATGAAAGCGGCGAACATCTGGTCGGCGAAGTGGCCGCCATCGCCGACGAGGAGCTTGAAGGCCGCGAGGGCGAGGCCCTGCTGCGTTCGGCGCAGAAGCAGTTCGAGCATTATGTGAAGGCCGCGAAAAAGACCTCGCCCGAGGTCGCCCTTCAGATCAGCCAGATCGAGGAGCCGGGGCGCTTCGCCGATTCCGTTGCCGGAAACCTGAACCTGAAAATTGCCGACAAGCAGGCCCTGCTTGCCGAAACCAGCGTCGCGAAGCGTCTGGAAATGATCTTCGGCTTCATGGAAGGCGAAATCGGGCTTCTGCAGGTCGAGAAGAAGATCAAGAGCCGGGTCAAGCGCCAGATGGAGAAGACCCAGCGCGAATACTATCTGAACGAGCAGCTGAAGGCGATCCAGCGGGAGCTTGGCGACGGCGAGGAAGGCGCCGACGAGGCTGCCGAATATGAAGCGCGCATCAAGAAGGCGCGGCTGACCAGGGAGGCGCGCGACAAGGCGCTCGCCGAAGTGAAGAAGCTGCGGTCCATGTCGCCGATGTCGGCCGAGGCGACTGTCGTTCGCAACTGGCTCGACGTGCTGCTTGGCCTTCCCTGGGGCAAGTCCTCGAAGGTGAAGCGCGACATCGTGGCGGCGCAGCAGGTTCTGGACGCCGACCATTATGGCCTGGAAAAGGTGAAGGACCGGATCATCGAGTATCTCGCGGTCCAGGCCCGAACCAACAAGCTGAAGGGGCCGATCCTGTGCCTCGTCGGGCCTCCGGGTGTCGGCAAGACCTCGCTCGGCCGCTCGATCGCCAAGGCGACGGGGCGGGAGTTCATCCGCCAGTCGCTGGGCGGTGTGCGCGACGAAGCCGAGATCCGCGGCCACCGTCGCACCTACATCGGCTCCATGCCGGGCAAGATCGTGCAGAACCTGCGCAAGGCCGGCACGAACAACCCTCTGTTCCTGCTGGACGAAATCGACAAGCTGGGCCAGGATTTCCGTGGCGACCCGGCTTCGGCCCTGCTCGAAGTGCTGGACCCGGAACAGAACAGCAAGTTCAACGACCATTATCTCGAAGTCGATTTCGACCTTTCGAACGTCATGTTCGTGACCACGGCCAACAGCTACAACATGCCCCAGCCGCTGCTGGACCGCATGGAGATCATCCAGCTTTCGGGCTACACCGAGGATGAAAAGGTCGAGATTGCCTAGCGCCACCTGCTGCCCAAGCAATATGAAGCCCATGGCCTGAAGCCCGAGGAATTCGCCGTCACCGACGAGGCGCTGCGCGACCTGATCCGCTATTACACGCGCGAAGCAGGCGTCCGCACGCTGGAGCGCGAGCTGGCGAAGCTGGCCCGCAAGTCGCTCAGGCAGATTCTCGAGAAGAAGGCCGAAAGCGTCACCGTCACGGCCGACAATCTCAAGGATTTCTCGGGCGTCCGGAAATTCCGCTTCGGCATGAGCGAAGCGGAAGACCAGATCGGCATGGTGACCGGCCTTGCCTGGACCTCCGTCGGCGGCGACCTCCTGACCATCGAAAGCGTGACAGTGCCCGGCAAGGGCGTGATCAGCACGACGGGCAAGCTCGGGGACGTGATGAAGGAATCGATCACGGCGGCCTTCAGCTTCGTGAAGGCACGTGCCGAGGCCTATGGCATCGATCCGGCAACCTTCGCCAAGAAGGATATCCACGTCCATGTGCCCGAAGGCGCCACGCCCAAGGATGGCCCCTCGGCCGGGATCGCGATGGTCACCTCGATCGTCTCGACCCTGACCGGAATCGCCGTGCGCCGCGACGTCGCCATGACCGGCGAAGTCACGCTGCGCGGGCGCGTGCTTCCCATCGGCGGGCTGAAGGAAAAGCTGCTGGCGGCCCATCGCGGCGGCATCAGGACCGTGCTGATACCGGCGGACAATGTGAAGGATCTGGATGACATCCCGGCCAATGTGCGCGAGGGGCTGGAGATCATAGCCGTAACGCATGTGGACGAGGTGCTCGCACATGCCTTCACCAGGCCCCTGACACCTCTGCCGCTGGTCGCACCCGATGCCCAGGCGGTTGCCCCTGCCTCGGCCGAGGCAGCACCGCCGCCGCCCGAGGCGCTGACGACCCACTGATATGAACCCGATGATGCCCGGGCCGGGCGGCGACGGCTGGCCCGGGCTGCAAAAAGCATGCGGGAAGCTGTGCAAGAGATGTTGACAGGCGGCGGGGCTTCCCTTACCCGCCGCACTCCACCGGATGGCAATGGGCGCGTAGCTCAGCGGTAGAGCACTGCTTTCACACGGCAGGGGTCACAGGTTCAATCCCTGTCGCGCCCACCATCCGGTCTCTTCCCCCTTCCCTCACGCCAGCCCATGCCTGCGAACAGGCATCCGGCGCTGGTCCTGCTATCAGAAGCGCCAAGCGCCCCGGCATCGCTTTTTCCCTAATCCTGGGCACAGTGGGCCATTGGCCCGGCGGGCAATGACCCGGGGCGGATAACAGCCTGAAGGCAAGGAGGAGGCGCGCACCATGAAGAACCTGTTCGATCTCAGCGGCAAGGTGGCGCTTGTCACCGGCGGCAACAACGGCATCGGCCTTGGCATGGCCGAAGGGCTGGCCATGCATGGCGCCACCGTCGTCATCTGGGGCACCAATGCCGAGCGCAACGAAAAGGCCGTCGAGCGGCTGAAGGCGCAAGGTGGCGAGGTGATGGCTGCGCGCGTCGATGTTGCGGATGAGGCCGCCGTGAAGGCGGGCATCGAACAGATCCTCGAACGCCATGGCCGTCTGGACCAGGCAATCGCCAATGCCGGCATCTCCATCCCGGCCCGCGACATGTTCTCCATCTCCGACGCCGATTTCCGCCGCGTGCAGGACATCAACGTGAACGGGGTTTTCTACACCCTGCGCGAAGCCGCGCGACACATGGTGGCCCGCGCCGATACAGGCGACAAGGGCGGCTCGCTCGTGGCGGTCGCTTCCACCGCCGCCATCCATGGCGCGGCGCGCAACGAACATTATGGCGCCAGCAAGGGGGCTGTCGTTGCCCTGGTGCGGGCGATGGCGGTCGAGCTTGGGCCGAAGGGCATCACCGTCAACAGCATACTTCCGGGCTGGACCCGCTCAGGCATGACGGAAAAGAGCCAGGGCTGGGACAAGTTCAACGAAAAGGTGATCAGCCGCGTGCCGATGGGCGGCTGGGCCGATGGCGAGGATTTCGCCGGCATCGCCGTCTATCTCGCCAGCAAGGCCTCGCGTTTCCACACCGGGGATTCGCTGGTGATCGACGGCGGCTACGTCATCTACTGAAAAACGGGCCACGCTGCAGCCCCGGAAGACGGCGCCCCTTACGGGGCGCCGCCATCGGCTCAGCGCCCCACGAACTGCCCGGGCCGGCGCTCGGCCACGGCGCGCAGGCCCTCGGCATGGTCTTCCGTCGGGCGCAGCCGCATCTGGGCGGCATGTTCGCGCACCAGCGCCGCGCGCACGTCTTCCTGCATGCCGGCCCGCATGGTCGCCCGCGTCTCGGCCAGGGCAAGGGGCGCGTTCACCGCGATTTCCTCGGCCAGAAGCCGGGCGCCCTGCCGGAGGAAGGAAAAGGCCGCGATGCGGTCCACCAGCCCCCAGGGCAGCACCTCCTCGGCCTTGTAGCGGTTACCGGTCAGCATCATCTCGGCCGCGCGCTGCTGGCCGATCAGGCGGGGCAGCGTATGGCTGAGCGCGAAACCGGGGTGAAAACCCATCTTCACGAAATTGGCTGCAAAGCGCGCCTCGGGCGCCGCCACGCGGAAATCCGCCATCACGGCCAGACCCAGGCCCGCCCCCACTGCCGCGCCCTGCACCGCCGCCACGATCGGCTTGCCAAAGGCGAACAGCCGCTCGGCCTGATCGTAGAATTCGCGCACCGGGTCATCGCCCGCACCGCCCAGCCCGCCGGGGGAAACAAGATCGCCGCCAGCGCAGAAGACCTTCCCTTCGGACGCGATGACAACGACGCGGCAGTCCGGGTCGCGGTCAAGTGCGTCCAGCCTGTCGGCAAGGTCACGCAGCAGCCCGACAGTGGCATGATTGCTGGGCGGGTTGGAAAAGATCAGTTCGGCTACATGGCCACTCAGGGTAAGTCTGACGTCTGCGGTCATGAAGTAACGCTCCGGTTGCTGCTGGGGCCCGCTGGGCTGCCGGGCAATCCTGCCGTCCCCGTTCCGGCGCGTCAAACGAACGCGAAAGCTGAAAGGCGTCGCTTCCCCCTGCCGCCACCCCTTGCCCCCCCTCTTGCCCTCGCGCGCGGTGGCGATAGGGTCCGGCCTCATGCTGAAGCTCTCGCAATTCCTGCCCTACCGCCTTTCGCTTGCGTCCAATGCCGTTTCCGAACGGATCGCCGGGGTCTATCGCGCCCGCTTCGGCCTCAGGATCCCGGAATGGCGGCTTCTGGCCGTGATTGCCGAACGAAAACACGCCACCCAGGCCGAACTGGCCGTCGCAACCCGCATGGACAAGATGACGATCTCGCGCGCGGCGGCAGCGCTTGTCGATCGCGGACTGGTGAAGCGGACCCGAAGCGACGACCGCCGTACCCTGGACCTGTCCCTCAGCGAGGAGGGCGCGCTCCTCTATGCAGAGGTCGCCCCCCTTGCGATCGAGATGGAAGCGGAGCTTTTCCGGGTCTTCACGCCCGAGGAGAAGCGCCTGCTGGGCGATCTGCTCGAACGTCTGGATGCTTGCGCCAGATCGTAACAGGGGTTACGATAAAGGCCATTACATCAATCTGGAGCAGTAGCAATGGCCAGCACAGCAGGAGCCGCGCGCGCCGATGCCGCGGCTATCGGAACAACAACGACCGCCGGCAACCAGAGCCAGGACAATTTCATGGGGCTCGACGGCTTCGAGTTCGTCGAGTTCACCGGCCCCGATCCCGATGCGCTCGGCGCGTTGTTCGAGAAGCTGGGCTTCACCCATATCGCCACGCACCGGTCGAAGAATGTCCGCCGCTATGCGCAGGGCGACATCAACTTCCTGCTGAACTTCGAGCCGGAAGGCCAGGTGGCCGAATTTCGCGCGAACCGCGGGCCGAGCGCCAATGCCATGGCTTTCCGTGTGAAGGACGCGCGCGCCGCCTTCGAGGAAGCGCTGAAGCGTGGTGCAGAGCCTGTCAGCGGCAAGGTCGGGCCGATGGAGCTCAACATCCCGGCGATCCGCGGCATCGGCGGCGCCAACCTCTATCTCGTCGACCGCTACGGGGCGGCGGAAATCTATGATGTCGATTTCGTGCCGGTGCCCGGCGCCACCAGGGCCGACAGGAGCGCCGGCCTGCACACGCTCGACCATCTCACCCACAATGTCGGGCGCGGGGAGATGGCGCGCTGGGCCGATTATTACGAGCGCATCTTCGGTTTCCGCGAAATCCGCCACTTCGATATCCAGGGGCAGGCAACCGGCCTCTTTTCCAGGGCCATGACCGCACCCGATGGCAAGATCCGCATTCCGCTCAACGAAAGCCAGGACGAGCACAGCCAGATCGAGGAATTCCTGAAGGCCTATAATGGCGAGGGAATTCAGCATATCGCGCTGGCGACTGACGATATCCTGAAGACGGTGGACCAGCTGAAAGCCAATGGCATCCGCTTCCAGGACAGCCCCGACACCTATTTCGACATGATCGACGCACGGCTTCCCGGCCATGGGCATGATGTGGAAGAATTGCGCCGGCGCCGGATCCTGATCGATGGCGCGCCAGAAACGGGCGGTGGCTTCCTGCTGCAGATCTTCACCGAAAACATGGTCGGCCCCATCTTCTTCGAGATCATCCAGAGAAAGGGCAATGACGGTTTCGGCGAAGGCAATTTCAAGGCGCTTTTCGAAAGCCTGGAGCTTGACCAGATGCGCCGGGGCGTGATCCCGGCGGGGATGCGCAGCTGATGCAAAGCGGCTTCGGGTCGGAATTCCAGTCCGAAATCAGGCCGGGGGTTCTGCCTGTCGGTCGCAACTCCCCGCAACGCCCGGCCTTTGGCCTCTATGCCGAGCAGCTTTCGGGCACCGCCTTCACGGCGCCGCGCCATGAAAACCGGCGCAGCTGGCTCTATCGCCGGCGTCCCTCGGCCCAGCATGGCCCGCTCGTGCCGCTGGCCCATGGCGGGCTGGCGGCCCCGCCGCTTGACGATGGCCGGCTTGACCCGAACCGCCTGCGCTGGGATCCGCTGCCCCTGCCTGCCCACCCGGTGGACTGGCTGGACGGGCTGCACACGCTTGCCTGCAACGGTTCCGCCGAAGAGGGCACGGGCGTTTCCATTCACCTCTATGCCTGCAACCGCCCCATGGCGGGCCGTGCGCTGCGCAATGCCGATGGCGAGATGCTCTTCGTGCCGCAACAAGGCGCGCTGCATCTCACCACCGAGCTTGGCCGGATGACGGTCCCGCCCGGCCATGTCGCCCTCGTGCCGCGCGGCATGGCGATGCGGGTGGATGTCGAGGCGGACGCGCGTGGCTGGTGCCTTGAAAACCATGGCGCGCTGTTCCGCCTGCCCGAACTGGGGCCGATCGGCTCGAACGGGCTGGCGAACGCGCGCGATTTCGAAACACCCGATGCCGCAGTGGAAGCGGATGCGCCGACTGAGCTTGTTTTCAAGCTTGGCGGCCGCCTGTGGCGCACGGTCCTGCCCCACACGCCGTTTGATGTTGCCGGATGGCACGGCAATCTGGTGCCCTGGCGCTATGATCTGGCGCGCTTCAACAGCATCGGCAGCATCAGCTACGACCATCCCGACCCGTCGATCTTCACCGTCCTCACCTCCCCCTCCGGGCAAGCGGGCGTGGCGAGTTGCGATTTCGTGATCTTCCCGCCGCGCTGGATGGTGGCCGAGGACACCTTCCGCCCGCCATGGTTCCACCGCAACCTGATGAGCGAATATATGGGCCTGATCCACGGCAGCTACGATGCAAAGGCCGGCGGTTTCGTGCCCGGCGGCGGTTCGCTCCACAACCGCATGGCAGCCCATGGGCCGGATGCCGCAAGCTGGGCAGGCGCCAGCGCGGCGGATCTCGGGCCGGAACGCTTCGACGGCGGGCTGGCCTTCATGTTCGAAAGCCTGCGCCCCTATCGCCTGACACGCTGGGCAAGGGAGACGCCATTGCTGCAAAGCGGCTATGACGATGTCTGGTCCGGATTCGAAAGAGGTGCGCTGTGAGCTGGTGGCAACTGGATGAAACCCATGATCCCGGCGCGCGGAGCTGGGTGGAAGGCGCTGACGGGCATGCAGAGTTCCCCGTGCAGAACCTGCCGCTGGGGCTCTTTTCCGATGGCGATTCCGGCCCGCGCGCCGGGGTGGCGATTGGCGGATTCGTCTTCGACCTCGCCGGCGCGGTGGATAATGGCCTGC
>CAYMZC010000116.1:0-8150 GCA_964394815.1 uncultured Sandaracinobacter sp. | reverse complement strand
CTGCGCGATGCGGTGTCGAGCACGGATGCCGTATCGGCGATCGAGCAGGCCGAGACGCGCCGCGGCAACGACGGCGTGCCCTGGGTGGGCGGCAGCAATGCCGGCGGCGCGGGCCAGTCGGCCATCCGGGTGGTCGGTGACGTGACGCGGGCGGGCTACAACCTGGTCAACGGGCGCAGCGTGACTGACACGTCCTCCATCGCGCCCGCCAGTTGCGCGAGCCTGTCCTGCCAGACCTGGACGTCGCCGCAGCAGGCGACCGAATGGGCGACGCGGGTTCTCGGGGAACAGGTACAGCGCACGTGTGATTCCTGCACCAAGACCGAGACCGTGCCTGGCGTCGGGCTGACGCCGCTGATCCAGGAGGAGTACGAGACCAAGCTGGAGGCCTTGCAGGAACTGGTCTCTGGGACGCGCAACACGACGTTCGAGAACCTGCATGCAGCCGGCAGCACCTCGCTGCCCATTACACGCGGCGTCATCGAGGCGCTGCGCGACGAGCCAGACCAAGACCTGCTGGCGCGACGTCTCGCGTCCGAGGTCGCGTTGTCGTCCGTGCTGGAGAAGGCATTGCTGCTCCAGCGGACCCTGCTGACCGGCAAGAAGGAACCCAACGTGGCGGCCAACCAGTTGGCGGTCGAGGCCGTGAACCACGAGAGCGACACGCTCGATCAGGAGATCCGCAACCTCAAGACCGAACTTGAACTGCGGCGCGAACTGGCGAACAACTCGCCCATGGCCATCATCCAGCGCCACGGGACGCGCGCGGCCGGCTCGCGCGGCATCTACGAAGGCGACCCGGTGCCCGACCGCCTCGATCGGTTGCAGCGGGGCAACCCGGGAGGCACGCCATGAACGCGGCCTGGCTGCGCCCGCGCTGGCTTTTCAGCCGGCGCGCGGCAAAGGCGCTGCTCCTGGCGGTGGTCATCATCGCCGCGGCCGTGGGCGCCAATCTCGTCGGCATCTACCTCGTCGGCAGCGTTGCCGGCTGGGAGCGGTGGCTGGCTGCCAGCGCGGGCTACTTCCTGGTGTGGCGGCTGTGCCTGTACGGCGCGACGGTCTATGGCTGGGTCTGGATGCGCCGCCGGCTGCTGGCCCGCGAGGAAGACGCGCAAGCGCGGCGACGCCTGGTGCGCAGCGAGATCGCCGGCGTCGTCGCCATCGTGGCGCTGGAAGCCAGCCTGCTGATGCAGAGCTGAAGAGGGAGCCGCGCCATGACGCTTTTTACGACCGACTACCTGGAGTACTACCTGACGCTGGTGTCCTGGATCGTCAACAACGGCATCTGGGCGGTGCTGGTGTCGAGCGGAGTATTCGCGCTGCCGTTCGTCGCCATCATCGTGCAGGAGTGGTTGAAGGCCCGTGCGGAAGGTGCCGACGAAGGCAACAAGGGCGTGCTCTCGGCTGCGCGCATCGAGAACCGGGTGTTCGTCGCCATCGTGGTGGTGATGTTTGCGGGCATCCCGTTCATCGACGTGGATCTCAACACCATCCAGTACGACAGCTCGCGCTCGGCCCAGTGCCAGGTCAGCGTGCCGCAGCCCACGGATACCGGCTGGTCGCAGTCCTTCAGCACCATCAACAACCAGTCGGCGAAGGTGCCGGTCTGGTGGGCTTTCATGCACGCGCTCTCGCGCGCCGTCACGAGCGCCTCGGTGGCGGCGATCCCATGCGGCACGGACCTGCGGCAGATGCGCATGGAGATCGACGCGACCCGCATTGACGACCCGGTACTGGCTCAGGAAGTAGCGGATTTCTCGCGGGATTGCTATGGGCCTGCGCGGGCCAAATTGTTCATGCAGCGCCCTCAGCTTGATGAGCAGCAGATGCACGACGTGACCTGGATAGGGTCGAGGTTTTTCACGGACACGGGCGGCTACTACGACACCTACCGCTCAAGCACGCCGCGCGACGACTGGCCCTACGACAGCACCCGCGATGCGGGGCTTGCACAGGTGGGCAGCGGTGGCGGCTACCCGACCTGCAGGCAGTGGTGGGCCGATGGCGGCAATGGCCTGCGGGCACGCCTGCTGGGACAGGTGGACCCGAACCTGTTGAATCGCCTGGCAGGCTGGGCCGGGTTCCTGAGCAGGGCCGAGGTGGACGACTCGGTGATCCGCGCCATCGCGTCACCGCGGCAACAGAAATTGAACCAGGGTAGCGTCTATACGGACTATGGCGGCCAGATCGACAAGACCTTGCCGAACATCGTGACGCGGGCCACGGGAGACGTTGGGATGGCCGTCGGCGCGATTGCCGCGTTTCCCGCCATGGACGTCGTGAGACAGTCTCTGCCCATGGTCCTCGCCTTGCTCAAGATGGCGCTGGTCATCTGCATCCCGCTTGTGCTGGTCGTAGGCACCTACGATCTGAAGACGGTCGTTACCGTCAGCGTCGTGCAGTTCGCGCTCTTCTTCACGGACTTCTGGTTTCAGCTTGCGCGCTGGATCGATTCGACGATCCTGGATGCGCTCTATGGCTGGGGGTTCGGCTGGAATCGGCCGCACACCAACTTCGACCCGCTGGTGGGGCTGAACAACGCCTTCGGAGACATGCTCCTGATGTTTGTCACGGGCACGATGTTCATCGTACTGCCTACGTTCTGGATCATGGCCTTGGCTTGGGCGGGCGTTCGTGCCGGCAACGTGTTGCAAGGCCTCGCAGGAGCCACCGGAGATGCCAAGGCTGCTGGCGGAAGGGGAGGAAGCATTGCGATCAATGCAGTGTCGAAGAAGTGATCGCTGCTAGTCGTCCTCGACATGAGGATCAATGCGGAAACCGTCGTAGGTGTATAGGCCGAATCCTGCTGGTCCGTTTCGCCACTCTGGCTCGGGCAACTCCTCGCCCAAGTCGGTGTTGCGGGCCATCCAGGCAACCACCATGACGCACACCATCACCAGGGCCAGCCAGAAGGTGGTGTACAGCAGCACCCCGAGCGCAGCCAGCTTAACCATCCACACGAGCGCGGTGGCTCCAGCCGTCGGCATGCCCTTGGAAACCAACCAGTTCGACGCCCGCCGTTCACAGCGCGCGTAGGCACGCCATCCGCGGCCAAAGGCGCGGCCGAGGCGTTCTGCGGTGCTGGTGCGAGTCGTGGTGTTCATGGTCGTCTCCTACTGCTGAGGGATGCCTATTTCAGTTTGGTCCATTTCATTCTGTTTAGGGCTTCAATGTGTTCTCTTGCTGCTTCAGGACGCTTCGTCATCCGGTTCCAACGGGCCAGGGTCGGGCTCCACGCCGATGCGGTATGTAGCAACGAAACGCGGCCAGTCCACATGGTCAACGAGATCGATGTCCTCGATGACACTGACCTTCGCGCTGGCACGCTCGAACAGCGCGATGCTCTTGGCGGGATAGTTGTTGCGCGACGGATAGAGCACCCCGTCGAACAGCACCTGGCCGTCATCTCCAAGCATCGCATGCACCTGGGCCGACACCTGCTGCGTGTGCGTGTAGTCGCGGCTGGCCAACTGCTCCAGGTTCAGGCCGAAGTAGCCCGCCATGACGCCCGGCGCCGTGAGGTCGGCCAGAAGCACGTCGTCCATCACGCCCACTGCGCGCACCATCCGGCTCTGGACTTCTTTCAGCGCGATCGAGCGCTTCGTGTCCGCAAGCCACTGGTGCTTATGAAACACCGACTCCATCAGCGCCGTGGGCAGGTCGCGCCCCAGGTAGAGCACCCCGTAGGCCTGGGCCGGGTCATCGTAGCGATTGGTGCTGCTGCGGCCATAGTACAGCGGGCTGCCCCGATAGACGACGCGGCTCACATGCTGGAGCAGCTCACCGGCATCGATCAGGAACGAAGGCAGCTCGTGGCTCATGGCGATCTCGCTTCAATGCACCTGAACGCCCAGCACGTTGAACACGGCCTCGGCCACGTCGTCGATCGTGCCATGCGTCACCGCATCCACTGGCGAGCGGCCGCCCAAGCCTTCGAGCGGTTCGGACAGTGCGCGGTAGATCGTCCAAGGGTCGATGCCCTCGACCTCCTGAAGCACGGTTTGGGTCAACTGCTGCTTCACCGGGTCGAGCTGCCAGTCGGGCAGTTTCTGGCCTCGCGGCCCCACGTTCAGCGCCAGCAGCCGACGGGCGAGGATGTCCTTGTAGATCTGCTGGCGCGACTTGTCCGCCAGCTTGGCGTACTCCGCGGGCGGCAGGTTGTGCGGCTGGTTGAAGGTTTCCAGCAGCACGGCGCGGCCTCGCTGGACGTCGGTTTCAGTCGGCGCCCAGCGCGTCTCAGCGCGCAGCGCAGCCGTCTTACGCTTCAAGGCGTGCTCCACCGTTTCACCTTCGAGGTTGGCTGGCAGCTTTACCGCCTCCACGCGCTCGTGAATGAACGCCTGCAACTCGGCCGCGAAAGCCGGCGCATCCCGGATTTCGACGGTATCCGCGAAGCGGCGCACATCCTCCACGGTGACACGCGGCAGACGGTCGGCAATGAATTCAATGGCGGTGGGCATGGTCATCTCCCAGGTAGGTTTGAGACAGGACTTACTCTAGTCGCCTTTGTCGCATTTGTCAACTTTGACGCCTAGAGAGCAACCTACCTGGCGAAAACAGCGTCTCCGCAGCATAGGCCGAGGCCAGCGGCTGGTCGCCGCGCAATCCATTCGTGCGGGTTCCACATTGACGCTGGAACCGCAACCCAGGCCCCGCTATACCGAAACGGTTAAAGGCCAAAGGGCCGAAACGGCAAGGGAATGGGGTGCAAGGGGAAAGGCCCTACCTCGAAAAGGCAAAAAGGCCTCCCGGTCGGCCCGCCACAGGACACCCGCATGCTCTCCCTGTTCCAGCGAAAACGGCCCCCGGTCGCCGGCGCGCCACCGCCAGCACCCGCCACCGTCCTCCCGAAAGGGTTGATGCGGCCCGAGTCGGCCGCATCGCTGCTGGCCACCCCGCGCCGGCAGAAGCTGCTGGAGCACATTTGGCAGCGCACCTCGCTGTCGCGCAGGCAATTCGCCACGCTGTACCGAGCGCCCCTGGAACGCTACGCCGAGCTGGTCCAGGCCTTCCCGGCCTCCGAGGCGCATCACCATGCCTATCTGGGCGGCATGCTCGACCACGGCCTCGAAATCGTCGCCTACAGTCTGAAACTGCGGCAGTCCCATCTGCTGCCCATCGGCGCCAGCCCCGAAGACCAAGCGGCACAGTCCGAAGCCTGGACCGCCGCCGTCGCCTACGCCGCGCTGCTGCACGACATCGGCAAGATCGCCGTCGATCTGCACGTCGAGCTGGCCGACGGCAGCATCTGGCACCCTTGGCACGGCCCGCTGCGCCAGCCATACCGATTCCGCTACCGCGACGATCGCGAGTACCGCCTGCACAGCGCCGCGACAGGTTTGCTCTACCACCAACTGCTCGACCGTGAGGCCCTGGACTGGCTCAGCGGCTATCCGTCCCTGTGGGCACCACTGCTCTACGTCCTGGCCGGGCAGTACGAGCACGCCGGCGTACTGGGCGAACTTGTCGTGCAGGCAGACCGGGCCTCGGTGGCCCAGGAGCTGGGCGGCGATCCGGCCCGCGCCATGGCTGCGCCCAAGCACGCGCTGCAGCGCAAGCTGCTCGACGGGTTGCGCTACCTGCTCAAGGAACAGTTGAAACTGAACCAGCCGGAAGCCTCCGATGGCTGGCTCACCGACGATGCCCTGTGGCTGGTGAGCAAAACGGTCTCGGACAAACTGCGTGCGCACCTGCTGTCCCAAGGCGTCGATGGCATCCCTGCGAACAACACCGCGGTGTTCAACGTCCTCCAGGATCACGGCATGTTGCAGCCGGCGCCCGACGGCAAGGCTATTTGGCGCGCGACCATAACCAGTTCCACCGGCTGGTCCCACTCGTTCACCCTGTTGCGCCTCGCTCCTGCGCTGATCTGGGAATCTGGCGAGCGACCGACGCCTTTTGCAGGCACGGTAGCGATCGACGCGGCAGTCGCCGAAAACGACGCCGAGGCGCCGAAAATGCCGCCTGCGGCCATGGCGAAGGCAGCCCCGAACGGTCAGAAACTTCCATCTTGGGAAGGCAGTAGTACCGTCACCGCCTCACCGCCTAAGGCCCAGCCCGTGTCCGATGTCATGGAGGACATGCTGGCAATGGTGAGCACGAGCGGCTCGCCTGGTGCCGAGCAGGATGTGGAGCCGGTTGCACAGAGAAGCTACCCCGCAGACCCCAGCACTCCTATGCCAGCGACTGCCGCAGTGCTTCCTTCGCCACCACCATCTACTGCTAAACCACCCCTAACAGCAGCGCCCCCGTCAGGCGAACATTTCATGATGTGGCTGAAACAGGGAATTGCTTCGCGCCGGCTCATCATCAACGACGCAAAAGCGCTCGTGCATTCCGTGAATGACACGGCCTACTTGGTCAGCCCAGGTGTGTTCCAGCGCTACGTCCAGGAGCACCCTCATGTCGGCACGCTGGCACGGCAGGACAAGATGCCGGATTGGCAGTGGGTGCAGAAGCGCTTTGAGAAACTGGGGTTGCATCGAAAGCACGACAGCGGCTTGAACATCTGGATCTGTGAAGTCACCGGGCCGCGCAAGTCCCGGAAGCTGCATGGGTATTTGCTGATCGATGCGAATTGGTTGTTCGATGCAGTACCACCCAACAATCCTTATCTCAGAGTTACGCAAGAGATTTGAGCATGGAGTCCTACGTGGCGGTGAGATACGGTAGAGTTCGCCTTGGTAGGTTAGCGGCTAGCCAAGGTGTCCAGCACAAAGTCAGCGCGTTGCGCCACTCTGATCTTGGGCAACCGCGATACCGCATAGCCCAGCGCTGGATAGGTGCGCTGAAGCCGCTCGAATTCAGCCCGCGCTTCATCCATGCTGTGACGGCGTTCTTCGTCCTGCACATAGATTTCAGGCCACGGCGGGGCCAGAAAGATGCGCGAGTGGTAGCGATGCGACTGGGCAATCGTGTCCAGAATAGTAGTGCCGTCCAGTGCCTGGGGTGCTGCCGCCGCGTCGATCAGGCCACGGTCGAAGAACACCCATTGCGTATTGCTGCGTGGCGCATTGGCATGGTTGTCTAGCGCAAGGTCGATGGCCCCGCGCAGGAAGGCCGTCATGTCGAGCCACGGCAGGGCCTGGCCGCCCGTGCGTGTTTGTTCCTGAACGATACGCCGTCCAGGCTCCTCAATTACGGCATCCCTGGATTTCCATTCAACCCCCACAAACGAGAACGACGATCAACTATCTCCTGAAAGGCCATCAGCATCCATCAAGGCCAGCATGCCAACAATGAGTGCGTGCATGCCCTGTTGAGTTCGGCCTCCATCTCGGCTTCCTCCGTCGCACGGTCTGCATCCACGACGGGTTCCCGTTCGGCGACCGAGTACACCGTGTCGGCCACGGCAAGGCAGTGGAACGCCACGGTGGTCAACAGCCAGCGCGCATGCTCCATCGATATGCCGTAGGCCTGAGCGATGTGGCGTTGGTGGCCGACGATCTTGTCGAGCATGGGCTGGGTCGCCGCCAGACGGCGGATCACGTTGGGTACGCCTTGCCGTCGCCAAGATGCTTGGGCTTGAGCATCGGCGTCTCGTGGGCGTGCAGCACCACGTGGCGACGCAGTTCGTCATCCAGCGCCTTTACCATCGGCTGCAGTTGCGCGCCGCACGCACCGACCCACTGTGCCAGCGTCGAGCGGGCAACAGTAAGTCTGATGCTCTTTGCGCATTCAGATGAATGCATTACGCCCATACGAAATCCGAAATCAGCTCGGCCGCGCACAGCAGATGGCAGTTGTCTATGGCTGTAAATGCGCTTCCCGCAGAGCCATGTCCTCTCTCAGAATACGCTGGATCTCCAGTATCGCGGCCGCGCTCTGTTGCACGCTGTGCCCCGAAATAATGACTTTCTCGGACTGTGCGCCGGGAAGATGTGCGCTGCGATAAGGCACAAGACCGTCATCGGAATCATCGAGGGCCACTTCGGAATTGGCTTGGGCCACGATCGAGTGATAGCGCACCTGGGATGAGATGGGAAAGCCCGCCGCCGTACGCACGAACGGATCGTTTTCGTCGAGATTGTTCACGCTATTGGGAATGGTTGCCAGGCTTTCACGGCTGCTGGCGGCCGCATTGGGTGCCAGTGTATGGGCGAGTTCTTCGAGCACCGTAATGGGAAAGCGGATAAATCCCGCCATCCAGC
>CAYMZC010000115.1:0-8238 GCA_964394815.1 uncultured Sandaracinobacter sp. | reverse complement strand
CGGGCCCGAAGAGCGCATGCGCCGGGCCCATGTTCGCCAAGGCCGCCCGATCGGGCGGCCGAGGCATTTGTCCGAACTGCCTCTGGCATCTGGTCAGGGGCTTGAAGAGAGCAGACTGACCGATGTTTACCATTCACAAGCAGGAAATCGACTGGGGCGGGCGCAAGCTGACGCTCGAGACAGGCCGCGTCGCCCGCCAGGCCGACGGCGCCGTCCTCGCCACCTATGGCGAGACTGTCGTACTCTGCGCCGTCACCGCCGCCAAGTCGGTTAAGGAAGGGCAGGATTTCTTCCCGCTCACCGTTCACTATCAGGAAAAATTCTCGGCCGCCGGCCGTATTCCGGGCGGTTTCTTCAAGCGCGAGCGCGGCGCGACCGAGCATGAGACGCTCACCAGCCGCCTGATCGACCGTCCGGTGCGCCCGCTGTTTCCGGAAGGCTTCTACAACGAGATCAACGTCATCGCCCAGGTTCTCTCCTATGATGGCGAGAATGAGGCCGATATCGTGGCGCTGGTCGCGGCGTCGGCTGCGCTCACGCTCTCCGGCGTTCCCTTCCTCGGCCCCATCGGCGCTGCCCGCGTCGGCTACAAGGATGGCGAATATCAGCTGAACCCCTCGCGGGAATCGCTAAAGGAAGGCGCGCTCGACCTCGTCGTCGCCGGCACGCAGAGCGCCGTGATGATGGTCGAATCCGAAGCGAAGGAGCTTTCGGAAGAGGTCATGCTGGGCGGCGTGATGTTTGCCCACAGGTCCATGCAGCCGGTGATCGAGGCGATCATTGCGCTGGCCGAAAAGGCTGCGAAGGAACCCTGGGAGCTGGCAGCCACCGACGATGGCGGCGACATGCTGGCGAAGCTGAAGGCGGAAGTCGGTTCCGACATCGATGCCGCCTACCGCATGCTCGGCAAGAGCGAGCGCCGCGAAGCGCTGGAAGTGGCCAAGGCCAAGGCCAAGGCACTGTTCGCCGACGCAACGCCGCAGGAGCAGATGAAGGCGCTCAAGCTTTTCAAGAAGCTGGAAGCCGACATCGTCCGCGGTGCGATCCTGAAGGAAGGCCGCCGCATCGACGGTCGCGACACGCGCACCGTGCGTCCGATCGAAAGCATGGTGGGTTTCCTGCCGCGCACCCATGGCTCGGCGCTGTTCACCCGTGGCGAGACACAGGCGATCGTCACGACCACGCTCGGCACCGCCGACGCGGAACAGATGATCGATGGTCTCGACGGGCTGAAGTATGAGCGCTTTATGCTGCACTACAACTTCCCGCCCTATTCGGTCGGTGAGGTTGGCCGCTTCGGCGCCCCTGGCCGCCGCGAGATCGGCCATGGCAAGCTGGCCTGGCGGGCGATCCACCCGCTGCTGCCCAGCAAGGAAGAATTCCCCTACACGATCCGCGTTCTGTCCGACATCACCGAGTCGAACGGCTCGTCGTCGATGGCGACGGTCTGCGGCGCTTCCCTTGCGCTGATGGATGCAGGTGTGCCGCTGAAGCGTCCGTGCGCCGGCATCGCCATGGGCCTCATCCTCGAGGGCAAGGACTTTGCCGTCATCTCCGACATCCTCGGAGACGAGGATCATCTGGGCGACATGGACTTCAAGGTGGCTGGCACCTCCGAAGGCGTGACCAGCCTGCAGATGGACATCAAGGTCGCCGGCATCACCGAAGAGATCATGCGTCAGGCGCTCGCCCAGGCGAATGCCGGCCGCGCCCATATCCTCGGAGAAATGTCGAGGGCCATCACCGAAGTGCGCACGGAGCTTTCCGCCCACGCACCGCGCATCGAGACGATGTCGGTGCCCAAGGAGAAGATCCGCGACATCATCGGCACCGGCGGCAAGGTCATCCGCGAAATCGTCGCAACGACTGGCGCCAAGGTCGACATCGAGGATGACGGCACGGTGAAGATCGCCTCGTCCGATCTCGACAAGATCGAGGCGGCCCGCCAGTGGATCCTCGGAATCATCGCCGAGCCGGAAGTGGGCAAGATCTATTCCGGCAAGGTCGTGGGGATGCCCGAGTTCGGCGCCTTCGTGAACTTCCTCGGCGCCCGCGACGGGCTCGTCCACATCTCCGAAATCCGCAACGAGCGGGTGGCAAAGGTGTCGGACGTGCTGTCCGAGGGCCAGATGGTGAAGGTGAAGGTGATCGGCGTCGATGACCGCGGCAAGGTCAAGCTGTCGATGCGCCTTGTCGATCAGGAAACCGGCGAGGAACTGCCGGACACGCGCCCGCCCCGCGAACCGCGCGGCGATCGTGAAGGCGGCGACCGTGGCCCGCGCCGCGAAGGCGGCCGTGAGGGTGGTCGTGACGGCGGCCGCGATGGCGGAAGGGGCGGCCCGCGCCGCGACCGTGGCCCGCGCCGTGAACAGTCGGAAGACAAGGATGGTGGCGATGTGCCGCTGCCCTCCTTCCTGACCGGCAACGACGACTGACAGGATGGCGCCGGGCTATTCCCCGGCGCCACCTCCTGACGGACATCAGGCACGAAAAAGCCGCCGGCGGGTCATCCGCCGGCGGCTTTTCTTTTGCGCTGCGCCCGCCTGATCGTGCCGGGCGGGATTTTCAGGCGGCTCTTGCAGCCCTTTCGGATGGCGGCGGCACCAGATCATAATCCTCAGGGTCCGGCTTCAGGGTCGCCTTCCAGTAATCGACCAGCGCGAAGGGCCAGTTCTGGCTCACGCGGCCCTTCTCGTTCTTGTACCAGCTCGTCACGCCGGGCTGCCCCCACGCCATCTTCTCGTTTTCGGCATCGACGCGAGCGTTGAAGCTGTCATGCACTTCGGGCCTGACCTTCATCGCCACCGCACCCGATTCCGCAAGCATGCGGGCGCATTCCACGAGATAGCGGACGGCGCATTCCGAGAAGAAGATGATGGAGCCATTGACCACGATGTTGGTGTTCGGCCCGTAGAGCATGAAGAAATTGGGGTAGCCGGGCACGGTGAGGCCCAGATAGGCGCGCGCATCGCCGCCCCAGCGGTCATGCAGTTCGACGCCGTCTTCGCCGATCACCCTGAAGCTGCGCAGGAAATCGGATGCATGGAAGCCAGTGCCATAGATCAGCACGTCGGCCGGGTGGCGCTTGCCGTCTTCCGTCACCACGGCGTCCGGTTCGATCCTGGCGATGGGGTTTGTTACCAGGTCGACATTGTCGCGCTGCAGCGCCTTCAGCCACACGCCATTGTCGCGCAGCGATCGCTTGCCGCCCAGCGGATAACGCGGGACGACATGTTCCAGAAGGCCGGGGCGGCGGGTCAGCTGCTCCTTGACCTTTTCAACCAGGGCCGCCCGAAGCTCGGCATTTTCCGGCCCGATGGTGCCTTCAGGGCCATTCCAGCCTTCCTGCGCGCGCACGGCCGGCAGGATGCCGTCCGTCATCATCCAGAACAGCCAGAAGCGATACCATTTGTCATAGTTGGGGATATGCTCCACCGCCCACTGGAAGGGCTCGGGCACCGGGTCATGGTAATTGTCCGTCGGGCCGAGCCACGGCGGAGTGCGCTGGAACACCTCCATGTGGCTGACATCCGACGCGATTTCCGGCACGAACTGGAAGGCCGACGCGCCGGTGCCGATCACGGCCACGCGCTTGCCTTTCAGATCGACGGAATGATCCCAGCGGGCGGAATGGAAATTCGGCCCGGCAAAGCTATCGCGGCCTTCGATGTCGGGGTAGCGTGGTTCGTTCAGCTGGCCGACGGCCGAAACCAGCATGTCGGCCTCGAGCGAAACGGATCCGCCATTGGCGCGCACCGACCATTTGCCGCGGTCGCCATGCCAGCGGCATTCCTCCACCCGCGTTCCGAAGCGGGTGACGGCGCGCAGGCCATGATGATCGGCGAAGCGCTGGAAATAGCCGAGCAGCACATCACCCTGGCTGTAGAATTCCGGCCAGTCGTGGTTCGGCTCGAAGGAATAGCTGTAAAGGTGGTTCGGCGTATCGACTCGCACGCCGGGGTAGCGGTTCAGCAGCCAGGTGCCGCCGACATCGGCATTCGCTTCCACTATGGTGACCTCCACGCCCGCCTGCCGCAGCCGGTAGGCGGCCAGAAGGCCGGACATGCCCGCCCCGATGACGATGGCCGAAAGTCGCCGCCCGGCCTCGGGCAGGGGGTCGGGTTCGCGGTGATCGATTCCGTCGAGCATCAGCTCTTCCATCAGGAAGGGCAGATAATGGGCCGGAACCTCGGCCCCGGCGATCCAGTCGATCATGTGGCGCACGCGGGATTCCGACGGCGGTGGGGCCGGCCGCTTTTCACCCGTGATGATCGGCCAGAGGATATTGTCCGCCTCGGCACGGATGCGGGCGGCAAAGGCTTCGCTGAAGCCGCCCATGCCATCGCCGAAGAAATCATAATCCGGGCGTTCGGCTTCCAGCAGGCTGTCTTCGCCGGCGGCCTGTGCCGTGACCACGGCCAGGGTCGGCAGATGGGTGCTCAGCAGCGCAGCTTCGAAATCCGCCCGCGAGGGTTTGCGTGATTCGTTTGTCATGACGTCTCCTCCCATGGCCATGAAAGCCGCTGCGGGCGGGGGCGTCACCCCGTTCTTCTGTGGGGCATCCTCATTCCGGGGCCTGATGGTCTACCGGCAGGCCCAGGTCCTTCAGCTGCGGTTCCACGAGGCGCCTGTCCCCCACGACGATCCATGTCAGATCCCCGAGCCGTGGCAGCGGGGCCGAAGCGACGGCGGCATCCGGCAGGGCCATCAGCCTTTCCGGCAGGGTTTCGAGATAATCGTCCGCCCGCCCGAGGTTGATGTTGCGCTCCAGCGAGGACAGGAGCGCGCCGCCGGTCTCGAAGTCGCCGGGAAGCGAGCGGACGAGATTGGCGCGGGCGCGGGCGATTTCCCCGGGCGTGGGCGGGGCATCGCCCTGAAAGGCCGCGAGCAGGTCGCGAATGGCCGCGATGCTGCTGCCGGTGGCGGCGGTTTCCACGGGCGCCGTCATCAGGAAGGGCATGGCCTCGCGCGTGGGC
This sequence comes from uncultured Sandaracinobacter sp., assembly GCA_964394815.1. Classification (GTDB taxonomy): domain Bacteria; phylum Pseudomonadota; class Alphaproteobacteria; order Sphingomonadales; family Sphingomonadaceae; genus Sandaracinobacteroides. Next base: position 3,262 of record CAYMZC010000115.1, on the reverse strand, counting down.
AGCAGGCTCGACCATGCGCCATAGGACCAGTTGCGCCTTTCGCGCAGTTCCTGGTTCAGCCGGGCCGAGGCGAGGCCGCCGAAGATGTCGTTGGCAAGGTTTGCGGCCACTATGTCATCCCGCCCGGTGAGTCTGGCCGGGGCGGCCGCCACGATCAGCGACTGCGGCGAATCCGGCCGGTCGATCAGCAGGATGCGGCCGGCAGCCGCCGGCGCCGGTGCAGGTGCTGTCGTGCCATGGGTGGGGCCTTCCACCTGCCAGTCCCCGAAATTCTCCTCCAGCAGCGGCAGCAGCGTATCGAGCCCGACATCGCCGACCACGATGAGGCTTGCGCGCGCCGGGTCGAGCTGCCGGTGGAAGGCCGCGATGTCCCCTCGGGTGATGGCAGCCAGCCCGGCTTGCGTGCCCGAGCCGCTGAAGCTTGCGCCATAGGGGTGCGCCGGCCCGTAGAGCCGGGCCGGCAGGGCGCGCATGGCAAGACCGTTCGGGTCGGTCGCTTCGCGCTTCAGCGCGGCAAGCGCCTGTGTGCGCACGCGTTCCAGCTGATCCTCGGGGAAAAGGGGGTGGCGCGCGATGTCGGCGAAGAGGCGCACGGATTGCGGCAGATTGGCCGAAAGCGCATTGAGCGTGATCCGCGTGCGGTCGAGCGTTGTGCCATTGCCGATGCTGGCGCCCAGCCTTTCCGAAAGCCGGGCGATCGCCGGCCCGTCCAGCCGGCCGAGGCGGCCGTCGGTTCCTTCGTCGATCAGTGCGAGCATCATCCGCTGGGTGCCGGGCTTTTCGCGCGAATCGCCCGCAACGCCGACCGGAAAGCTCAGCGCCATGCGGACGACGGGCACGCTGTCGCGGCGGGCGTGCACCACTTCCAGCCCGTTGGATAGCCGCGCTCGCGTGATGGCAGGCAGGCTGAAACGGGTGGCAGGGCCGGCTTCGGGCAGGCCCCGCGTGCGGTCTGCGGCCTCGCCCACCGTCTGTCCGGGCGAGGCAGGCCGGGGCGGCACGGCCAGGGTGCGGATGGCGGGCGGCGGGGTAAAGTCCCTGGGCTGGCGCTCGCCGGGCAGAAGGGTCAGCCGGTGATCGCCGCGCGCCAGCCAGCGCCGTGCCGCATCGCGCACGCTTTCGGGCGTCGCTTCGGCAAACAGCGCCAGCTCGCGTTTCCAGTCGGCCGGGTCGCCGGCGTAAAGCTGCCCTTCGGCAAGCGCCACGCCCTTGCCGCCGAAGCCGCCCACCTTTTCCAGCCCGCGGATGGTGCCGGATACGGCGCGCATGGCCACACGCTCCACTTCGTCGGCCGTGGGGCCGTCGGCGAGGAAGCGGGCGAGAATCTGGTCTAAACGCGCCTCGACGCTGGCCGGATCGATGCCGGGGGCTGCTTCGGCCGACAGGCTGGCGATTCCGGCGAGTTTCTGCGCCGATAGCGAGCCGCCGACTCCTACGGCCAGCCGTTCCCGGCGCACAAGGGCATCATCCAGCCGGGAGGTCGGGCCGCTGGCGAGGATCGCGATGGCGATTTCGAGATTGACGGCATCGGCCGTGCCGCGGTCGGGCACCGCCCAGAAACGCGAGATACGTGGGGCCGCCACCTTGTCGTGCATGACGGCGCGCGTCGTTTCCCGCCGTTGCGGCAAGGGAGCCGCAAAGCGGCCCGGAACGGGGCCAGCCGGGATCTGGCCAAACCAGCGTTCCACCATTGGCCGGGCTGTTCCGGCGTCGATGTCGCCGGCCAGAACCAGAACGGCATTGTTGGGGCCGTAGTGATCGCGGAACCAGTCGCGGGCATCGTCCAGCGTCGCGGCGGCGAGATCGGCCTCGGTGCCGATGGTGGACAGGCTCATCGGGTGATGCGGCGGGAACAGGGCCGACAGCAGATGGTAATAGACCAGCCCGCCCGGCTGGTTGTCGCCCTGGCGCTTCTCGTTCAGCACCACCTTGCGCTGGGCGTCGAGCTTTTCCTGCGTCAGCGCCGGCAGCAGCCAGCCCATGCGGTCGGATTCGAGGAACAGCGCCAGATCGAGTGCCGGGGTCGGCACAGTCTGGAAATAGTTGGTGCGGTCGAAGCTGGTGGTGCCGTTGAAATCGGTCGCGCCGATCGCCTCCAGCGGCTTGAAATGATCATCCGGGTGGTGGGCCGATCCGTAGAACATCAGATGTTCAAAGAGATGGGCAAAGCCGGAGCGGCCGGCCGGTTCGTCCACCGAGCCGACGGCATACCAGACCCCGACATGGACGACGGGCGCCTTCCGGTCGGTGTGGACGACAACATCGAGGCCGTTGGGCAGGGTGAAGCGCTCGAACGGAATGTCGACGCCCTTGACGAGCGCCGCGATGGGGGCGGGCGCTGCAAGGCCTGCCTCAGCCGTGGTGGCCGGCGCCCGGGCCGTTGTCTGGGCCTGAACAGCCGCCGGCAGCGCCAGGGCAAGAAGAAGGGCTGTGGCGATGCGACCGATCATGCCAGCCCCGCCTGCACGACTTCGGTGAGATCGCGCGAAAGATCCGGCGCGGACCCGATGCGCGCCAGTTCGGCCCGCATCAGCGGCCCCCAGGGCGCGGCGAAGCGCCGCCACCGCGTCAGCGGCTGTACCAGCCGGGCGGCGGACTGCGGATTCAGCCTGTCGGTTGCAAGCACATGCCGGGCGAGCAGCGCGTAGCCGGCGCCCTCGCGGTCGTGGAAGCGGGCCTGGTTCATGCCGAAGCCCAGCACCAGCGCCCTGAGCCGGTTGGGGTTGCGCGGGTCGAAGGCGGGGTGGCCTGCCAGATGCTCGACGACGCGGCGCGTGTCGGGCCGGGTGGAGGCGGCCTGCACCAGGAACCATTTGTCGAGCACTTCGGGCAGGCCGCGATAGCGGTCGTGGAAAAGCTTCAGCACCTCGACCCGCTCGATTGCATTGCCATGGCTGAGCGCAGTGAGCGCCGACATGCGGTCCGTCATCGAGCTGGCGTCTGCATATTGCAGGAAGGCGGCGGCGGTTGCTTCATGATCGTCGGTTGCCAGCAGCAGGCCGAGCGCAATGCCCTTCAGCCGCCGCAGGCCCTTGGCCTGGGGGGAGAGGTCACGCCCGTCAGTGTCGCAGCTGTGCCATATGTCCCACAGCTGGTCGCCGAGGCGGGCGAAGAGCGCGCGGCGCAGCCCTTCGCGCGCGGCGTGGATCGCTTCCGGGTCCACTTCGGGCATCTGGTCGCCGATGAGGGATTCGGCGGGCAGCAGGATGGTTTCGGCGACGAGTGCCGGGTCGTCCCGCCACTGGCCGAGCGCGGCCGTCAT